>JARIEV010000034.1 GCA_031127225.1 Gemmatimonadota bacterium | reverse complement strand
GCTGCCGCTCGATGCCCTCAGTGCCATGGTGGGACGGCAGCTCCCGTTGTTCGCGATGCTCATCCCCTTCTGGCTGATCGGGGCGATGGCTGGATGGCGCGCCATCCGCGAGGTGTGGCCCGCCTGTCTGGTGGCGGGCGTGAGTTTCGGTGTCACACAGTACTACGTCAGTCAGCACTTCGGGCCGACGCTGGTGGACATCAGTGCGTCGCTGGTATCGATCGCGTCGCTGCTCATGCTGTTACGCGTGTGGCGTCCGCGCACGGTGTGGCGTTTCCCGGGGGAGACGGCGCGTACCGCCGCGGATACGCCGATCCATCGCCCCGCGCAGCTGCTGCGCGCGTGGATGCCGTGGGCATTGCTGTCCGTGCTGCTGTTCCTGTGGGGACTGCCCAGTATGAAGGCGTGGCTGAATGCGCAATCGCTGTTCACGTTCCCGGTGCCGTTCCTGCATCAGGCCGTGCTGCGTACGCCGCCGGTGGTGGCCATCGCGAAAGCGGAGGACGCCATCTTCACCCTCAACTGGCTGTCGGCCAGCGGCACGGCGCTGCTGCTCACCGGCGTGCTGTCGGGGGCGCTGCTGGGGATGGGGCCGCGGGTGCTGCTGCGCACGTACTGGCAGACCGTGCTCAAGGTGCGACTGTCGCTGCTCACGATCGCGGCGATGATGGCACTGGGGTTCGTGACGCGCTACGGCGGACTCGACGCCACGATTGGACTCGCGTTTGCGCGCACGGGGATGTTCTTCGCGTTCTTCTCGCCGTTGCTGGGGTGGCTGGGGGTGGCACTCACCGGCAGCGACACCTCCAGCAACGTGTTGTTCGGCAACCTGCAGCAGATCTCGGCCCAGCAGGTCGGCGTCTCGCCGCTGCTGGCCGCCGCCGCGAACAGCTCAGGGGGCGTGATGGGGAAGATGATCGACGCCCAGAGCATCGTCGTGGCCGGCGTGGCCACGGGCCAGCACGGCCGTGAAGGGGAGATTCTGCGCTACGTGTTCGTGCACAGTCTCGTGCTGGCGTGTCTGGTGGGCGTCGAGATCTTCGTTATGGCACACTGGTAGCGGCCAGCGCACGCTCGATGGCGGGGGCCATGTCGCTGGGGACCGTGGTGGGATCAAAGCGCTCGATCACGTTCCCATCGCGACCGATCAGGAACTTGGTGAAGTTCCACTTGATCGAGGTGGTGCCCAGCAGGCCGGGTTTCTCCGTTTTCATCCACTGCCAGAGCGCGTCGGCGTCGTCGCCATTCACGTCGAGCTTCGACGTGAGCGGGAAGGTGACGTCGAAGCGCGTGCTGCAGAACTGCGCGATGGTGGCTTCGGTGCCGGGTTCCTGCGCGCCGAACTGATTGCACGGGCAGCCCAGGACGGTGAGTCCCTGCGCGCGGTAGGTGCGCCACAGTGCTTCGAGGCCGGCGTACTGCGGTGTGAGTCCGCACTGGCTGGCCACGTTCACCACCAGCGTGACGCCGCCCGCGAGTGACGACAGCGGCATCGCGCTGCCTGTGATTGATGTGACCGCGAAATCGGAGAGAGTCTTCACGGACGGGCTGCCGTGGCGGTGAATGGCACGCTCATCATGCCGGGACCCCACGACATTTCGATCACGCCCCGTGTGGGGTTGGTCGAGCGCACCACGATCGTGAACTCTTCCACGTGACTTGGCGTGGCCGTCATCTGCATCGGGACGCGTCCGAGATCGTTGGCGGCCGAGTACACCGTGCCCCACTGACCCACCTGCTTATTCACGATGAGCCACGTGCCGGTACGCGTGTGCTGCACGAACAACGTGTACGCACCCGGCGGGACGACCACGTCACCCATGGTGAGCGTACGCGACGTGAACAAGTGGGTGGCGTCGTTGGCGCCGGTGCGCCACACGGTATCGAACGGCACCAGCGTGCCGCCCCACACACTGCGGTCGCGCACCGACGGACGACCGTAGTCGATGAGCACC
The DNA here is from genome assembly GCA_031127225.1 of Gemmatimonadota bacterium. Lineage (GTDB taxonomy): Bacteria > Gemmatimonadota > Gemmatimonadetes > Gemmatimonadales > Gemmatimonadaceae > Gemmatimonas. The sequence continues at coordinate 25,628 of JARIEV010000034.1, read as the reverse complement.
ATGCCCCCCTGTCCGAACGCGCCGCGTGCGGTTTCGCGCAGCGACAGCGTGCCGGTGGGCTTCATGCTTTTCGCGATGGCGGCGATGTCGAGGCCGCCGGCGCCGCGCGTGCCCGTGGACTTATTGGTGGTGAATGACCCGTCCACCAGCTGCAGGCGGTGGCCGGCGTCGAAGCGCAGCACCATGGCGTAGGCACCACCGCGCAGGCGCACGCTGTCGCCGCCGGTGGGCACGATCCCGGTGAAGCCGAGATTCCCCGTGAGGCCGAGGGCGGGGAGCGAGTCAACGGCCGCTTTGCTGTTGGCGAGGCTCGCCAGCAGTTCGGTGGGGCCGTAGATGAACGTGGGGAAGTTGATCATCGCCTGCTTGGCCGCGAAGGCACGGCGCGGCGTGCTGTCGGCGAACACCGTTTCGCGCACGATGGAGTCGGCGGTCACGATGAAGCGCGTGTCGCTGGGCGTGTTCGGCGGCAGCGAGCCGTCGGCGTTCAGGCGCTTGATCGACGCCGTGGTGGGACGCCCATTCTTGGCCAGCGTGATCGTGTACTGATAGCGGGCGACGGCGGCCCCCGAGCGCTGCACCATCTCGCCGGTCATGCCGCTGGCCGACCGCGTGTACTGCTCGATGGCCACGGTGTCTTTGCCGAGGCGGTACACGAGCGACGCGCTCTGGGCGGACAGCGATGTGGCGGCGAGGAGTGCGGTGCCGGTGGCGAGAGTGGTGACGAAAAGTCGCATGGGTGGGATTGGGTCGGTGGGAAGGGTGCTTGCGGTGAATATGCGACGGGCCGCGGTCACGACAACAACAAACAGCCAGAACACGGAGGTCGCGGAAGCGCGCTGAAACAACACGGATAAGATAAAAAGCGCCCTTCATCTTATCCGTGTTGGTTCCGTGCCTATCCGTGATCTCCGCGTTCTGGTAGTTCGCGATCCCCGACACGGGCAGGAACCAGCCGGCACACTCGAGACTTAAGCTGGTTTAAAAGCCTCCCGAACGCCCGCCACGCCACGCCATGCGATTCGACCCCAAGTCCCCGCCGCGCTTCGCCTGGGTGCGCGACGGCGATCACCAAGCCGAGGCCGAGCGCATTATCGCGCGTAACACCCGTGAGCATGGCGGCGAGTGCACCGGCGAGCCGTCGGTGATGGTGCGGACGGCGCCGGGCGGTCGGTTCACGATGCTCTCGGCCACCGGCCTCTGGTGGCTCGAGTACATGGCCGTGCACGACGTATGGGGCGAGCCCACGCGTGACGACGATGATCTGCTGGCGCAGCTGGTGGCGATGAAGACCGAGCCCCGCTAACCCAATACCTAAAACGCACCACCCCAAGCCCGCAGCCCACCACGCTGCGGGCTGTTGGTTTGGGGTTGTGGGTACTGGGTTTTGGGTGATGGGTGAACCGTGCGCACGAACTTGTTTCCCTCGTGCGTGAGCGGATCGGGTCACCCAAGGTCCCCCTACGCGTTACGCGGAGTGCGCCACCACCCACCACACGCCCCCCGCCACGGCCGGCAGCACCATCACCACCAGTCCGCACCCCACCGTCGTTCGGTTGTAGACGCGATTGTACGCTGCCTTCCGCGGGTTGGTGAGCCACCCCCACCCGCGCGGGGCCTTGAGCCCCAGCGAGTGGCGCAGCACGCGCTTCCACGACGTGCGTGCGGCGAGGCGCTTCTTGAACGACGGTATCCGGAATCCGATTTTCATGGTGGAGTAGGCACCGTGAGGGTGGGCGAACGGCGGGGATGCATAGTACGCCCTCGCTCTGACAGCACACGCGTGCGCCCTCCGGCACGCTGGAGCGTTACACCGACTGCCGACGTCTGCGCACCACCCCTAGTCCAAGCAGGCCAGCCGCCAGCAGCGCGACGGTGGACGGCTCGGGGACGGTGGACGGTGAGACAAGCTCACCAAGCTCGAAGATCTTGACGTCGAAGCTGCCAACGTTGTCACCGTAGCAGCACTCGCGGTAAGAAAACGCAAGACCTGCACCACGCCCCTGAATGAAGTAGTCATAGACGTGGGTGGGTTGATATCCATCGACCGATGGCCGCCGGTCAATCACTCCATCCCACTCAGTCCAAAACGTGACGCCGGGATCCGACGCTTCGTAAATCGGATAGAGGATTCCCACGTCAATGTCCTGGAACCCTGGAAAGTACGCCGCGTCGAGCATGGCCGTGCCGCGGTCGAGTGGTCCGAGTCCAACACGCCCCGAGATCTGCACGTCATAGGCGAAGTTCGCCTTGAGCGATGGCGTCACCAGGTCAAACGGTGCGCTGATGTCGTACAGGAACTGGTACGTCAATGTCGGAAGGGGATTGTTCACCAGCAGATACCGCACCTCGCCGGCAATCAGCCCGTAATTCGCGTTCGCGTACGACACGGTTTGGGCGGTCGTCGTACTGGGGACGCCGAGGGCAACGGCGCACAGGGCCGCGGACAGGAGTGAAATTTGTGGACGCATGATAGAGCTCGCGGGTGCGTAGTGGACTGGTCGCGCTGGAATCGTGGCGCATCCGCACACTAGGCCCCGGCCGTCAATCCGCCGTAAAACCGCGTGTGCGGCGCATGGCTCGGCTCCACGTGGCACGCACTTTCTTTGGTTTCGCCCCGGGTAACCCAGTACCCACTACTCACAACGCACCACCCCAAGCCCGCCGCCCGTAGCCCATAGCGCTGTGGGCTGCGGGCTTGGGGTACTGGGTGGTGCGTTTTGGGTGATGGGTGTCCTCAGAGGAAGGAGCTCCGGAATGACGGGGTTTTGACGCAGTGTCTGTACCGTGCGTCCGCGCCACCCGATGCAGCAACCCTTCCACATCCAATGCACCAATGACATGATCCGAAACGCCCTCATTTTTGCGGCGCTGGTCGCCCTTCCGCTTGGCACGCCTACCGGACTCGTTGCCCAGAGCGGCAGCACGCCGACCGTGTCGGCGCAGTCCAACATCTTTCGCGCCGGGGGCAATGCCGGAGTCTCGGCGACCGACGGGATTCTCCCTTATCTGATTAACATCTCGGCGTTTGGAATCGGTCGGACGGCGACTTTCGGTGCGAATGGGTCAACCACATGTGGCTGTTTCGGCGTTCAGGGTCCCGACGGCGGCCCAACCGGCAATCCGGACACGAATATCAATTCCTGGGGAAGCATCGCCGGCATCAGCGGGCCGGGGGGCATGTTCCTCGTGGGTGTATTTCTTGACGCGAGCTTGCCCAGCACCGCTCCGACACGCCGGTCGGCGGCGCCGAACGCGGCATCGATCACGGACATCCTTCTGGGACAGGTCTTCTTCATCGGCGACGGTTTAACAGGAACCGGGTCGGGAAGTGTGCAGCAGTTCTTCGTCCCGGACGGTGCTACGAGGCTCTACCTCGGTTTTGTTGACGGAGGAAGCTTTCAAGGCAATCCAGGCGCCTTCTCCGACAACGGCGGGTCCCTCGCCGTGAACTGGGATATCCAGGGAACAACGCCGCCTATCACCGTGCCGGAACCGGCACCGATGGGGCTGTTGGCGGCGGGTCTCGTCGGCATTGGTCTGGCATCGAGTCGTCACCGTACGAGTTCAGTCAAGTAACGACACGGCGATGGCGGTCACACCCGCCATCGCGATCGGCCTGCTGCATACGGTCAACGTTCTCCAAATATCTCCGCCGTGTACGCCGACGCACTACCAGCCCGAGCCCTGCCATGCCCGATATCAACAGCGTGCCGGTACCCGGTTCCGGCACGATGACCGCAACCTGTGGAAGTCCGTCGTACGTCGCGTCGCTCCTGATCTGGCAACTTCTCGGTGGCACCATGTTGAATCGGTTGCTGTAGCACATCTGACTCCCGCTCGTCGTTGCGCCGTCGTCGAAGACGCTGGCAAGCGCGAAGTCCATCATCATGATGCCATCGACGCTCCACAGGCCAGTGGTGGAGAACGAGTACGTCAGCCACGAGCCGTCACCGCAGGTGCTGTAGGCATTCCCCAATTGTGGATAGCCGATGGAGCTTTTCCCCGCTGCACAGCCGCCGATGTCGGCGTCGGTGCCCGCCGTGCTGCCGAGTGTGTAGAGGGTGAAGGCACCTGGCAGGAGCCGAGCCCACGTGCGCGATGGCCGGAGCACACGAGCGCCTCCCTCCGGTGTCAGCGCGGCTGCGCTTGTGCTGTCGTACGTGGTGCCGTACGAGCTTCGAAATTCAAAGGTCACGAACAACAGCGAAGAGAACACCGTGTTGTCTATCGCAGACACCGATGGTGCTCCCTGTAGATTTGAAAGCCACACCTTTACATCCGTGCCCATCGACGACGGCCTCGCCTGCACGGAGATGGCAGCTTTGTAACAGCTCGACACGGATGGAAAGAAGTCCGTGCAGGCTGTCACTTCACGAGTGCGCCACTGTGCATCGACGGGGCGCGCAACCAGCACTCCGGCGGCAAGAAGAACACGCTGCAGAAGCGAGAATTGCCGAAATCTAGAGCTCATGCGGGGATTCTCAGGGCGGATGGGTATCGGTCTGGCGCCGTCAATAGTCGGCGCGGGGGCTGACAGCCCGACGGAAACCGAGGCTACGCCGACCGACGGTGCTTCCGCGCGACCACGCCGATGCCGAGGAGTCCGGCGGCGAGCAGAGCGACGGTGGACGGCTCGGGGACGGTGGACGGTGGGACAAGCTCACCGAGCTCGTAGATCCTGACATCCAGGCCGCCTTCGTTCCCGCCCCGCTAACCCAGTACCTAATACCTAAAACGCACCACCCCAAGCTCGCAGCCCATAGCGCTGTGGGCTGCGGGCTTGGGGTACTGGGTGGTGCGTTATGGGTGATGGATGTCCGCGCGCACGACCCCCGACGCGCTGACCTGCTGACGAAACTGCGGCTTACTTGCCCGCGCGCCGCTGCGCGTCGCCCATCTTCTCAATGTCAGCCAGCAGCTGCTTGGCGTCGTACACGATGCCGTCCTTGATCGTGTACTTCACGCCGCCGTACTGCTCCACCTTGCCCGTGTTGTCGTTGAGGCGGAACCAACCGGTGCCGTAGAGCACCTTGAGATTGGCGAACGGGTTGGCGTCCACGATCACCAGATCGGCGAGCATCCCCGGCTCGACCACGCCGAATTCGATGTGCTTGCCCAGCGGCTTATACAGCGTTTCGGCCGCGTGCAGCGTGCCGGCGCGGATCGCTTCGCCCGGCGTAAAGCCCGCTTCCTGCAGCAGTTCGAGCTCTTCGATGGTGGAGAAGCCCGGCGTGTTGTAGATGAAGCCGGCGTCGGAGCTCGCGGTGACGCGGCCGCCCATGTTCTTGTAGTCGTTCAGGAACTGCATCCACACGTGATAGAAGTTGCGCCATGCCACTTCGTCTTCGGTGGTCCAGTTGTAGAAGTACGCGCCGTGATTGGTGCGGCTGGGCACGTAGAACGCCATCTGCGAAGGAAGCGTGTACTTGGCGTGCCACGGCGCGTTCATGCGCTTCATGACATCACGCCCCGTGAGGTACGTGGTCATGGTGGGGTCGAGCGTGACGTCGCGGTCCTTCAGGTTCTGCAGGAAGCGCTTCCACTTCTCGCTCCCCGGCTTCACCAGGCTCCACTGCCGCGCCACCTGCGCGAAGCGCGTCTGTTCGTCCTGCAGATTCGACTCGATGGGCCACGGCTGGATCTGATTCGACTCGTACATCGATTCGAAGATGCCGTAGAAGTGCGTCACGGCTTCGAGCCCGAGCTTGGTGGCCATGTCGGCGTTCATCTGTCCCACGCCACCCTGCTGCAGGTGGGCGGTGCTGCCGAGGCCGAGCTTCTTCGCTTCGTCGAGCAGGGCGGCCATGATGTCGGCGCGTTCGGCGCCCAGCTTGAGGCCGTCGGCGCCGTTGGCCTTGGCCCAGCGCACCCACTCGCGCGCCACCTCGGGCGTGCGCGGCACGCCACGTCCCCAGCCCGTGCCGGGGCGCTGGTACACCGAGTACCGCGGGGCGGCGATTTCATTCTTCGCGCTGCGTGCCTGCTCCTTGATGGAGTAGTCGAAGCTGGCAAACGGAACACCGCGCACGGTCGTGATGCCGTTGGCGAGCCACAGCTTGTTGTAGTACTCGCTGTCGGGCGCCTTCTGCTGCGTGCCCTGATGCACGTGCAGGTCCACGAGGCCGGGCATGAGATACATGCCATTGGCGTCGATTTCCTTGGTGGCACCCTTGGGACGCTTCGACTCGTCGATCTTCACGTGCGGGTAGCCCACGCTCACGATCTCGGCGATGCGGTTCCCCTCCACGATCACGTCCACGGGTCCGCGCGGCGCGCTGCCGTAGCCGTCGATCACATTGACGCCGCGGATAATGAGGCGCTGGAACGGGCCCTCCCCTTCCTTGCGCGCGGGCGCCGGGTTGGGATCCTCGTAGCGCTCGGCCTTGAGGCGGGCGGCCATGGTGGAGTCGGGCGCCGGCGCGGCGGCCGGCTTCTTCGCCTGCGCGAAGGCCGTCACCGGCACGACGGGCGCGGCGAGCAGGAGAGCGCCGATGAGGGCGCGGGGGGAGAAGACGGAACGCATGCGGACGGGGGCAGAAGGAGACGACGTGGGGACGCTTCTGTTTTACCGTGCGGGCGGGAGATGCGGAAGGATCGGGTTAGCCCTTGAACCACCCTTCGCTCGTGAGCTGGGCCCAGATCTGCTGCACCGCCGCCGCGCCCCGGGCGGTGATGCGCGCTTCGTCGTCGACCACCAGACGCCCGTCGAAGAGCTGCACGTGCCCCTGCGTGATCACGTGGCGCACGGCGAGTCCGCTGGCGTAGAGCAGGTTGTTGAGCGGCTCCGGACCCACGGCGCCGCTCCCCACCAGCAGTCCGCTCACGTCGATGGTGCACAGATCGGCCTTGGCGCCCACGGCAATGCGCCCGAGATCGGGGCGACGGAGGCCGTCGGCGGCGACATGCGTGGCGCCGTACACGGCCTGCTGCACACTCGGCAGCGGCAGCGTGCTGCCGGTGGCGCCGTTCAGCAGGCGCGCCCGCGCCCGCCCGCAGATTACGGCGAGCTTGAGGTTCTCGATGTAGTCGTTGGAGTGCGTGTCGATGCCCACATTGGTGCGCACCCCGGCGGCGAGCGCCTCGGGGTACGGCTGCGAGCCACTGGAGTTGCCGGCGCCGCCCCCCGACGGACAGTGGGCATACACCCCGCCATGCCGTTGCATGATCGCCCAGTCGGCGGCGGTGGCACCGGTCATGTGCGCGCCGAAGAACGGCCCGTCGAAGGCGCCCAGCGATTCGAGCCACTGCGCCGGCGATTGCCCGTACAGCCGCTGTGTCACGCGCGCTTCCCCGGCGCCCTGCGCGAGATGGGTGTGGATACCGTTGCCGAGGGTGCGCGCGGCCGCGATGACGGCGCGCATGGTGTCGGGGGTGTGTGTATCGGTGGCGTGCGGCGTCATCATGGGGCGGATCAGGCCGTCTTCCGCGCCATTCACCGCCATCGCGAACACCCGGTTCGCCTCGATCTCGGCCAGCGTGTCGGGCACACTGGCGGTGAGGGCGCTGTCGTTGGTGCGCCGCCAGATGGGGAAGAGACGCGCGGTGCCGGGCACCATGCCGCCGGGGAAACCGCGCACGTGCCACCGGCGCGCCACGCGCACGTAACTCTGTGCCTGCTTGAGGCTCAGGCTCATCTCCACGTGGGTGGTACACCCCGAGCGCAGCAGCTCGGCCACGTTGTAGGCCGTGATGTCGTCGAGGAGGTCGTCGGGGAGCGCCTCGAGGAGTTCGATGGGGCGCTGATACGACCGCCCACCCTCGATGAGTCCGCGCGTGGGACTGCCCGAGGCGGCGTGGGTGTGCCCCGAGATGAGGCCGGGGAGTAGCAGCTGGCCGGTGGCGTTGATGCGGGCCACGGTGCCCGGGATGCGTCCCTCGCGCACCTCGACGATGTCGTTGTCGCGCACGCGGACGGAGGCGTTCGGGATGACCTGCGGCGCCCCGTTGCGGTACACGAGTGCGGCGGAGGCCTCGACGACGTAGTCGCGGGTGCGCGGCGGGCGGGTAAGGCGGGGCGGCTGCGGCGCGCTGTCGGAGGTGGGGAGCCCGAGGAGGGGGAGGGCGCCGAAGGCGCTGCGGGCGAGGAGGTCGCGGCGGGAGAGGGGCATGTGGGTCTGGGTTACCGTGGGGCTTTGGGCTTTGGGCTCTTGGGGCTTGAGGCTTGGGGCCATCGGCCATGGGCCATCGGCCATGGGCCATCGGCCATGGGCCATCGGCCATGGGCCATCGGCCATGGGCCATCGGCCATGGGCCGTGGCGTGGGGACCCACCCATGGCTCACGGCACATGGCTCACGGCCGAGAGCCGAGAGCTTCAAGCCCTGAGCCTCGGGAGCCCAGAGCCCAAAGCCCACAGCGCCTTGACCAAAGTCGGAATCCCACCCCATCTACCGTCTCGTCATGACGATACTGCAACCTGCGACGGGGACCCCCCTCATCGCCACCGCGCGCCTGCGACTCGACCCCTTTACCGCCGACGATGCGCCGTTCATCGTGGCGCTCCTCACCGACCACGACTGGCTCCGCTACATCGGTGATCGCGGGGTGCGCACCGAGGAGGAGGCGCGGGGCTATCTCGCGGCGGGGCCGCTGGCGTCGTACGCAACGCATGGCTTCGGGCTGTATCGCGTGACGCGGCGGGACACCGGCGTGCCGATCGGGATGTGCGGTCTCCTGCGGCGCGAGACGCTCCGCGACGTGGACCTCGGCTTCGCGTTCCTGCCGGCGTACCGCGGGCAGGGGTACGCGCGCGAGGCGGCCGCAGCCACAGTGGCGTACGCGCACGGCACACTCGGCCTGACCCGGATCGTGGCGATCGTGTCGCCGGCGAACGCGGCGTCGATCCGGGTGCTGGAGGCGGTGGGGATGGGGCGGGAGGGCACGGTACAGCTGACGACGGGTGCGGATGCGCTTTTACTGTACAGTACAACGTCATCATAACGACTTTATAGCGACAACTCCCAGAAAACTCCAATGAGAGCGCCCCCGTTTGTTCCCCGTGTTACTTGCTCCCCCACGGCGCCGGCGGCACGGCGACCGGCGTGGTCAGATCGAACTCCACCCGGAACCGGCGGTCGCTTCCCGTGCGCGTGAGCTGATACACGAACTGGGTGGGCGTGACCTCCACCGTCCACACATTGGTCGCCGACGCGGGCAGCAGCGCCGCCGTGAAGCTGTCGGCGGCGAAGGCCATCCGACCGGCGGTGCCTCCGGGGAGGGCGTCCCCGCCGTACTGCGTCACGCGATCCTCGCTGCCGTCTTCGTGGCGGTGGTCATGCTTGAGGCGCACGCTCGCGGCGGTCTTGGTGAACACCCACGTGCGTGAGCGGTCGGTACCCACGTGGAACGGCACGCGGACCGTGTCGCCGCAGCCGCGCACGTGCATGACGAGCGCCTGGCCGCGCATGGCGCTGTCGGCGGGTTGCGGGTTAATGATCCGGCCGGCGAAGGCCTTGCCGCAGTGGGCGCGGAGGGCGGCGAGGAACTCTGTGCCGGGGTCGGCGGCGGCTCCGTGCGCGTCGCGGGTGCGCGTGGCGGCCATCGACACCAGCAGGGTAGCGGCCACGAGCGCGGCCGACCGGAGGCGGGGAGACATCATGGGTTCAGCGCCCCGGGAGCTGCGGCAGCGCGTCCACGAACTCGATGATCTGCCGGCGATGGTCGGCGGTGGGGAGTCGCCCCATTCCGCCGCCCAAGTTGTCGAGCATGTTCTTGGCCTGACTGGTGGCCGGCGTGACGGCGGTGATAGCGGGGTGCGTGAGCGTGAACTTGAGGAAGAACTGCGCCCACGTGGTGGCGTCGAACTCCTTGGCAAACGCCGGCAGCTCCTTGCCCGCGGCACGACGGAAGAGGCTCGTGCGGCCGAACGGCGCGTAGGCGAGCACGGCGATCTTCTTTTCCATGGCGAGCGGCAGGATCACGTCCTCCACGTCGCGGTTGTCGGCGGCGTAGTCCACGCCGATGAAATCGAGCGGCTCATTGCGCATGACCTCGATGAGCTGCGCGTACTGATTGGGGAAGGTGGTGGTGATCCCCACGTAGCGCACGCGGCCGGCTTTCTTGAACTCGCGCACGATGGGCAGCTGCGTGGCCGGGTCGCCCATGTTGTGCACCTGGATCAGATCGATCATGGGCCGCTTGAGAATCGCGAGCGACTTCTCGATCTGCGCCCGTGCCGCCGCCGGATCGGCCGCCGTGCCGCCACGTCCGGCCACGTTCACCTTGGTGGCCCAGAACAGTTTGTCGGCGATGCCCAGTTCGTTCACGATGACGCCGGCCACCTGCTCGGAGGCGCCGTAACTCGGCGCCGTGTCAAACACGCGCGCGCCGCGCTCGACCATGGTCTGAAACACGGCCTTGAGGGCGCTGGCGTCTTCGGCGCGGGCCACGGTGGCGAAGGTGGCGGAGCTCCCCAGGCCGATGACCGGAATCATCTCGCCCGTGCTGGGGATCGCGCGCCGGAGGAGCTGCCCTTGGGGGAGGGCGAGGCCGCCGAGCGCCTGCAGGAGGCTTGGGGAGAGGCCGAGCGTGGCGCCGAGCCCGGCGGACCTTCCAAGGAAATCGCGACGAGTGATCATGATCGAGACGGGCGGGTGGGGCGGGAGGGCGAACCGACGTGTCGGGTAGTAACGTGCCTCCGTGTCGCCGTGCTGGCTATGGCTGATCTTTCCCCGACCGGGTGTCTCATGTTCCGCCGTCTCGCACCATCCGCTGCTGCCCTGTTGGTGCTCGCGCTGTGTCCTGTCGTGGTGACCGGCGCTCAGTCGCCGACCGGAGCGACCACCGCCTTCACCGGCGCGACGCTCATCGACGGCACCGACCGCGCGCCGATTGCCAATGCCACGCTGCTGGTGCGTGACGGACGCGTGGTCGCGGCCGGTCCATCGGCCCGCGTGACCATCCCGGCCAATGCCGCACGCGTGTCACTGGCGGGCAAGGTGATCATGCCCGGGATCATCAACAGTCACGGTCACGCCAACAGTGCGGCGGATCTCGCCACCTACGCCGCGTACGGCGTGACGACGCTGTACTCACTGGGCGGTGAACCGGCTGACGTGTTCGCGGCGCGCGAGGCCCAGCGCGCCGCGCAGCGCGCCGGCACGCCACTCTCGACACTCGCGGCCCGCGTGTTCGTGGCGGGCCCGGTGATGACGCCCACCACGCCCGACGAGGCGCGCACCCAGGTGGCCGGCGTGGCCGCGCAACAGGTCGACATCGCCAAGATCCGTGTGGACGACAACCTCGGCCTTGGCCCCAAGATGACGCCCGCGGTGTACCGCGCCGTGATCACCGAAGCGCACGCTCGCGGCCTGCGGTTGGCGGCCCACATGTACTACTTCGCCGATGCGGTCGATCTGCTGAACAGCGGCGCCGATTTCATGGCGCACAGTGTGCGCGACGTGCCGGTGAACGCGGCCTTCGCGACGGCGCTCCGCGAGAAGAACGTGTGCTACTCGCCCACGCTCATGCGTGAAGTATCCACGTTCGTGTACGAAAGCATTCCGTCGTTCTTCTCGGATTCCTTGTTCCTGGCGCACGCCAACAAAGCGTGGATGGCCACGCTGCAGCAGCCGGCGCGCATGGACGCCATGCGCACGAATGCGGGTGCGCAACAGTACAAGAAGCAGTTGCCCGTCGCGATGCGGAATCTCAAAGCGCTCTCCGACGCCGGCGTGCGCATCGCGATGGGCACCGACACCGGACCGATGGGACGCTTTCAGGGCTACTTCGAACTGATGGAGCTCGAGATGATGGTCGAGGCGGGGATGACACCGCGCGCGGTACTCGCTGCTGCCACCCGCGACGCCGCGCGCTGCATGCGCATCGATGCGGAGCTCGGCACGCTCGAGCCGGGGAAGTGGGCGGACTTCGTGGTGCTCCACGCGAATCCGCTGGAGAACATGGCGAATGTGCGGAAGCAGCATTCGGTGTGGATCGGTGGGAAGCGCGTGGGGAAGCCCTACGCGTAACCCAATGCCCACCAAGGCTTTGACGCTGAATTGGCGCCGCGGCGGTACACTCACGGCCACGCGTTATCACGAACTGTGCTTGCAGTGATTTCAATTCTTGAGCATTGATGACCGCTTCGATCGCCCCATTCTTTCTCCGCACGTTTGCGAACCTCGAGCTGTCCGCGCATCAGCCGGACGGCTCGCGGCAGGTCCTTCTGCAGCGCGGCAAACCGCTCGCGGTGCTCGCCTACTGCGCCTGCGCCCGTAAGCGCGAACACGGGCGCGACACGTTGGCCACGCTGCTCTGGTCGGATGCGCCTCCCGATCGCGCCCGGCACAACGTCCGGCAGGCGCTCTGGCGGCTGCGCAAGCTGCTCGGCGATCTCCTCGTTACCCGCGAAGACGCGGTGATCGGCGTGGGTGCCGACCTCGCGAGTGATCGCGATCTGTTTCTCGATGCGGTGTACCGCAACGACGCGCCCGACGCGCTGGGGTGGTACGAAGGCCCGTTCCTGGGGGGCGTCACGATTCCCGGTGGCGATGAGTTCGACGACTGGGCCGGCGGCGAGCGCCGCCGGTTGGAAGAGGCGCTGCTGCGGGTGGCGGAGCCGTATCTGCGGGGCGACGTGTTGCGCATGAAGCCCTCGGAGCTCCGGGGGGCGCTCGAGTCGCTGCTCCGGAAGGTGCCAAGCCACCCCGACGCCCGTCGGATCGCCATCGACGTGCTGCTCGACATGAACGATCGCGTGGCGGCGCAGGGCGAAGCGGACGTCATGGAACAGCTCGCGCAGCAGCAGGAAATCGAGCTGTCGCCGGCCTGCGCCGTGAGCGTGGCGCGCGCCCGTGAGCGCGTGGACAAGGAGCCGGTGTCCGAGCCGACCGGCCTGTCGCTGGATCTGGTGGGACGTGACGACGTATTCGCGCAGGTGGTGCAGGCCTGGACGCTGGCGAAGCAGGGGCAGTGTCAGGTGGTGCTGCTGACCGGCGTGGCGGGTATCGGCAAGAGTCGGTTGCTCAAGGCCATTCACTCGCGCTGTACCGGCCGGCGATCGCGTGCGCTCACGGTGCGCGCGAATCCCGGCGAACAGGACGTGCCCTTCGGCTACGCGGCACAGGTGGCGCGCGCGCTGGCCGCATTGCCCGGCGCGGCCGGCATCAACCCCGACAGTGCCCGTGAACTGGTGGCGCTCGATCCCGCACTCGGCAGTCGCTACGCGGTGTCGCCCTCCACCAACGAAGGGGGCGAGTCGGTGCGTCGCCGTGCGCTGGCGTTACTCGATCTGCTGTCGGCGATCGCCGAGCAGGAACCATTGGCGTTGTTGCTGGATGACCTGCACTGGGCCGATCCCGCGTCGCGACAGCTGCTGTCGATCGCTATCGGACGACTCGGTGAGTTGCCACTGCTGGTGGTGGGCACCACGCGCCCGTCGAGTGCCACGTCGCTCGATCATACCACGCTTGCGGTGCTGCCGCTGCTCCCGCTCGCGGCCGATGCGGTGGTCGAGGCCGTTCGCAGCAGCGGCGTATGGCCCGACCGTGCCGATGCGGAGCACTTCGTGCGCACGCTGGCCGAGGCGTGCGACGGCATTCCACTGGCCGTGATGGAACGACTGAGCTTCGCGCAGGAGGCGGGGTTGATCCTGCTGCACGACGGCAGCTGGCGCGCCGCCGACTGGCCGAAGGCCGCGAGTGAAATCGCCGTGTCGTCCCCGTTGAGCCGGCGCATCGCGGCGTGCAGCGAACACGAGCATCGCCTCCTGCTGCGACTCGCGGTGGCGGGCACGCCGCTGCCAACGGATGTGTGGCTCGCCCATGCGCCCGTTGCCGCCGGCGACGTCGCGACCACGGAGAGTGTGCGCTCCCTGCAGCAGAAGGGGCTCGTGCTGCAGCAGGACGCGATGTGCGCTCTGGCGCACGATGTGATCACCGAGCATCTGCTGGCGCGTAGTACACCGGATGCGGTGCGCGAGGCGCATGTGGTTCTGGCGATGGCGCTCATCGACTCCGATGCCGTCGAGCGACTGACCGTCGGGCTGCGTCACTTTGTGCACGGCGGTGACGCTGCACACGCGGCCAACACGTTGGCCCGGGTGATCGCTCGTGCGCGACGCAGCGGCGACCCGCGTCACGCGCGCGACATTCTGTCGGACTTGCTCGGCGATCGGTTGCCGGCACCGCTGCAGGACCGATTGTTGGCCGCTGTACCATGGCGGCATCGCTCCGCGCGCGTGGGGGCGCGCGTAATGGTGGCGGCCGCGCTGCTGCTGAGTGTGGTCACCACCGGTGCAGCGTGGTACTCGCTGCGTACCCCGTCGTTGGCGATCCGACAGTCGGCGATCGTGCGAAGTGCAACGCCGCAGTACGGTGCCAACGCCAGTCGCTTCGTCCCATCGTTCGTTGTCGCGGTGCCTGCCGGCAGCCGTCGCGGCGCACGCACCGTTCGTGTGCGCGCCATGAGTCGGGGGACCACGATGCTCGCGGGCGACACGGTCGTGGTGGAGAACGGCATGGCCGTCTTCGCGAATCTGCGCGTGCGCACGACCGATTCCGTGGTGGCGCTGGTGTTCGAGTCGGATGGCTATCGTCCCGTCGACTTCGAGCTCGCGCGGAGTGGCTATCGTGATCTCGATCGACGGACAGACAGTCGATTGCGTCTCGCCGAAGGACAGTTCGGGTCGCAGCGGGTACGCGGACCGAACGCCAGCATTTCGGTGCAGCCGGGTGCGATGATTTCCGGCGTCGTGCAAGTGCAGTACACCGCCCCCTGGCCGGCAGCGTCGGTGTGGTTGTCGATGACGCCCACGTGGGGCGAGCCCAGGGAACTCGGTCGCGATCTCAGGCCGATGCCGACGCCGGTCACGCAGGACATCGCGGACATGTCCGTCGGTGTGCAGGCACCGATGACCGCGGGACGCTACTGGCTGTTGTTTGCGATGGATGCTGAACCGTCAGGCGGCAACCTGTTGTCGCGTACCAACTGGATGCTACAGGAGCCGGTGTGGGGCGATGGCAACGACATCGCCAGCCTGCCCGACTCCACGATCCGTCGCGCGAACGTCGATGGTGTGATCACGTCATGGCTGGCGTATCCTGATACCGGGCGGCGCGCTGAGAAGCCCTGTCGTGAGTCGGCGCGGAGGGTGCGTGGCGTGGGGGTGCGGTATTGCCCGGCACCGTTAGCGCTGTTCGGGATCGAAGTGGTGGTGCGGTAACGCGTTATTTTCAATCGCATGCCGAACGACCAACTGTTTCTCCTGCGCGCGGACTTCGCCGACCCGGCCCTCGGCCCGGGGGCGTACCACTGCACCGACTGCGCGCGCATTGAAGGGCTGCTGAGCTACTTCCCGACGCTCCGGTCGCAACTCGACGTGACGTATGTGGACCTGCCGCGGCCGCGCGCGGCGATCGTGGCGCTGCTGGGGGAGGCGTATCAGAACTGCCCGGTGCTCGTGGTGCTGCGTGCGCCTGGAGACCACGCGGCGTTGCTGCGAGAGAGTCCCGACACGGGGCAGCGGTATTGCACGGGCGCGGACGACATCACGGCGTATTTGCACGCGGCGTACGCGGTGAGTGCGGCGCATCCGTAGGGATTTGCGCTCAACGCATCAGTCGCTGCGCCACGGCGCGCTCATCATGTTCGAACGCATCCGCGAAGCTTTCGACCTCGTCCTTGGTGAAGCCGATTGTCTTCGCGACGGCGCGCCACGAGGAGACTCCGCGTTCGACCTCGCCGACGATGGTCGCCGCTCGACGCTTGGCGAGTCCGAAATAGCGCGCGGTGTCCATCAGCGCTTCAAGTGACGCCGTCGGGCCGGCCTCTTCGCTGATCCACGTTTTGAGCTCGCGGACGCGATCTGGAAACGGATTGATGTCGAACGCGGGGGACAATCGCCACAGGTCTGCGTCGACGTGGAGAAATCCATGGTTGTGGAGATGGTCATCCACGTTGTTGATCAGGATCGAGAAGGCGATGCGCCGCCAGAGCTCTTCGAGATCCGCAGTGGCATCGGCACTCTTTTGGCGAATGACATCGGCAATCTCTGTGTAGGAATGCTCTCCGGTGTCTCCGGCCGGGAGTGCCATGAGCGTGGCGGACGACACGAAGAGCAGCCGTCGCACGTGGCCGGTTCGTGGATCGCGTACGCGGTCGAACCGCCGGATCACGGCGACCGGCACGCCGTCGCTGTCTTCGAGGCGCGCGTTGGCGGCGTGTATGTTGGCGGCGCGTGCGACATGCAAGGCGAGTACTTCGGCCTTCGTGTAGGCGCGTTCGTCGACGATGCTCGGAAACTTGCCGAGGCAGAGTCCCCACTCGTCGTCGATGATCGTACACTTCGGCCGCATGCCCCCGAGTGACGTCCCGCGGCCGCGCAGATAGTCGAGGTCCGCCATGGTCTCCGTGTTCTGCTCGACGGCGCGCGTGGCGCGGAACAGGTCTCCAAGTTCGAGGATCGGTGACGTGGTGCGCGACCCTGCTGCGTGCGCCCGCTGACAGACGCCGTGTTCGTCCCGGAAGCGCAGTGCGCCAACGCGCGCCTCGTCATCGACGGCCAGCAGGAAGTCGAGCGCCGTGAGCAGGGGGTCGACACTCTCGCCGCGAGCCTTGGCTTCCTGTCGCTGTTTGGCGTGATGCCGGAGAATCACGCGTCGCGCCCAGCCGTCTGGCTCCGTGTCCGCGATCGCGCCGTGGAATCGCGACCCCGTCGCGCTGGCGGCATGCGGAGGAAACTGCGGACCGGCGACGAGGGGAAGCGTTGGGTCGATCGGATAGCGCCGCTCGCTCGACAGCCAGCTCATGTCGTACTCGAAGGCGGCGTGTTCCCGGCGACCATCCTGTGTGAAGCGGAGATGCCCGACCAGGACGTCTCCCGCGAGGACATCAAGGGTGCGTTGAATCGCCATGGCGAGAGAGATGGCCTCTGTGGTGAGACGGGCGCGCTACTTCGCCTGAGGGGTGCGCCTGGTACGGACGCTGCTCGGCAGCTCGGCGATGTGCAGCGTGGTCCCGGTCTCATCGGCTTGGGGATCGGCCGCTTTCTCGAGCGCACCGGCATCGAGACCCAGCACGAACATGGCCATCAGATACGTGCCGATGGCGACGGTGGGGTCACCCTTCTCAACCCGTCCGTAGGTTTGCCGGGTAACGCCGGTTCGCTCCGCCATGGATGCGAGGGTGAGCTTCCGCCGTCGGCGGGCGATGTTGAGCCCGTTGCCGAGGGTGATCAACGAGCGACGGAGCCGATTGGGGAGCACATCGTCGGAGGCCATTATGTATGATAAATAGAACCTGAGACTCAATCAAGGGTGATATATCATACACTCATCCCGAGAACGTGAGCCTCGCGCGTGCGCGCTGCACGGCCCCCGATCCCGACCCGGCGAGATGGTGTAGCACGCCGTATCAGGCCGTTCCTCGCGACTCAAGCCACCGCGTAAACGACTGCGCACTTTCTCCGGAGTGCGCTCCGGTCAGCAGATTGTCGACGCTGATGTCCTCGTCCAGGTCGGGCCAGTGCACCCCTTCGCCACGACCAATGAGACGCCAGTTTGCGCGCTCGGCCGCCGTGCCGTGGCCAAGCCGCGGGTACCACGCCAGGGGCACCGATATGCTGCGGCCGTCTGCCAGATCCACCGTCAACGTGTCGGTTGTGACCCGCACCGCCACGGCATACATCGGCCAGTGGTCAATCGGCGAAGTAGTCATCCCAGCTCCTCTGCAAGTCGACCGCGTGTTCCTGCACCATCATGACGATACGCGCCAATTCGCCTCGCGGAAAGCCGCCGCTCTCTTGAAGGCGGATCGGATCGAGCCAGATCTTCGCCCGGTTGTGATCTCGCTCAACGTGCACGTGGGCCGGCTCAGTCCGGTCGCCGGCAAAAAAGAAGAATCGGTACGGTCCAACGCGAAGGACGGTCGGCATCGAACCAGTCTAGACCACCTGCGTCAGCCGCCCGTCACGCGCCGAGCAGCGGTCACTGTCACACCCTCCCCCGAGCTTGTGCGCACGGACGACATACGTGCCGTACCACAATTCGGGAGGGTGTGAGATGCGACGTGTTCTGATTGCAGTGAGTGCATTGGTGTTCCTGGGCGCGTGCGGGGGTGGGGGTGGCGATGGCGCCACGAGCCCCACGCCGCCGCCCGCCAGTACGGGCGTAGCTACGGTGGCCGTGGCGTTGTCGGCCACCCAGATCACGGTGGGCGGGACCGCCACCGCCACCACGGAGCTGCGTTCGGCCGCCGGAGCGGTGGTCACGGGTCGCGCCGTGAGTTGGACGTCGTCTACACCCACGGTGGCCACGGTGAACGACGCGGGCACCGTGACGGCACTGGCCGCCGGCGCGGCCACGATCACCGCGACCAGCGAGGGCAAGACGGGAAGCGCCTCGCTGACCGTGATCCCGGCGCCGGTGGCGACGGTGCAGGTCACGCTGGCGCAGCCGTCGCTCATCGTGGGTACGACGACCACGGCCAGCGCCGTGCTGCGCGACGAGCGCGGGGCCACGCTCACAGGCCGTGCGGTGGCGTGGAGTTCGTCCACCCCCGGGGTGGCGACGGTGGACATCAGCGGCGCGATCACCACGCTCGCGGTGGGGTCGACCGTGATTACCGCCACGAGCGAGGGGAAGAGCGCCACGGCCACGCTCACGGTGACACCGGTGCCGGTGGCCACGGTGACGGTGGCGCTCGGCGCCACGTCGATCGCCGTGGGTGGCACCACCACGGCCACGGCGGTGCCGCGCGCGGCGAATGGCGCCACGCTGAGTGGCCGGGCGGTGGTGTGGAACTCGTCGAACACGGGCGTTGCGACGGTGTCGGCGGCCGGTGCCGTCACCGCCGTGGCTGTGGGAACGACCGTGGTCACCGCGGTCAGCGAGGGGCAAAGTGGTTCAGCTACCCTGACCGTGATCGTGCCACCGGTGGCCACGGTCACGGTGGCAGGCGCTGCCACGCTGACGCCGGGGGCTGTGAGCGGCTTCACGGCCACGCTTCGTGACGCGGCAGGGGCGGCGCTGTCGAATCGCGTCGTCACCTGGACCAGCAGCGACGCCAACGTGGCCGCCGTGTCGGCGTCTGGCACGGTCACGGCGGTCGCGCCGGGCACGGTGACGATCACGGCAAGCAGCGAAGGCAAGAGCGGCAGCGCGGCACTGGCGGTGCGCTACAACATCGCGACGGTCACGCTCACCGGGTCGAGCCGGCTCAAGGTCGGCGATAGTTACGCGTACACCGCCACCGCGCGACTGTCTGATGGTACAACTGTAAGCCGCCCGGTGACGTGGAGCATCGTGGAAACGGGGCGCGCCGCGGTTACTACGACGGGCTTCGTGACGCCACTGCAGTCGGGGAGCTTCACCATTCGGGTGGTGATCGATGGTGAAGGCTGGAGCGGCACCTACACGGCGTACGATTGGGATGCATTCGTTGGCTCGAGCGGGACCTCGTTCGTCACGCTGCTCGCCGACGAAGCAATCACGAACTTTGTCGGTACCATTGACCGATCGGAATTGGTGGTGTCGTGCGGTACCAGCGGCAGCTTCTTCCTATGGGTTAGCACTCCTCACATCATTACCCAGAACGGCAATGTCGCCTATAGCTTCGACAACGGAGCCTCAATCGGCGCCACGTGGCGTGAGCTCTCGCCTGATTTCAAGACGCTCTGGTATCCGGGGACAAACGGGAGTTCGAAAGCCTTCGCGGGGCAGATCGCCGCGTCGCGCCGTTTCGGCTTCGCCTTCGGCGAGTATCTGGTGGGGACAAAGGTCACGAGCTTCCGCGTGACCGGCATGGCGCCGTTCGTGGCACCGCTGTTCACGCAGTGCCCGAGCAATGCGATCGTGGCAGGTGCGCCAAGCGTCGGGGGTGATGCCGGACCGCTCGAGAGCACCGCGGCGCGCGTGATGGCCGAGTACGAGGCGGCGCGTGGCCTGCCGACAGTGCGTACCGTGTCGCCTGAGGCGGCCGCGCGCGTCGTATCAGGACCGGGAGCCGGTGATCGTTCGGAGCTACTGCGTCAGTGGCCCGTGTGGACGGGCGCACGGGTTGAGACCCAGCAGGCGAGGCGGCTGCGGTAGGCGAATCTCGTGGGCGTGCGGCGTCTTCGCCGCATGCCCACGGGTGACCGGCGCGGAATGACGGGGTTTTGACGGCGGTCGCTTACCGTGACCGAACCAGCAGGCCGTCCGGCCGCACTCTATTACCCCCTCAATGCATCGACCAGCTTCTGGGTTTCTCGGCGCCGTTCTCGCCATCGCCTGCCTGGTGCCGCTCGCCACCACGGGCGCACAGGTCATGTCGTATACCAACACGAACTACGGTCTCATTGCCGGTGAAGTCCAGTACCTGCTCGTGAACAATGCGCAGCCGGTGCTGGTCGACCAGTTCTTCTTCAATCTGGCGGGGCCGTTTGACCGGCTCACGTCGAATCTCAAGAGCAACTTCGTCTACAAGCTTCAGATTTCCGGGCGTGGTGGGGTAGGTCCGCTGGACCGCGGCAACGCGAGGCCGGATGCGGCCTACGGCTTCGTGAATTGGCAGAACATGGACGAGGTCAATGTGAAGGGAGACGGCTTCGGCGTCACCGCGTGGGATGGTGTGCTGGGACGCCGGCCGGAGAATGACGTGTACACCACGACGCACACGTACGACTATTTCGTGCAAGGGCGGGACGCCGGCCTGACCTTCCGGTTTCGTGACTACCCGTACGGCGACAACGTGGATGGCTACAACGTGTCGGTGTATGACTACGGGGAGTTGGTCACCGTCCCCGAACCCGCCAGCATACTGCTGGTCGGGGCCGGGTTGCTCGGTGTGGGGCTCGAGGTCCGCCGGCGCCGGCGGGCCGCATAGCGGGCGGAGGCCCCGCCATTCCGAGCACTCGGGGATGGAGGCCACGGCGACCGCCAAGTATAGGTCAGCCTGGCGGGTCCCGGAGTTGCCTCGGCAAGTCGCGAGTTCACCGGCGAGGGCACCCTGGGGCATCGCAATTCACGACGAGGGCAACACAGAGTGATCATGACCTTGCTCCAACTTCGCATCGGCCTTTTCACCGCCACCGTGCTCCTGACCGCCGCCTGCACCTCGGCCGCAGCGACTTCGTCGGCCCTGCCACCCGATGCGTACGGCACGTTCCTCGACAACAACGACCCGATCTTTCGGCGTGTGCTGTTGGTGGAATCGGATGGGGTCGCCCTGACCACCTCACTCACCGCCAACGGGCGTGCGGCGGGAACGTCGTCCACCTGCCGGGCCACCGACATCGCCGAACTCACGCCGGAGATGGCGCTGACCCTGCGTTGTGACAGCGAGTCCATCCCATACACGTTCCAGTTCCGTTCGGACCGGATGGACTGGGTGGTGGTCGAGGACGGCACGGCTCCGATGGTTTTCGTCAGACGCTGACCGGAGCTGCGACGGAGCCACCCTGTGACCCACAGGGTGACTCCGTCGCGATGTGACTACCGGAACACAATCAGCTGGTTCACGTCGGCCGGCCGCTTGGCCAGCGCGCGGGCACGCTCGACACCCACTTGCCGCGCCGCCTCGATCCCTTGTGCCGTAAGGGTGAACTCACCCTTCATGCGGTCTTTGGTCAGCGTCAGGCGATCTTCGTACACCTTCTTCTGCCACGCAACGCGATCACGTCGCGCCTGGGCTTCCGCGGCATCGTGCTGCGCGATGACGCGCGTCACGTCGCCGATCAGAACGGATGCCTCGCCGTAGCACGGGCTGTCGGCGGGAATCGATCCGATGAGATCGGCCACCTCCGACGCATTTTGCCGTGACTTCGAGGCGGCCCACTTTGCCTTGGCCTGCGCATACGGTGCGGCACACTGATGCTTCAACATGGCGGTGTAGGCGGTCGCGGCAAACGCCATTGCCTGACGGTGACATTTCGCTGCCTCACGTGGCACCGTCGTGGTCATGTAGATCGCGTCTTCGAATTCGCGTTGCTTGACCTTGGCGTTGGCCTCGCGAATCAGGCCGGCACACTGCCGCTCGAAGTAATCGATGATTCCTGTATTCGCCGCATCGAGGCTGGTGATGAAATCCCGATTCGTTGCCAGCTTGAGACTCGTGCTGAAGTTTCGCAGCGCCCCTTCCTTGTTCTTGCCGACGGCAGTGCGTTCCGCCTGGAACAGGCCGATCGACGGCCCGCCGGTCGCTTCACCGAAGGTGATGCTCAGCTGTTCCTTCACCACGACCATCCCACCGGGTGCCTGCTCTTCCTGAATCGGTACCAAATCGACGTACGCGACAAATCGGCTGGACAGATCCGACACGGCCGTGCCCATGCCGCGCGAGGCCAGCCCCGCCTCCACGGCACGCTTCAGCGCGACCGACTCGTTGCCCATCGCCTCCCCTGTTCGGGGGGAGAGGACTACCGAGAGTTGAACGCGGTCGAGTTCCGGTGGCGCGCCGGACGGCGGTTGGGCAGCAGCGGGTACGGTGTACGCCACAACACCGGCGAGGGCGATCATTCTGGCAATCATGCGTCGGCTCCTATTTGGCCACGGGGGCATCGACGAGAATGAGCAGATCGCCCAGACCGGCACCACTCGACGCCTTGGCATTGAGCCCGGTGTCCTTCTTGAACTGCTGGACAACCTTAAAAAGGAAGAGTCGCGGCGTTTCACCGAATGGGATGTTGAAGCTGTTGAAGGCCACGAACGTGTCGCCCGACGGACCCGGCTGAAATTGCTTGTTCACGGCCATCTTCTCGGCGAGCATGGTGGTATAGATGCCGAGCGGGATGTCCTGTCCGTCCACTTTGACCTCGCTCTCCATTCCATCAGCCAGCCCCGCGGCTGCGGCAATCTCCACGCGCAGCTTGACCCGTCGTCCCTCGGTGGCCATGCGCTGGAAGTGGGACATGAGTTTCGACTCGATATCCGGCATCATCGCCACAACCACGGCTTTCGACAGCTCTGATGTGGTCAGTGACGCGGAGGGGTTGGACGTCATGCTCTTGGTCGCGACTTGCTCATCGACATACACGTCGATCCCGTCGAGGATGAGCGTGATCTTTTTCTGTCCCATGACCGACGACATCTCGGACTTGACTTCGATGGCAAGGTCTGGCTGTGCGGCCCGCAGCAGCAGGTCCGTATTCGTCTGCTCGACTTTCTGACTGGCCAGGCGTTGCGTGGCTTCACGCGACATGGTCGCCAGTGCTGCTTCCAGACTGCGAATGGGGTAGCCCCGTTCCTGAAATGCACCCGCGACGGACGCGACGATCATGGCAAAATCTTTGTCCTCCGTGAGCAGTTTCTGGTAGTCGCAATTGTCGCGGGGCTGTCCATCGATGGTCACCGGTGTGCAGACACCCTTTTCCTTCATGAACATCCGGGACGGCATGACCATGACCGTTGGCTTGATCGCCGTTTGTGCCGCAACACTCTGGCTCATGATACAGGCACTCACCGTACCCATCAGCGCGGCAACGAGGCGTCTTGGCTTGCGGTGCGGCATCAGAGGCTCCAGTCGCGGTGGATGGTGGCGCCGCTGACGTGCCCAGAGCGCTTGAAGATGTCGCCCATGCTCTTGATGATGCCGGCACGCTCCAGGTCCTGGCGAAGCCGGTTCCGCTGGACGATCACGGTGGACGTGACCTTGATCTGCTTGCCCACTTTTACCTTCGCTTCCACTTCATCGCCGGCGTACTCAACGTAGGCGAGGTACTGGCCACCTTCTTTGAAGAACGTGTCGAAATACGCGTCGGCCGCCTCCGTGAACGCATCCGGCCGCATCATGGGATCTTCCGAGCAGCGTTCGGTACGGATGCCGCGGAACACTACTGCGCGGATCGCGTTGCGTCGGGCCTCGCGCAACGCCGTTGCTTCGTTCTTTTCGGTGCTGGAGACGGTGAAAATTACCGTCCCTTCGGACCCGGTCCTGTCGCACGAGACCTCATACGATCCGGCGAACCATCGCGCACCGTCAATCTTCTTCAGCTTCTGATCCACCTGCGCCGACGCACAGGAGGCTGTGCCGATCAGCAGCGCGAGGGACAGCGCGCATGTCTGCAGTAGTTGCATGGAGCACCCGAGAGGTGATTGGACGTAGAGCTTGCAAAGGGGGCGGCCTGAGTGGCCGCCCCCTGGACGAAGTCGATCAGAAACCCCAGCGGCCCCGCTGGAGGCGAAGCCCGAAGCCGACGACCATCCCCGTCTTCCCTTCGCCAAGGACGTCGATGTACGACGAGTTGCGCAGCGTGCCCGTAAGTTCAATGGTCGGCGTCACGCGCAATCCGAAATCGGCGCCGACTTCAATGCCTGCGGTGCCTTCGTCGTCGGCGTCATCAGACTCGCCGTCGAGGGTCTTCGCGGTCACCTTAAAATTGTAGAGCGCGAGCGGCATCAGGCGCAGCTTACCCCGGATCGGGTGGAACTCGTAGCCGGCACCCGCGCCGATGAACTGCACGCGGTAGTCGAGCACAGGAATCCCGTCGAGCTCGAGCTGCTGCAGAAACGTCTTGAAGCCAACGATGGCACGCGCGCCGTGCGGGAGGCCGAGCTGCCCGGCAAGCCCTTCGGTGCGAATTTCCGCCAGCACACCGGCCTTTCCGCCCAGGAACGCGACGCCGCCGTGGATCGAGATGTCGGAGGGCTTTTCGGTGATCATGTCACCACGGCCAACCCCGCCCGGGTAGACCTGGCTGAAGGTGGTGCTGTCAATCGACGCCACCTTGCCGCCCACGGCTTCGCGCTCGAAGGAAGTCTTTCGGTTATCGGCCACCTTCTTGGCGATGAGTACGGCGCCCTGCTTCTGCACCGTGGCGCCGTCGGCTCCCTGCTCGCTCTTGAAGTGAAAGAAGCGTGCACCCGGCGTGATCCCTTCTTTCATGCCGATCCGCGCAGCCGGCGGATCGATGGCCACAATCTTTTCCTGCACCGCAAAGGCGGGAATAGCGGACGCCATTTCGGTGATCAGTTCGTCGAGCACGTCTTCGCCGAGCTTGCCCAATGCGCCGTTCACGCCGTCCTTTTCAGGTGCGCTCCCCGAGATGCTGGTCGAGAACGACGCAACATGATCGAACGGGACCGTGAACTGCGAAAAGGCGGTTTGCTTCTGCTGCTTGTCCGTGCAGCCGGGTTCGCAGTAGAAGCTGCCCAGGGCCGACCCGAAGGCCTCCGAGGTGGCGAATGCCAGCTTATACACGGACACCGACAGATTCGCCGATACATCGATGGTCGCACCGCCCATCAGATCCTTGCCCGCCTTCTGCTCCACCTTCGACGCGGTCAACGCGATCATGTAGCTGGCCGGAATTGTCCGCAGCTCGTTCGGCTCGAGGCCACCCTGCGTACGCACCAGCTTCTGTGCTTCCGCGATGGAGACCGCATACGCCGCCCGGCTGCGGAGGCTGTCGATGCGCCACCCGAAGTCCTTTTCGGCCAGGAACTGTTGCAGGATATAGGTTTGCGGGACGCGTGCGGTGCCGAGCTTCTCGAGGAGCGTGGCCGCGGCCGCCTTCTTCATGAGCGTGGTATCGCCGTCGATCGCCGCCGCGACGCCTTCGCTGTACGTGCGGTCTGGACTTGACCCGATTTCGTGGACGCCCGACTCGCCCTAGTTTTGGGGCGGAGGTGGCACATGGGATCGAGCAAGAAGGTGGTCCAGCGTGAGCGTCGCGCGTTCAGTGCGGAGTTCAAGGCGGAGGCGGTGCGGCTG
>JARIEV010000033.1 GCA_031127225.1 Gemmatimonadota bacterium | reverse complement strand
CCGCCGACACCGACGACTTCGGCGCCCCGCTCCCCATCGACGCGCGCTTCGCTGCCCGCGTGGTGTCGCTCAATCCGGCGGCCACCGAAGCGATCTTTACCATCGGGGCCCATGCGCAGTTGGTGGGCCGGTCGCGCTGGGATGAACAGCCCGCCGCGGCGAAGGCGGTGCCGGCCCTCGGCGACGGCATCCGGCCCAACATCGAAGCCGTCCTCGCGGCGCGTCCCACACTGGTCGTGCTTTATGCCACCGCGGAGAACCGCGCCGCCGCCGCCGCCCTGCAGCGCGCCGGCGTGCGCACCATCGCTTTGCGCGTCGATCATATCGCGCAGTTTTACCATCTGTTGCACGTGCTCGGACGCGCCCTCGGCGCGGAGGCCACCGCCGCGGTGGTGAGTGATTCCGTGCGGGCCACGCTCGATCGCGTGCGTGCGCTCACCGCGTCGCAGCCGCGCCCGCGCGTGGTCTGGCCGGTGTGGGAATCGCCGGTGCTCGTTATCGGTGCCGGCAGCTACCTCGACGAACTGCTCATGATTGCCGGGGCCGACAATGCGTTTCACGACCTCGCCGCGCCGTCGCCGGGCGTGTCCATCGAGGAGATCGCGTCGCGCGATCCCGATCTCGTCGCCGTCTCCGCCTCCCGCGCCACAGCCATGGCCGCGATGCCCGCGTGGCGGGCCGTGCGCGCCGTGCGCGAGCAGCACTTCCTCGTGCACGATCCCGCGTTCACCGGCCGGCCTTCCGTCGTGCTCGGTATGGCCGCCACACAACTCGCGCGCGCGTTGCACCCCGCCTTGCGCGACTCTCTCAAGTGACTGACACCCGCACCACGCTGCCGCGTCGCCTCGCGCTATCACCCACCCTCGCGCGGGCGTGGGTGGCCGGTGTGCTGTTGCTGCTCATGATGCTCGTGCTCGGGCTGTCTATCGGTGCGGTCTCCATCAACGTGCACGACGTCGCGCAGGCGCTGCGCGGACTCGGCGATGCGACCGTGGTCAGCATCGTGCGCGATCTGCGCGCGCCGCGGGTGGTGCTGGCGGCGCTCGTCGGGGCCGGACTCGCGGCCAGCGGTGGCGCCCTGCAGGGCACGCTGCGCAATCCGCTGGCCGAGCCGTATCTGTTGGGGGTGTCAGGCGGTGCCGCCGTGGGGGCCGTGCTCGCCATGGCGTTCGGTATCGTGCACCCCACGCTGGTCACCGCGAGTGCGTTTGCCGGTGCGGCCATCGCCACGCTGGTGGTCACCGCGATCGCGCGCGTGGTGGGCGGGAGTACCGATACGCGGCTGCTACTCATGGCCGGCGTGGTAGTGGGCGCGTTCGCGAACGCGGCCATTTTGGTGGCGCTCGCCGATGCGCCCCCCGAGCGTCTGCGCGGCGCGCTCTTCTGGATGATGGGATCCGCGGCCGACGCTACGTGGGCCACGGTTGCCCGCTCCGCGGTCGCGCTGCTGGTGCTGGGCGGTGTCCTCGTGTGGCGCGCCCGTGATCTCGATGTGCTCGCGCTGGGCGACGAGCCGGCCGCCGCGCTCGGCGTCGATGTCGATCGCTCGTCGCGACAGCTCTTTCTCGTGGCTTCGTGGCTCGCCGCCGCGACCGTGGCCGCGGCGGGATTGATCGGCTTTGTCGGTCTCGTGGTCCCTAATCTCGCGCGCGCCCTGGGCGCGCGTCAGCATCGCGCCATGCTGTTGCTGTCGGCGCTGTACGGCGCCGTGCTGCTGGTGGCGGCCGATCTGCTCGCCCGCACCGTGCGTGCGCCGGCTGATCTGCCGCTTGGCGCGGTCACGGCGCTCGTGGGGGTCCCCTTCTTTCTCGCGCGTCTGCGGCGGCTGGCGCAATGAGCGCGCTGCCGGTCGTTGGCGCGGGCGTCGCGCTGGACTTCGAGCGGGTCAGTGTGCGCTACGCCGGACACGCGCAGCGTGCCCTCGACGATGTGTCGGTGCGCGCGCTGCCGGGACGTGTGACGGCGGTGGTCGGACCGAACGGCAGTGGCAAGAGTACGCTCGTGCGTACACTGCTCCGGCGTGCGCCGATGGAGCAGGGGCAGGTCCGCGTGGGCGACGCGCCGCTGGCCAGCTTCGATGCGCGTGCGCTGGCCCGCCGCATTGCCATCGTGCCGCAGCGCGAGGAGCCCGTGCTGCCGCTGCGCGTCGAGGAGTTCGTGGCGCTTGGCCGCCACGCGCACCGCAGTGCCTTCGGCGGGATGCGGCACGACGATCGTGACGCGGTGCAGTACGCCCTCGAGCGCGCCGGCATCACCGACGCGATGCACCGGCGCACCGACACGCTCTCCGGCGGCGAATGGCAGCGGGTGCGTATTGCGCGGGCGCTGGCGCAGGCCGCGCCCGTGCTCGTGCTCGATGAACCCACCACGTTCCTCGACATCGCGCACGAAATGGCCGTGTTCGAACTGCTCGACGCGCTCGCGCAGCAGGGACAGACGGTGCTGCTCGTGAGCCATCAGCTCAACCTCGTGGCGCGCTTCGCGGCGCACATCGTGCTGTTGCACCGAGGCACCGTGGCTGCGGCCGGTGATGCCGATGCCGTCATGCGCGGCGAGATTCTCGAGCGCGTGTACGACTGGCCGCTGGTGGTCACGCGCGATCCTGCCGTCGGCGCGCCGGCGCTGCTTCCGCTGCGCGGGCGGGCGCGACGGACGCCGTGACGGGCCTTGCGTTGCTCCTCGTCGGGTCACTCGCGGCATCGCTCGCGGCGTCGAGCGCTGCGGCGCAGCCGCCCGTGAGCCGTGCCGCTCCCGCGTCACTCGACACCACACGCGTGAAGGCTGCGCGCGCCGCTGACAGCGCGGCCGGTGCGGGACGCACCACCGTCACGCTGTCCACGCGTGAGGCCAGACTGGCCGGCGCGTCGTCGGTCAACGCACTGCTCGCGCTGCTGCCCTACGCCACGCTGCGCTCGGCCCGCGGAGAAACCGGGCTCTCGCTGCGCGGGGCGCGTCGCGAGCAGGTCGCGATCACGCTCGACGGCATGCCGCTCAACGATCCGGCTACCGGCATCGCCGATGTCTCCGACCTGCCGCTGGCGGGCGTGCAGTCGGCCACCGTCGCCCTCGGCGCTGATCCGGTGGCACCGCTACCGGTGCCACCGGCGGCGTGCTGGCACTCACCACCTCCGCGCAGCGCGTGCTGTCGGTGCGTGCGGCGGCCTTCGGGCAGCAGCAGCTGGAAGGCGCGTGGTACGCGGCCACCGGCGGAGCCGTGTGGCACGCCAGTGCGTCGGTGCGGCGCGCCGCCAACGATTTCGCTTTTGTGAACAGCGCCGGCGAGTCGGCGGTGCGTGAAGTGCGCGTGAACAACGACGAGCAGCGCGCCGCGCTGTCGCTGGGCGTGATCGGCCAGCGCGCGCAGCTCGCCGTGCTCGCCTCGAGCGG
Source organism: Gemmatimonadota bacterium (assembly GCA_031127225.1). GTDB lineage: Bacteria > Gemmatimonadota > Gemmatimonadetes > Gemmatimonadales > Gemmatimonadaceae > Gemmatimonas. The sequence continues at coordinate 24,238 of JARIEV010000033.1, read as the reverse complement.
CGAGCGCGGCATGGTGGGCGCCGCCAACGTGCGCACCTACGACGCCGATCGCGCCCGCACCGACCGCCTGTTGATCCGCGGGCAGTGGCAGGTGCGCGGCACCACCGTCATCGGCGGGACGCGGCGGTTGCAGCTGCAATACCGCGATCCCACGCGCCCCGCGCTCGACACACGCGCCACGGCATGGGCCAGCGACGGCGAGTGGCGCGGCATGGGACACGGCGTGGCACGCGGCGTGGCACGCGGCGTGGCATGGCGGCTCGGGGGCGGCGCCGATCAGCTGGTGGCCGCCGGTGGCATCGTCCAGCGCCGCCGTCGCGCCTTCGGCACCGTGGCCCGCAGCTGGCGGCCGGCCGCGGCATCCGTCTCCACTTCCGCTTCCACATCAGCCTCGCCATCACTCGCCACCGATGCGCCGTGGTGGATTGACCTCGGGGCCCGGGTCGATCTCATCGAAGGCAGCGGCGCGCTCCCCACGGCATCGTTCGGCGCCGAACGCCGGCTCTCGCGTGTGGGGGATCGCACCGCCGTCACCCTCGTCGCGCGCGTCGCGAATGCGGTGCGCGTCCCCACACTGTACGACCTCTACTTCTCGTCACCGCAGCGGCTGTTCGTGCGCGCGCTCGCCCCCGAACGCGTCGCCGTCGACGCCGCAACCGGCCTGCGTCTCACGACGCGCGTCGGTGGTATCGCGGCCCAGCTCGAGGGGGCGCTGGTCGCGCGCGACACGCGTGATGCGATCGTGTGGTTCCCGGGCAACTTCGGCTGGAGCCCCGCCAACGTGGGCATCGAACGGCTGCGCGGCGTCGAATCGCGCGCCACGCTTGCGAGCGGTGTGGTCACGGCCAGCGGCTGGCACACCACCTACCACGCGCAGCTCCACACCGGCGGGCTGCACATCCCCACGCCCTACGTCCCGCGGCAGTCGGGTGGTGCGCAGCTGCAGCTGCACCCACTCGCCCAAGCGTGGATCCCGCAGGTCGCGCTCGTATGGCGCGCGATGGGCGCGCGCCCGTACACCGCCGGCCCGCGCTCGCCGGACTTCGAACTCCCGGCCGTGTCTCTGGTCGATGTCACCCTCGCGCAGCGACTCCGGTCGCTGCCGCACTGGCCGTGGCCGCAGGCCGACGCGCTGCTCGCGCTCTCCGTGGAGAACGCGACCAACGTGGCGTGGCAGTCGGTTCGCGGTTTCCCCTCGCCCGGGCGTTCCTGGGCGGTGGCGCTCACCCTGCAACACTCCCCGTGATGACCCCGCAGTCCTGTACCCGTTCGCGCCCCGTCATGCTCCGTTCCACCGCCGTCGCCGCGCTGGCCTTGGCCGCCCTCGCCGCGTGCGGCGACGACAGCGTCGTCAACACCACGCCGCAGCCGCCGCGCGGCATCATCGTCCTCGACGGATTCATTCAGCCCGGACTCACCTTCCTCGGCGACACCGGCAGCGCGAGCACCAAACTCACCCTGGCCCCGGCCACCGAATTCGACGCCGGGGGCTTCTCGCTCCTCCGCGATACGGTGCTCACCGTCTCGAGCCGCGCCGCCGGCGATCTGCTGTACGTCACCGATGTGCGCGCCTCCACCACACGAAAGATTCAGTTGCCCGCCCGCAGCAATCCGTCGCGCGCGCGCCTGCTGGTCGGCAGTGGCGGCCAGACGCTCATCGGCGCGGCGCTGCGCGATTCGGGCAGCATCGCGCTGGTCAGCTTCAGCGGCGCCGGTACGGCGACCAGCACCCGTATTACGAACGCCGGCACGTGCCCCACCGATCTGTTCCAGTTCGACAACGCCACATGGATCGTGGACGCCAACGCCAACTGCCGCGTGAACTATGTGTTGCAGGGGGATGTTCGCCTCATCCGCGTGCCCGCCACGGGCACGACGCGCGATACGATCGTCCTCACCGGACTGCGCGGCTCCAGCGCGACGGCCATCGTGGACGGCGACGTCGCCTACATCAGCGCCGGTGGCGACGCGAACTTCGCGTCCTTCCCCTACGCGCTTATCGCGAGCGGGCGGCTGGCTAAGGTGGATCTGCGCGGTAAGCGCGTGCTGCTCACCAAAACGATGCCGGCCAACAGCTACGGCGCCGACGCCAAGCTCGGCCTCGACGGATTTCTCTACGTATCCCTCTATCAGGACCTGGCCACCTTCACGAGCCGCATCGTCAAGGTGCGCCCCGGAGACCTCAGCGTCGTCTCCTCGGCCACCGCCGACTGGATTACGCTCACCGGCGCCACCGGCGCCCCGGTCACCTGCGGCAGCGCCCAGGCCGATGCCCTCGGACGGGTGCACTGCATCCAGAACGGCACGGGGTCGGTGACCTCGCTGCTGGTGTTCAGCCCCTCGGGCACCGAAGTGCGGCGCGTGGCTGCCAATCAGGGCGGCGTCGATCTGGCCATCCGCCCCTAGCCGCCGCGCGGTCGCTATGCTCCAGTCATGCTCCGGAGCGCATGTCCCTGATCGTCACTGACGCGATCGTCCTCCACGCCGTGCCGTACCTCGAGTCCTCGCGGATCGTCCGCCTGGCCACGCGGGAGGCCGGCGTGCTGTCGGTCGTGGCGCGCGGGGCCCGCTCCTCCAAGAAACGGTTTGGCAGCGGGCTCGACCTGTTCGCCGAGGGGCAGGCGCAGATCCAGCTCAAAGCCGGCCGCGATCTGCACACGCTCGCCGGCTTCGACGTCACGCGCTCCCGCCCGGGGCTGGCGGCCGATCTGGGCCGGTTCACGGCCGCCAGCGCCGTGGTGGAGTGCGTCATGCGCGTGGTCCACGACGAGGCCGCCCCTAAGGTCTACGACGGGATCGCCGCCGGGTTGGATGCCATCGCCACGGCGTCGGGTGCGGATACGGTACCCCTCACCCTGGGCGTCTTCTGGCGGCTGGTGGGCGACGTCGGCTTCATGCCTGGCATCGAGGCGTGCGTGGAGTGCCATGCGGTGATCGATCCGGGCGAGGAAACGCGCTTCAGTCACGCCGCCGGCGGGGTGCTCTGCGCAGGCTGTGCCAAGCGGTTTCCCGGGGGACGCCGGCTGCCGCCCGACGCCCGTCGGGTCATCGCCGATTGGCTCGACGGCCGGTCGCCGGCCCTCGAGGCCGCCGCGGCCCGGGCCCACCAGCGGCTGCTGCGCGAGTTTATCGCCCAGCACCTCCCGGACAACCGGGAGCTGCGCGCTTTTCTGGTTTGGGAGCAGGGGCACTGGTAGCGGACTCAGCTGCCAGTGTGGCCGCCCCACAGGCCCCACGCCCGCGGGAATGTTGCTTGACGGCCTCCGCCGCGCGTCCTAATATCAGAGGAGCCTGATCCGCAGGCTGCCACTCACCCTTTCACTTGGAGACTTCGACTCACAACCCTGATTCGTCAGTCGGAGAAGCAACATGAACCGTTTGTGGGGAGCACTGGGTCTCGTGCTCGCTCTCAGCGCATTCATGCCACGAGTCGCGGCGGCGCAGGATACCAAGGCCCGCCGCAACGGTGCGACGCTCGGACAGAATTATCCGAATCCGTTCAATCCAGAGACTCGCATCCCGTTCAGTGTGGGTGATGCACCCAACTGTACCGAACCCGGTCGGCAGTACCGCGTCAGCCTGAAGATCTACAACATGATCATGCAGGTGGTTGGGACGCCGGTGTTGCAGGGCGGAACCGGAGGGGTGGCCGGAGGTCAACCGCTGGAAAAACTATCCGTTCCGTGTGGTGAATTCGTCGCCTATTGGGACGGCAAGGTCCAAGCAACCGGGCGGGAGGCCGCTTCAGGCGTGTATCTGTATCGCCTCGAAGTGGATGGCGTGCCGCTGGTGAAAAAGATGATCGTGGTGAAGTAAGCTGGGAGTAGACGAGCACCACGAGACCCAACAGTAGAAAACTCACGATGGCGCACCGGGTGGACGGACCCGGTGCGCCATTTTGTATCCCCGACCTGCTCAGGTGGCGCAGATCACACGCCGTCGGGGTTTCCCCGCTCGAAACCTGACGCCGGTCACTGCAGTATTGGCAGCATTAGCTCGGCACCGTGATTGCCCCTACTGAAGGCCATGATCAATCCTGACCGTCTGACCGTGAAGAGCGCCGAGGCGCTCAACGAAGCCGTCGCGCTCGCGCGCAAGGCCGGCAATCCGCTCGTCTACGATCTGCATCTCCTGCTGGCGTTGCTGGCGCAGGAGGAAGGCATCGTCGTCCCGGTGCTGCAGCGCGTGGGAGTGAACGTGCCCGGTGTGCGCACCGCCGCCGAGCGTGAAGCCGCCCGCTACGCGAAGCAGAGCGACGCCCAGCCCACCTTCAGCCGTGAACTCACGCAGGTCGTCGATGCGGCGGAGAAGGACGCCAAGGCCCTCGGCGACGAATACGTCTCCACCGAGCACCTGCTGCTCGCGCTCTCTGATGCCAAAGGCACCGACAGCAGTCGCATCCTCGCCACGGTGGGCGCGCACAAACAGGCGCTGCTCGATGCGCTCAAGCTCGTCCGTGGCGCGCACACCGTCACCGACCAGTCGCCTGAGGGGCAGTATCAGGCGCTCCAGAAGTTCACGCGCGACCTCACCGACGCGGCCCGCAAGGGCAAGCTCGATCCCGTGATCGGGCGCGACGAGGAGATCCGTCGTGTGATTCAGGTGCTCTCGCGCCGCACCAAGAACAACCCGGTCCTCATCGGTGAGCCCGGCGTTGGCAAGACCGCCATCGCCGAAGGGCTCGCGCAGCGCATCGTCAGCGGCGACGTACCCGAAGGGCTGCGCAACAAGCGGCTCGTCTCGCTCGACCTCGGCGCCCTCATCGCCGGCGCGAAGTTCCGCGGCGAATTCGAGGAGCGTCTCAAGGCCGTGCTCAAGGAGATCACCAGCGCTGACGGCCTGTACGTCATGTTCATCGACGAGCTGCACACGCTTGTCGGGGCCGGCAAGGCCGAAGGGAGCATGGACGCCGGTAACATGCTCAAGCCCATGCTGGCCCGCGGCGAACTGCGCGTGGTCGGGGCCACCACGCTCGACGAATATCGCCAACACGTCGAAAAGGACGCCGCCCTCGAGCGGCGCTTCCAGCCCGTGTTCGTGGGCGAGCCCAGCGTGGAAAGCACCATCGCGATCCTGCGCGGCCTCAAGGAGCGCTACGAAGCGCACCACGGTGTGCGGATCACCGACGGCGCCGTGGTCGCGGCCGCTACGCTCTCCAACCGCTACATCGGCGATCGCTTCCTCCCCGACAAGGCCATCGATCTGATCGATGAAGCCTCGTCCCGGCTGCGCATCGAAATTGACTCCGTGCCGCAGGAGATCGACGAGGTCGAGCGCCGCATCGTGCAGCTCGAAATCGAAAAGCAGGCGCTGCGCAAGGAAACGGATCCCGCCTCGGTGGAGCGGCGCGGCAATCTCGAAGCCGAACTCGCCGATCTCAAGGAGCGCGCCACCGGCATGCGCGCCCAATGGCAGCAGGAAAAGGACACGCTCGGCGCCGTGGGGCGCATCAAGCAGGACATCGAAACGGCCCGTTTCCAGGCCGAGCAGGCCACCCGCACCGGTGATCTGGCGCAGGCGGCCGAAATCACCTACGGGCGTATTCCGCAGCTCGAGCGCGACATGAAGGTGGCCGAAGGGAAGTTGGGCAGCCAGAACGGACGACCGCAGTTCCTGAAGGAGGAAGTGGGGGCCGACGACGTCGCCGATGTCGTGGCGCGCTGGACGGGAATCCCCGTGTCCCGCATGCTCGAGAGCGAGCGGGAGCGCCTTACGAAGCTCGAGGACGTTCTCGCCACGCGGGTGATCGGGCAGCGCGAGGCGGTGCGGGCGGTGGCCAACGCGGTGCGCCGGTCGCGCGCCGGGCTGCAGGATCCCAATCGCCCGATCGGGTCGTTCATCTTCCTCGGGCCCACGGGTGTGGGCAAGACGGAGACGGCTAAGGCACTCGCCGAGTTCCTCTTCGACGACGAACACGCCATGGTCCGCATCGACATGTCGGAGTACATGGAGAAGCACGCCGTGGCACGCCTCATCGGCGCGCCCCCGGGGTACGTGGGGTACGAAGAAGGCGGGCAACTCACCGAAGCCGTGCGGCGCCGTCCGTACTCGGTCATCCTGTTCGACGAGATCGAGAAGGCGCATCCCGATGTGTTCAACATCCTGCTGCAACTGCTCGACGACGGACGGCTCACCGACGCCCAGGGGCGGACGGTGGACTTCCGGAACGCCGTCGTCATCATGACCTCCAACGTGGGCAGTCAGATGATTCTCGAGCGCGGGCAGAGCGCGGACACCGGCTGGGCCACGGTCGAGCAGGAGGTCCTGATGGCCCTGCGCGGTGTCTTCAAGCCGGAGTTCCTCAACCGGATCGACGACATCGTGGTATTCCACCCGCTCGGCCGCGGGGAAATCGACCGCATCGTCGACCTGCAATTCGGGCACCTGCGCACGTTGCTTGCCGATCGCAAACTCACCATCCGGCTCACCGACACGGCGCGGGTACGCCTGGCCGACGAAGGGTACGATCCGGTGTTCGGGGCGCGCCCGCTTAAGCGCGCGGTCCAGCGCATGCTCCAGAATCCGCTCGCCATGGCCGTGCTCGACGGCACGTTTAAAGAGGGCGACACCATCGTGGCCGACCTCGATGAGGGCACGGGCACGCTGGTGTTCCGGCACGGCGACGCCACCGATGCGGCGGCGCAGGCCGCGTTCGATGGGGCCGTCGCGGGCATGGCCGGTTGAGCGGCGCGCCGTCGTCGGGTTCCGGCCCCGCGTCCCCGCCGGCCCCCGGCGTGGCAGACGCGATGCGTGCCGCCCTCGAGGAGGCGCGTGAGGCGGCGCTGGCCGGGGAGGTGCCGGTCGGTGCGGTGGTCCTGCGCGGCACCTCCATCGTGGCCCGGGCCCAGAACCGCATGGTGCGCGACCACGACGGCACGTCACACGCCGAGTTACTCGCGCTGCGCGCCGCCGCCGCGCTCCTCGGCGAGGCGCGGCTCTCCGATTGTACGCTCGTGGTCACCCTCGAGCCGTGCGCCATGTGCGCCGGCGCGATCGTGCTCGCGCGCGTGGGGAGCCTCGTGTTCGGCGCGTGGGATGACAAGGCGGGAATGTGTGGCTCGGTGGGGGATCTCGTGCGCCACGCGCGCCTCAATCACCGCCCCGAGGTGCGCGGCGGCCTGCTCGCCGACGACAGCGCGCAGCTGCTGCGGACGTTTTTCGCGGACCGCCGCGACGCCTCGGCGGCTCAGGTGCCGATCCCGGTTGTCAGGGAGATGCCGACTGGCAGCCTCGCACTCGACCGGTAATTTCTTTACATCGGGTTTTTGTAGTTCGGCGACCACCCCACTGAGATTGGCTGCGGAATGCTCCTTGCCGTGTTCTTCCAGCGAGAGGTGACGGGCGCATGACAGCTTCCGATGCGGGTCAAAGAACGGCACCGCCGGCCACCTTTCCCGTGGTCGGCATCGGTGCGTCAGCAGGCGGGCTCGAAGCCCTCGAGGCATTTCTGGCGACCGTGCCGGCCGATGTCGGCATGGCCTTCGTGGTCGTCCAACATCGGTCTGCCGACCACGATGGCAGCCTCGCGGAGTTGCTGGCCCACCGTTGCCCCTTGGTGATCGAGACGATCGCCGACGGTCAGGTCATCGAGGCCGGACACGTCTACGTCATGCCGCACGATCACGACGTCGTCATCCGCGGGCGGACACTGCACCTCGTTCCGCCACTCGCGGTACGCGGCATGCGCCTCCCGGTGGACGAATTTTTCCGCTCCCTCGCCGACGACTGTGAGCAGGATGCCGTCGGCGTGGTGCTCTCCGGCATGGGCTCCGACGGCACCCTGGGGCTGCGGGCCATCCGCGAACGCGCGGGCGCCACCTTCGCACAAACGCCGGACACCGCCAAGTTCGACGGCATGCCGCAGCACGCGGTGGATGCCGGCGTGGTCGATCTCTGCGAAGCACCGCCGCATCTGTTCGCGTCGATCGCCGAGTTCCTTAAGCATCGCCCGGACCCGTCCGAGCGGGCCATGGGACAGCTGGCCGAGTCGCTGCACGACAAGCTCGGCAAGGTGCTCGGCGTGCTGCAGTCGCATACCGGCCACGATTTTTCGCAGTACAAGGCTACGACCATCGCCCGCCGCATCGCGCGACGTATGGCGCTGCACCACCTCGACGACATCGACGACTACGTGCAGTATCTGCACGAGCAGCCGCCGGAAATCGAACGCCTGTTTAGCGAATTGCTGATCGGCGTCACCAGCTTTTTCCGCGATCCCGCCATGTGGGAGCAGCTGCGCACCGAGGTCCTGCCGCTGCTGCTGCGCACGCATCCCCCCGAGCGTCCGATCCGTGCCTGGGTGACCGGATGCTCCTCGGGGGAAGAGGCGTACACGATGGCCATGGTCATCACCGAGGTGCTCGACGCCATGGCGCTCGCGGCGCGTCCGGCGGTGCAGATTTTTGCCACCGATCTCGATGCTGACGCGATTCAGCGCGCACGCCGGGCCACGTATCCCCCCAACATCGCAGCCGACGTGAGCGACGCACGGCTGCGCCGCTTCTTCGTGTACGAGGAGCGCGGGTACCGCGTGGCCAAGCCCATCCGTGATCTCGTGGTCTTCGCCACCCAGAACGTGTTGGCCGATCCGCCGTTTACCAAATTGGATCTGCTGTCCTGTCGCAATCTGCTGATCTATCTCAACCCGGCGGCGCAGCAGCGGTTGCTGTCGCTGTTCCACTACAGCCTCAACACCAACGGCGTGCTCGTCCTGGGTAGTGCCGAGAGTATCGGTGCCACCACGTCGCTCTTTGCCCCGTTTGCCGGGACCACTCGGCTGTACCGGCGCCTTCAAGCTGCGCTTCCCTCTGACCAGCCGCCCTTTCCCGTGACGACGCCTGTATCCTCCCCCCAGCGCCTCGCCGGTCCGGTCGAGGTGCCGGCCGCGCCCGTCTCGACCTTCCAGAGCGTGGTCGATCGTCTCTTGCTGTCACGGTTCGCCCCCACGGCGGTGTTGGTGGGGACGCAGGGGGACATCCAGTACGTCAGCGGTCGCACCGGACGCTATCTCGAACCGGCCACGGGGCGCGCCAATTGGAACCTGCTGGCCATGGCGCGTGAGGGGTTACGCACGTCGCTCACGGAGGGGCTCCGCCGCGCCGCGCGGCAACAGGCACCCGTGACCCTCGTCAACCTGCAGGTGATCGGTGAAGCCGGCACCACGTTGGTGGACGTGGTAGTCGAGCCGCTTACGGCCGCGGTCGGGCTTGAGGGGATGCTGCTCGTGCTCTTTCGCGAGCCGGAGCGGACGTCGGCCGACGGCGCCGGCGACGGGCACCGCCCAACGGCGGTGGAAGAGGATCGCATTAACGGGCTGGCCGAGGAGCTCAAGCACACGCTTGACGAGCTGCGGTCGGCCCGCGAGAGCATGCAGCTCTCGCAGGAAGAGCTCAAGTCGGCGAACGAGGAGCTGCAGTCCACCAACGAGGAGCTGCAGTCCACAAACGAAGAGCTCACGACCTCCAAGGAAGAGGTCCAGTCCATGAACGACGAGCTGCAACGGGTGAACCACGATCTGCTGGCGAAAATCGATCAGCTCACGCTGGCCGGCAGCGATATGGCCAACCTGCTCAACAGCACGAACATCGCCACGCTGTTCCTCGATAACGAGCTGCTGGTCCGCCGGTTCACGACGCAGATGGGCAGCATCATCAAGCTGCGCGACGGCGACGTGGGCCGGCCGGTCACCGACATCGCGTCCACCGTCAGCTTGGCGGATCTGGCCAAAGATGCGGGGGAGGCGCTGCGCACGTTGGCAGCCGTCGAGCGCGAGATCGCCGCGAGCGACGGGCGCTGGTTCACGGTGCGGGTCATGCCGTATCGCACCCACGACGACCGCATCGATGGCGTCGTGCTCACCTTCACCGACGTGACGAGGGCGAAACACCTCGAGGATCAGCTCCGGCAGGTGCAGGGCGGGACGGCCTGACGCTCAGGTCGCCGCCGGTTGGTGCCGTGCAGGGCAGCGCGTACGCGCGCGTGGAGGGTGTGGTGCGCAAGCGGAACGGGAGCGCGCAGGAGATCGTCTCGCGGAGCGGGGTCACGTCGCTGCGGAGTCTGGACGACGTACACGAAATCCTCGCGCAGCAGGCTGAACTCGAGAAGCAGAACGAAGAGCTGCGCACCGCGCAGCAAACGCTGGAGGCGGAGCGGGCGCGCTTTCGTGATCTCTACGATTTCGCCCCCGTGGGCTATCTCACGAGCGCGTCCGACGGGACGATCGGCGAGGCCAACCACGCGGCCGCGACGATGCTGGGCCGCGCCCGCGATGCGGTGATCGGACGGCGGCTGGGCGCGTATGTTGCGCCCGCGGACCGCGCGCGCTTGCAGGAGGTGCTGGATGCGCACTTCGGGCAGGAGGCATCGGGCGCGTGCGAGCTGCACGTGGGTGACGATCCCTCCGCAGCGCGCGTGGTGGTGATGGCGGCCGCGCTCGCGGCGGATCGCGCGCGCAGCCGCGTCACCCTCACCGATGTCACGTGGCGCCGTCACGCTGAGCAGGAAATGTTGCTGATGGAGCGGTCACTGGCCGAATCCCAGCGCATGGAGGCCGTGGGGCGGCTGGCGGGCGGGATCGCGCATGACTTCAACAACCTGCTCACCGTGATCAACGCCTACAGCGACATGCTCGGCGATGACCTGCCCCCCGACGATCCCCGCCACGACGCCGCGTACCAGATCGCCCAGGCTGGTGCGCGGGCCGCCGACCTGACCGCGCAATTGCTCGCCTTCAGCCGCAAGCAGGTGCTGGCGGTGAAGGTGGTGGATGTGAACGAGATCGTCCGCAGCGTGGCGCGGATGCTCTCGCGGGTGGTGGGCGAACGGATCGCGCTGACCACCGATCTCGTGCCGGGCGAGGCACGCGCCGAGCTCGATCCGGGGCAGTTCGAGCAGGTGCTGGTCAACCTGGCGGTGAATGCGCGCGATGCGATGCCGGGGGGTGGTCGGCTGCGCTTTGCCACGTCGATCGAGACGCTCCACGAGGCGATGCTCGATGCCAGTGGCACCGTTCCGCCGGGGTGCTACGTCCGGGTGGAGGTACAGGACACGGGGCAGGGGATCGCCCCCGACGTCGTGCCCCGCATCTTCGAGCCGTTCTTCACCACCAAGGCGCTCGGCCTCGGCACCGGCCTCGGGTTGTCGATGGCATATGGTGTCGTGGCGCAGAGCCACGGACATATCAGCGTGGACAGCACGCTCGGTGTGGGGAGTTGCTTCAGCATCCTGCTACCGTGCGCCGTCGTCCCCGCGGTCGTGGCCGCCCGCGCGGACATCATCGGTGCGGTGGCGGGTCGGGAAACTGTGTTGCTCGTGGACGACGTGTCGTCGCCGGCCTTCGCGCTCACGCAGCACACCCTCACCGCGCTGGGCTACACCGTGATTGTGGCCGCGGGTGCCGACGTGGCCATGCGGGCCCTTGGCGAGCGCGGCGAGCAGATCGACCTCCTGCTGATCAACCGGTCGCGTGCCGCCAGCGTTGGGGAGGCGCTGGCCGAACGCGCCCATATCCTCTGGCCGGAGTTGCGGGTGCTGTCCATCGGGGGCGATGACCCGGCGGGTGGGTTGGTGGCCGGGTTCACCGCCGACGCGCTCGCGCGCGCCGTCCGGGCGCGGTTGGATGCCGCATGAGATGCCGCCGCGCCGCACGGTCGCGCCCGCGCAGCCCTTGATCCGAACCCACGGATCGGTTAGCTATTGAGGCTCTTGGAGTGGTTGTGCGAAAGCGGTTCCGGTTCGTGCCCACCGAGGACAGGTGGCTGAGTGGTTGAAGGCACCGGTCTCGAAAACCGGCGTACCGGCAACGGTATCGTGAGTTCGAATCTCACCCTGTCCGCTGCAGCAGGTGCTGCGGGTGTGACATGCAGGCCCAAGCAGGATGCAGTATGCACCATGCGGTATGCACCATGCGGTATGCAGCACAGACACGCGCCGTCGTGGCAACCCCGCGCCGGCGCGTTCGTCTATCGGCAGTGTGATGCTGCCGTCGTGGGATGGATGGCCGAGTGGTTTAAGGCGCACGCCTGGAAAGCGTGTGTACGTCAAAAGCGTACCGTGAGTTCGAATCTCACTCCATCCGTTGGCAAGGCGCGCCCCATTCTCCGCCGGAGAGTGGGGCGCGTTGCGTTCGGCCCCTAGGCTGTGGCGTCGCCAAACCTGATACGCTGATATGCGCTCCATGAACCACAGGCTGCCCAGCACCACGGCCACGCCGGACACCACGCGCACCGGCGTGAACGACGCAGTGAATACCTGACATCCGGCTACTGACCGGTCCGACCAGATCGTTCGCAGCGGTCGGGGCAATTTTTGTTGAGTGATATCGATGATGAGCGAGGTCCGCACGGTGTTGACGCAGTGGGTGCGATTCACGGAACGGGTCGCCGCCGGGCTCAACTTCACGAAGACGCCGTGACACGGGATTCGGTCCCGCCGCGTGGATGATGGCCTCTACGCGAAAGCCCCCGTCCGAGATCGTGGTGGGGCGGTCCACGCCGAAGCTCTGCCGTTGCGCCGCTCGGCGCCGCAGCGCACCATTGCACCATGAGCCTCCATCCCGCGCGCCGTCTGCGTCTGCTGCTCCCCGCGCTTGTCGTGGCGGCCACCCTCGGCGCCGCCACGGGCCCCGCGCCCGGCGACGCCCCGACCATCCGCCGGACCGACTTCGGCGTGCCTCACATCGTGGCCAGCGACTTCCGTGGCATCGGGATCGGTCTGGGGTACGCGCAGGCCGAAGACTACGGCGTGCGGGTGATTCTAAGCCTGATCCGTGCGAAAGGATGGATGGGCCGTACGTTCGGACGCGACAGTATCGCCTCCGATGCCGCCGCCGCGCTTCATCACCGGCGCGTCGAAGCCACCTACCATCTGCTCGACCCCGACACGCGGGCCATGTACGACGGCTTTGCAGAAGGGGTCAACCGCTACATCCGCGCCAACGCGGCCACCCTGCCGGCCTGGGCGGCGCCCGTGTTCCACGGCCACGACGTCGCAGCCGGCGACATCGGCAGCGCGAATACCGCGGCGGCCGAACGCCTCGTCACGCGCTGGCTGCAGCGCCGCGCGGGCACGCTGCCCGCGACGGTGACGCCGGCACGTGACACCCTGGACGCCCTGCCGGAGCTGCCGCGATTCGGCGCCGATGCCGACGTCGGCTCCAATGCGTGGGCGCTCGCCCCGAGCCGCACCACCTCGGGGCGCGCCATCTTGTTGCGCAACCCGCATCTCGCGTGGACGGCCGGCTACTGGGAGGCCCACGTCACGATTCCCGGGCAGCTCGATTTCTACGGCGATTTCCGGATCGGCAGTGCCTTCTCGGTCATCGGCGGCTTCAACCGCGATCTGGGATGGGCCACCACCAACAACGCCCCCGATCTCGATGAGGTCTACGAACTCGATCTCGATCCCGCCGATCCGGACCGCTATCAGTTCGACGGCACCAGCATTCCGATCCGCTACGAGCTCGTCACGGTCCCCTATCGGATCGGGCGCACCGACGATTCGCTGGTCAGCGAAACGCAGCGGGTGCCGTTTACTCCGCTCGGCCCGGTGGTGTATCGCACGGCCACGAAACTCTACGTCGTGCGGGCCGGCCCCGACGGTGAATTCCGCGCGGGGGCGCAGTTCCTCGCCATGATGCGGGCCCGCAGCCTCGCTGAATGGAAGCGCGCCCTCGCCATGCGGGCCCGCGCCACCTCCAACCTCACGTACGCCGATCGCGACGGCAACATCCTCACGATCTGGATGGGCAGCGTCCCCCGGCTCCCCACCGCGTCCGGCGGCGATTCGGTGCCCATCCCGGCGCGCGGCTCCGCCGACGTATGGACGCGCCTCATCACGCTCGACTCGTTGCCGCAGACGCTCAATCCCAAGGGCGGCTACGTACACAATGAGAACGACGCCCCGCACTTCGCGAATCTCAACGCGCTGCTGGATACCGCCCGCTTCCCCGACAACGTGGAGCGCGGCGAGCTGCGCCTGCGCAGTCAGCACGCGCTGCAGCTCATTGGCGGCAAGGACAAGCTGTCGCTCGAAACGGTCCTGCAGCGCAAGCACAGCATGCGCATGCTGCTCGCCGATCGCGTCAAAGCCGATCTGATCGCCGCCGTGAAGCAGGCGGCGCCCACAGCGGCGGTCTCGCAGGCACTGTCGGTACTCGAGCGTTGGGACAATACGGTCGCCCCCGCCAGCCGCGGCGGTCTGCTCTTTGAAACGTGGTGGCGCCGCTATCAGGCGCAGGCGCGTGATTCCGCCTACGCCGAGAAGTGGTCGTGGGACAAACTCACCACCACGCCGCGGGGGCTCGGACAACCCGATCGCGCGGTGGCCGCGTTCACCTGGGCCATCGACGAGATACAGCGCCGCTACCAGCGTGTCGATGTGGCGTGGGGCGACGTCCATCGGGTGCGCCGCGGTACCATCGACGAGCCCGTGGGCGGTTGCAGCGGCGCCCTCGGCTGCTTCCGGGTGCTCACCTACGAGCAGCAGGCCGATGGCTCGCGCACCGCAAATTCCGGCGACGGATGGGTGCTCGCCGTGGAGTTCGGGGCGCGGGCCCCACGCGCCCTCTCGGTGCTCGCGTACGGCCAGAGCGCCGATCCGTCCTCGCCCCATTACGCCGATCAGGCCGCGATGTTTGCGCGCGGTCAGTTCAAGCCGGTGTTCTTCCTCGACGCGGACATCGCCGCGCACACGATCCGCATTTACCAGCCCTGACCATGAATCGCACCGTCCGTACCGCGCGCGGCCTCGTCCTCGCGCTCACCTGTGCCCCGGTCTTCGCGTTGTCGGCGCAGCCCCGCGTCCCGGACGCCGCCGGCGCGGTGCCGCGTGGGATGTCGGCCATCACGCGGGCCGATCTTGAGCGCGATCTTTATGCCATGGCAGGCGACGGCATGCGCGGTCGCGAAGCCGGTACCCCCGATGAAATGCGCGCCTCCATGTGGGTGGCCGAGCAGCTGCGCAGCATCGGCGTCAAGCCGGTCGGGCAGGACGGCAGCTACTTCCAGTGGTTCAACATGGTGCGCACGCGTGTGTCCACGGTGTCCACCAACGGCGCGGTCGGCGAGACGCCGCTCACGGTGTGGACGGATTTCGTGCCGCTCGGATCCGCCAACGCCGATGTGAGCGCACCGGTGGTGTGGCTGGGCGATGGGGCCGATTCCACCATCGACGTGCGCGGCAAGATCGCGGCGATTCAGATCACCGCGCCGCCCGCGGCATCAATCCGCACCACCACGAACTCCAAGGAAGTCCGGTACGCCAATGCGGCCATTACCGCCGCCACGCAGCGCGTGCAGCGGCGCGGCGCCGTCGGCATCATGGTGGTGGCCGACTCCACCACCGACGTGGCCTTCGACGGGCTCGCGGTCCTGCGTGAGCGCGGCACCTACGACGTGGACGGCGGGGCGCCGCGCTTTGCCGGTCAGGCCACGCAGGCGGCCCGCCCACAGTCGGCGCGCACCGCGCCCACGCCGGCCGTGCTGGTCCGCGGTCGTATGGCGGCGCGGCTCAAGGCCGGCGCCACCGCCGAGTTCCACGTGCGCGTCGAGCACTTCACCACCCCTTCCAGCAACATCGTCGGCGTCATCCGTGGCACGGATCCCGTGCTGCGCAATGAGTACGTGCTCTACAGCTCGCATCAGGACCACGACGGCGTGCGCTACGTCATCGACGGCGACTCGGTCTGGGCCGGCGCCGATGACAACGGCACGGTCAGCGTCGCCCTGCTCGCCATCGCGCGCGCCTTCGCCAAGCAGCCGGGTAAGCGCTCGGTGCTGTTCGTGTATCACGGCGCCGAGGAACGTGGCCTGCTCGGCTCGCGCTATCATGCCGCGCATCCGGTCGTGCCCCTGGGCAGCATCGTGGCCGTGTTGAACGGCGACATGATCGGCCGGAACCACCCCGACTCGGCCAGCCTGCTCGGCATCCAGCCGCCGCACCGCAATTCCACGGAACTGGTCGGGATGGCGCTGCGGGCCAATACGCTCACGGGCGCGTTTCAGCTCGATTCCATCTGGGACCGGCCCACGCATCCGGAAGGGTGGTATTTCCGCAGTGACCACGTGCCGTACGCGCGGCTCAACATCCCGGCCGTGATGTACTCCACCAACCTGCACCCCGACTACCACACGCCGCGCGACAAGCCGTCGGCCATCGACTATCCGAAGCTCACGCGCATGACGCAGTGGATGTACCTCACCGGCTGGTACGTGGCCACCACCACGAAACGGCCGGCCATCGACCCCGGCTTCAAGCTCGAGCGGTAGCACGACCACGTAACCGGTTTGCGTTTGCCCCGCGCGCACCCCATTTTCCCGCCTCGTCCCGTCATGCCGGCGGGGCGTCACCTATTCGGAGGATGTGCGATGCAGGCATTTGTGCGCCGCATGCTGGGCCCCGCGCTGGCGCTGTCCGCGCTGGCGCTGTCCGCGACCGCGGCCAGTGCGATCACGGGACAGGCGAAGCCGCAGCTCGCCATCGAGGCCGAGCGGTCGCCGCAGGGCGCCCGCATCACCTTCAAGGGCAAGAACTGGCCCGCCGCCGCCCGCGTGAAGCTCACCGCCACGCGCGCCCCGGCGTCCAGCAAGCCGCAGGATTTCGGTGTCATTGATGCCGACAGCGCCGGCGTGTTCATGGTGCGCAAGGTGGTGCAGTGCACCACGAACAATCAGGAAGACGGCGCGCTCGAAACGGTCACCTTCACCGCCGCCGACTCGGCGACGGGTGTGAAGGCCACGGCCACCGCGCGCGGCGGCGCGTGGGTCTGTCAGTAACCCGCGCGTAGCCGCCACGTCTCGCCGGGCGGCGATATGCTGTTTGTGATCTTCGTGGCGCCGGTCTTTTCGCCGGCGGCCACGCAGATGATCGCGGCGGCGCTCGAGCTCCCGCAGGTGCGGCTCGGCGTCGTGGCGCAGCAGCCCCGCGAGGTGCTCCCGGCACACGTGGCCGATCGCCTGGCGGCGCATTGGCGGGTGGACGATGTCACCGATGCCGGTGCGCTCGAAGGGGCCATCCGCGCCCTCGCGGCGCAGCATGGGCCGGTGGCCCGCTGCTTCGGGGCCTACGAGCAGTTGCAGCTCCCCCTCGCCCTCGCGCGCGAACGGCTCGGGATCCCCGGCCTCTCCAGCGACGCCGCGCAGCTATTCCGCGACAAGGCGCGCATGAAGGACCGGCTGCGCGCCGCCGGGATTCCCGTGGCGCGGCACCGGCTCGTCACCTCCCGTGATGACGCCCTCGCGTTCATCGCGGAGGTCGGCTTTCCGGTGGTCCTCAAGCCGCCCGCCGGTGCCGGCGCGGTGGCCACGCAGCGCATTCGTGACGTCGCCGCCCTCGATGCGATGCTCGCACGGTACCGCGCCACCCCGGCCGATCCCATGCTGGCCGAAGAGTTCCTCCGCGGTACGGAACACTCGCTCGAAACCGTCTCGATCGACGGGCACGCGGTGTGGCACTCGCTCACCCGCTACGCGCCCACGCCGCTCGACGTCGTGGAGCATCCGTGGATGCAGTGGACGGTCCTGCTCCCCCGGGACATCGACGCACCGCACTACGACGACATCCGCGACATCGGTGCCCGTGCGCTGGCGGCGCTGGGCATGGACACCGGCGTGTCGCACTGTGAATGGTTCCGGCGCGAGGACGGCACGGTCGCGATCAGCGAAATCGCCGCCCGCCCGCCGGGGGCGAACATCACCACCATGCTCTCGCGGGCCAACGACATCGATTTCGTCGCCGCCTGGGTCCGCGTCATGATCGACGGCACCTTTGCCGCGCCGAGCCGCAAGTACGCCGTGGGCACCGCGTACCTCCGCGGGCAGGGCACCGGGCAGGTGCGCGCCGTGCACGGACTCGACCAGATGCGGCAGGAGTTCGGCGCGCTGATGTGCGATGCGCGTTTGCCGTACCCGGGGCAGTTCCCCACCGGCAGCTATGAAGGCGAAGGGTTTGTGATCGTGCGTCACCCCGACACCGACGTCGTGCAGCACGCGCTGCAGCGGATCGTGTCAACGGTGCGCGTCCAGCTGGGCTGATTCCTCCCACCACTCACGCCAGATCACCGTGTCCAAGACCGTGCTGATGCTGACCCCGGGGTTCCCGGGTGAAATGCCGCTGTTCACGCGGGGCCTCTCCGAGCAGGGCGCCACAGTGTTGGGCGTCTCCAATACGCCGTCGCACGATCTGCCCGAGATGGCCCGTCGTCATCTCAGCGACTACGCGCAGATCCCCGATCTCTTCACCCACCCGGAGGCGGCGATCGAGCAGATCCGGCGCTGGCTGGGCGCGCGCACGGTGGATCGCGTGTGCTGCCTGTGGGAGCCCGGGGTCGAGATCGCCGCACAGATCCGTGAGGCGCTGGGAGTGCCTGGGCAGTCGTATCAGCAGTCGCTGCGCTTCCGGAACAAGGACCTCATGAAGCAGGCCCTCGCCGAAGGGGGCGTCCGGGTGCCGCATCATGCGGTGGCCAGCAACGCCGATGAAGTCTGGGCGGCCGCGGAGCAGGTGGGCTATCCGCTCATCATCAAGCCCATCGCCGGGGCCGGCTCCATGGACACCTTCCGCTGCGACGATGCCGCCGCCGTCCGCGCCGCGATCGCGCAACTCGGCCACATCGCGGTCGTCGACGTCGAGGAGTTCATCGACGGTGAGGAGTACACCTTCGACACCGTTTGCGCCGGCGGTGACATCAAGTACTTCCACATCGGCTTCTACCGTCCGCGTCCGCTCATTGCGCGCACCAACGAGTGGATCTCGCCGCAGACGCTCACCTACAAGAACGTGGACGATCCCAAGCTGGCCGGTGGCCGTGCCATGGGGGAACGGGTGCTCGAGGTGCTCGGCTACGACACCGGCTTCACGCATATGGAGTGGTATCGCAAGGCCGACGGTGAGGCCGTCTTCGGCGAGGTCGCCGCGCGCCCGCCCGGTGCGCGCACCGTGGACCTCATGAACTATTCCGGCGACATCGACCTCTTCAAGGGGTGGGCGGAGGCTGAACTGTTCGGCACCTTCTCGCAGCCCATCGAGCGGAAGTACAACACCGCCTGCATCACCAAGCGGGCCCACGGGCAGGGGCGCATCCAGCGGATCGAGGGGCTGGAACAGCTCCGCCAGCGCTTCGGCGACGCGATCTGTGTCGTCGATCTACTCCCCATCGGTGCCCCGCGTCGCGACTGGAAGAGCACCCTGCTGTCCGACGGGTACGTCACGCTCCGGCACCCCGACTGGGACACCACGGTGGCCATGGCCGATGCCGTCGGGACCGATCTGAACCTGTACGCCGGCTGACGGTGTCCGGACCGGTGCGGCGGCGGGTTGTAGCATCGCCGCCTCACTCATGGTGGGATGCACGCAACGGTCAGCGGCCTCATCCGTAGGGTTCCGGGCGCTTTCCCCCTCTCAGCGACGCGTCGGCGCAGGGCGGCACGTCATTTGCCTCCACACCCGACTGTGCCGCCGTCGGACGACGGTGCGCATGGTTCCCCGAGCCCGACGTGACATGTCCCGTTTTCTGGAAGAGCCGGCGATCGATCCCATCCGTGGCTATTTCTCGCAGCTGTGCGTGATGCTGACAGGAATCGCCACGGGGGCCGTCGAGCCGCTCGCCGAAGAGGCCTTCCGGTCGCGCACGTATCACATGGGTCGCCGTGACGGATTCCACGTGGTCGTGGCGCATCTGGCCTCCAGCGAGTCGCTCCGTGAGGCGGCGGACAAGTGCGTGGCGTTCGGGCGCGGGGTGGGGGAAGGGGCCGATGCGCATCCGTACGGGCCGGAGTGGGCGGAGGGCTTCGCGCAGGCCACCTTCGAGGCGGCCGCCGACCTCGCGATGTATGCCGCCACCGCGACCATTCCATCGGTCGACAAACCACGGCTGCGCGCCGCCCGCACCGCAGCGCGGCACCTCTCACCGCTGGCGGCCCTGTGGTCGCCGCGGTCGGTCGTTGGCGCTGAGCCGCCACGGAGCCACCACGAGTGGTAAGCGCGTTGCACTGAGGTCCGGGTGGGCAGGGTGCGCACTATATTGCGCGCATGTCACGAAAGCCTTCCATCGTCCTCGATGCCCGCGCGCTCGATCGCACGCTGCGTCGCATGGCCGACCAGATCGTGGAGTTGAACGCGGGCACCGACAACCTCGTGCTCGTGGGGATCCAGCGCCGTGGCGTTCAGCTGGCGGAGCGGATCGTGCGCATCATCAAGGCGCAGGAAGGCGTCGATGTGGCGAGCGGCGCCCTCGACATCACGCTCTATCGCGACGACCTCCAGACGGTCGGCCCGCGTCCGGTCGTCGGCGCCACCCAGCTGCCGTGGACCCTCGATGATCAGCACGTCGTCATCGTGGACGATGTGCTCTACACCGGTCGCACCGTCCGCGCCGCGCTCGACGAGCTGGCCGACTTCGGACGCCCCGCGCGCATTGCGCTCGCGGTACTGATCGACCGCGGTGGACGCGAGCTGCCCATCCATGCTGATATCGTCGGTCGCAAGGTCGAGGTCAGTACCGGGGAACGCGTCGACGTGTTCATCGAAGAACTGGACGGCCGCGACGAAGTGCTGATCGCGTCGCGCGACGCGGAGGACTGACCCGATGCCCGGACCTCTCGGCAAGGACCTGCTCGGACTCGCCCCGCTGTCGGCGGACCAGATCCGCCTCGTGCTGGATACCGCGGTCCCGTTCCGTGAAATCTCCGAACGCGCGATCAAAAAGGTGCCCACCCTGCGTGGCGCCACGATCGTTAACCTGTTCTTCGAAGCGTCCACGCGCACGCGCATCTCGTTCGAGTTCGCCGAAAAGCGGCTCAGTGCCGACACGGTCAACGTGGCCTCCGCCGGCTCGAGCGTCTCGAAGGGCGAGACGCTCGTGGACACGGCGCGCAATCTCGAAGCGATGAAGATCGACATGGTGGTGATCCGCCATGGCGCGTCGGGCGCGGCGCAGTTTCTCGCGGAACGCATCGAGTCGAACGTCATCAACGCCGGCGACGGCACCAACGAGCACCCCACGCAGGGATTGCTCGACCTGCTCACGCTGCGCAATCACCTCGGCGATCTCACGGGACGTCGCATCTGCATCGTCGGCGACGTGCTGCATTCGCGCGTGGCCCGCTCCAACATCTGGGGCCTCACCAAGCTCGGCGCCGAAGTCGCCGTGTGTGGTCCGCGGTCGCTGCTCCCCAACGCCATCGGCGAAATGGGCGTGACCGTGTTCGATCGCATCGAAGAAGCGGTCGAGTGGGCCGACGCCTTCAACGTCCTGCGCTTGCAGCTCGAGCGCATGCAGGCCGGTTACATCCCGTCGTTGCGCGAATACAATCGCGTGTACGGCGTCACCCGCGCGCGGCTCGAGAAGGCGCCGCGCGATATCCTCATCCTGCACCCTGGCCCGATGAATCGCGGCGTGGAAATCGACTCTGACGTGGCCGATGGGCCGCACTCGGTGATCCTCGATCAGGTCACCAATGGCGTGGCGGTCCGCATGGCCGTTCTTTATCTGCTTGCCGGCGGCAAGCCGGAACTCGCCGAAGCGGCGAAGAAGGGAGGCGCATGAGCCGGGACCTGCTGCTGCGCGGCGGACGCATTGTCGATCCGTCGCAGGGAATGGACACCGTCGGTGATGTGCTGCTACGCGACGGACGCGTGGAAGCCTGCGGTGCCGGGATCGGCACCCCCGACGGCGCCGACGTCATCGACGTGAGCGGGCTGGTGGTCACCCCCGGCATGATCGACGTGCATATCCATCTGCGCGAACCCGGTCGTGAGGATGTGGAGACCATCGCCACCGGCGCGCACAGCGCGGCGGCGGGTGGATTCACCGGCGTCTGCGCGATGCCCAACACCAAGCCCGTCACCGACAATCAGGCGGTCGTCGGCTTCGTGAAGCGGCAGGGCGAAGCGGCTGGCTTCGCGCGCGTGTATCCGTACGGCGCGATCTCCGTGGGACAGAAGGGTGAGACGCTGGCCGAGATCGCCGAAATGGTTGGCGCCGGTGCTGTCGCCTTCAGCGATGATGGCCGGCCGGTGGAAAGCGCGCAGCTCATGCGCACCGCGCTCGAGTACGCGCGGGCGTTCAACGTGCCCATCGCCGAACACTGCGAGGACATGACGCTCGCCCACGGCGGCAGCATGAACGAAGGCATCATGAGCGCGAAGCTCGGCCTCAAGGGCATTCCCGCCGAAGCCGAAGAGATCTATGTCATCCGCGACATTCTCCTCGCCAAGCGCACCGGTGGGCACATCCACCTCTGCCACCTCAGCACGAAGGGCTCGGTCGAGCTCGTGCGCTGGGGCAAGGAACGCGGCATCAACGTCACCGCCGAAGTCTGCTCGCACCACATTTCGCTCACCGAAGCCGCGGTGGAAGGCTATAACACCAACGCCAAGATGAATCCGCCGCTGCGCACGGCGGCCGATGTCGAAGCGCTGCAGCAGGGGCTCGCCGACGGCACGATCGATCTGCTCGTCACCGACCATGCGCCGCACCACTACGACGAGAAGGAGCGAGAGTTCGCCGACGCCCCTAACGGCATCGTCGGTCTCGAAACCGCCCTCGCTGTGAACTGTACGTACCTGCTGCACCGTGGGGTGATGACGTTGTCGCAGATGGTCGATGCCATGAGCTGCAAGCCGGCCAAGGTCTTCCGCCTGCCCGGCGGCACGCTGGCAGCCGGTAGCATCGGCGACGTCACGGTGTTCGATCCCAACCGCACGTGGACGGTTGACCCGAAGACGTTCCGTTCCAAGGGGCGGAACACACCGTACGGCGGACACGCTCTCACCGGACAGGCGCGGATCACAGTGGTCGGTGGTCGGGTCGTCTACCGGGTCGAGTAGCGGTGGCGGCCGGTGCGTCGTTGACGCCGGAGGCTGACGAGGCAGGCCACACGCTGCGCGTCGCCATCGCCGCGGCGTGCCGACGCCTCCACGCGCGCGGGCTGCTGGCGGGGGCGGAGGGGAACATCTCCTGCCGGCTCCCCGACGGCGGGCTGCTCATCACCGCCAGCGGGGTCGACAAAGGGGCCGTCACCGATCGGGATGTCCTTCAGCTGTCCGCCGACGGAACGATCCATCACGACGAACGAACCGGCGACACCCTGGGAAACGCCGCGCTGCGTGACTCGGTGCGGCGCCCGTCGTCGGAGCTGGGGATGCACCTCGCCTGCTACGCGGCCCGGGCCGATGTGCAGGCGGTGGTGCATGCGCATCCGCCGGTGGCCACCGGCTTCGCGGCAGCGGGTCGGGGTATCCCGGCGGATGTGCTGCCGGAACTCCCCGTGGTGGTCGGACCGGTCGCGCTGGTGCCGTACGGACGGCCCGGCACACCGGCGTTGGCTGCCGCGCTGCACCCGTACCTCGAACATCACGAAGTCTTCCTGCTGGCCAATCACGGCGTGACGGCGGTGGGGCACTCGCTGGAGGATGCGTTGCTGCGCATGGAGAGTGTAGAACAGGCCGCACGCATCCTGGCCGTGGCCGGGCTGCTGGGCGGTGCGACACCGCTTCCGGCGTCGGAAGCCGCAGCGCTGGCGGCGCTGCATCCGCGCCGTCGCGGTGCGCCGGTGCCGTCAGTGATCGGCGTGCTCTGAACCTCGGCTGCAACGGGCGTCACACCGGCGCGTGACCACGCGTCGTCAAATTCATCTGGTTGGTACATGGCATCGCATCGTTTGTCCGGCGTCCTCACATGACGGAGTCCCGCGCAGTGTCCATTGACGAAATCCGGTCGCTCGTCGCCGAGCGCCAGCGCTATGATGATTGGCTGACCGCCCTCGAGGCGCGCCGCGCCGACACCCCCGCCCGCGTGTTCGAGCGCGTGCACGGGGATTACGTCACGCGCCGGGATCTGGTCACCTCACAGCTCCGCGAGCACATCGGAGTGCTCTCGGCCCACGGCGACGAACTCGACGGGCGGCACGCCGCGCTGGAAGCCGAGCTGGCCACCCTCGAGGATGAGCGGGCCGAGGCCATGCTTCGCACCGCCGTGGGTGAGTACGACGATGATCGGTGGGCGACGGTGCGCGAGGACGTCGAGACGAAAATCGCCGCGCTTGGCGAGCAGCGCGACGGGCTGCTGCTCTATATCGTCTAGATCCATACGCTGCTGTCGAGCGCGCGCCGCGAGCCGCCGGCGGCCGCGGTGGAGGTGGTGCCGGCGCTGGTCGTCGAGACGGTGGTAGACGTCGCGCCGACGGCCGAGGTTGACATGCCCGTTGGGGGCGGGGCGGAGGGTGTCGCCGACGTTCGGCTC
>JARIEV010000032.1 GCA_031127225.1 Gemmatimonadota bacterium | reverse complement strand
AAGATAACCGTATCGGCGCGCGGTGGCGCTGTACCGGGGATGGAATTCCGGCGTCATGCGGTGGGCGTCCGCGATCCAGATATCGGCCGGCAACAGGGCGTTCATGGCGCGCCGAAGTTTGTCGGGCGTCCAGTGGCCGGGTACGCGTACACCGACCCCCTGACCATGCGCATGGACGCCAGCGTCGGTCCGGCCGGCGCCGACGGCAGGCACCGGGCCCGTGCAGAGCCGCGCGAGCACGGCTTCCATGTCACCTTGCACCGTGCGGACGGCGGGCTGACGCTGCCAACCGGCGAAGCGCCCCCCGTCATACTGCGTTACCAGGAGGATCGGTCGCGGGTCCATGACGTTGTACAAGGTACGCACCACGGGCGTCGGCTTCAACTGATCGCCGCCCGAAGCGGCTCGGCCATTGCGCGGTGGCGTCCACCGACGTTTTCTCCACTGGTCATGCCTCCCCGCTCCCTCTCCTCGCTCGCGTACGCGCTCTCGGCGACCTCCGATCTGGACGGTGCCCTCATCGCGCTCGGTGAGTGCCTCGCCGAGCTGGATCGAGGCGCCTCGGTCGCCCTCCTGCAGTACGACGCCCGTCGCGATATGCTGCGGGACCGGTTGGCGCCGGTCGGCGCCGACGTGGTCCGGAGCGCACTCGAAACCACCTTCGATCACCTCCCGGAGGCGATTCGGGCGAAGATCGTGGCGGGTGGGCCCTTCGTCGATGTGGTCGACCGGTCCGCCGACTACGCCCGGCTCTGCGGGTTCACCGCGGGGCTGGACGGTGGAATTCTGGCCGTGCGCGGACTCAAGGTCGAGGGGTTGCTCGGCGCCGTGCTCGCAGTGTACGAGCCCCGCAAGATCTTCGGCACCCGCACCACGGAGCGTCTGGCACCGGCCGTGGCCCTGTTCGACCTCGCCTATGTGCGGCTGGCCGAGCGCGATGCGCGGGAGGAGGCCGTGCGGACGCTCGAGGATGTCACTCAGCGGGTGCACGGGGAGTACGTGCGTAAGCTCGCAGCGCTCCAGTCCGAACTCCGCGACGCGCGGACGGCCCCGCAGGCGGAGAGTGCGTTGAATCCCGCAGAGGCGATTGCGCTGCAGGCGGACGTCGCCCGGTCCAACGAGGAGGTGCGTCGCGCGGCGCGGCGGGCCGAGCGGGCCGATCAGCAGCTCACATCGGCCGTCGGACAGCTGGAGCAGGCGCACGTCGAATTGCATCGCCGGAGCGAGGCATTGCGCCAGCGCACTCGGACGCTGTATCTGTTGGATCGGGCGCTGTCGCTGGACGCCGAGACGACCGACGCGCGGACGTTGGTGGACGCGCTGCTCACCCTCGTGGGTGATGACATGCAGGCGCAACGCTGTTCGCTGATGCTGCGTGCGCCCGAACCCGATCACCTGTATCTCGCGGGCGCGCGCGGCGTTGCGCCCAACGTGGTGCAGGGCATGCGAATCCGCATCGGCGAAGGGGTGGCCGGCCGGGTGGCGGCGGCGCGTGAACCCCTGTTGGTCCGGGACGTGCGCGAGGCGTCCCAGCACCCGCTGCTTCGCGATCAGTACTTCACCACCGGAAGTTTTATCAGCTTTCCGCTGGTGTACCACGACGAGCTGGTGGGCGTGCTCAACCTGACCAATCGCGCGCAGCGTGGCGCGTATACGGATGAAGATGTAGAACGCGTCCGGTTGCTCAGCCTCGTGATCTCATTGATTGCGTCGCAAAACCACTTACCTGAACGACTGCTCGAGTCCATCCATGTCCGCTAGCGTGCTCAGTCAGGTCATTCGGCAGCTGGCCGCGCATCAGGCGCTCGACGGCGAGACGGTCCGGCAGGCGTTTGGCGCGATCATGCGTGGCGAGGGGACGCCGGTGCAGGTGGCGGCGCTGCTGATGGCGCTCCGAGTCAAAGGGGAAACCGCTGAAGAGGTGGCGGGCGTCGTGACGGCGCTCCGTGAGGCCATGGTGGTCGTGGCGGCCGCCGATCCGGAGTCGCTGGTGGACACGTGTGGGACGGGCGGCGGAACCCTCACGACGTTTAACATCTCGACGGCGGCCGCGCTGGTGGCCGCCGGCATGGGGGTGCGGGTGGCGAAGCACGGCAATCGCTCGTTCACCTCGAAATCAGGCAGCGCGGATGTGCTGGAGGCGCTCGGGGTCGCGATTGAGAGTACGCCCGCCGCGATGGCGGCGACGCTGCGTGAGGCCGGCATCGTCTTTATGTTCGCCCCGCTGATGCATCCGGCGCTGCGGCACGTCGGGCCGATCCGTCGCGAGCTGGCGGTTCCGACGGTGATGAACATCGTCGGCCCGCTGGCGAATCCGGCGCGTGCGGGGCGTCAGGTGGTCGGCGTTGCTGAGTTGGTACGGTTGCCGTTGTTGGCGGAATCGCTCCTGGCGCTGGGGACCGCTCGCGCCCTCGTGGTCCACGGCGAGCCGGGACTCGATGAGGTCTCGCCGCTGGGCGTCACGCGCGTGATGGAGGTGCGCCGCGGCGGCATGCACGCGTGGACGATCGATCCGGCCGACTTCGGTATCGTCGATGTGCCGGTGGCCGACCTGAACGGTGGTGACCCCGCCCAGAACGCGGCGGTGATCGAGGGGGTGCTGCGCGGGCAGGGGAGCGCCGGTGCGCAGGCGGCCGTGCTATTGAACGCCGCCGCCGCGCTGTACGCGAGCCGTGACGAGGGCAGCTATGGCGACGCCGTGCGCGAGACCCGCGCCGCCATGAGCGCCGGTGTTGGCTATGGCGCACTGGAGCGGTTACGCGCGGCGTCGCATGCGCCGCGCGCCACGCCTGGACCGGCTCAGTAGCGACGCAGGACGCCGACGACGATCCCCTGAATGCGGACGTCATCTTCGTGCACGAAGAGCGGCGACATGGTGTCATTGGCCGGCTGCAGTCGGATGCGCCCGTCGCGCTCGCGATAGTACCGCTTGACGGTCGCCCCCGACCCATCGAGCATCGCGATGACCATCTCGCCGTTGTCGGCCGCTTGACGATCATTGATGACCACGAAGTCGCCGTCCTTGATCTGCTCCTCGATCATGGAGTCGCCGCGCACCTTCAGGACGTAATGCCCCCCACTGCGCCGCAGGAACCCGTCCGGGACCGACATGGTTTCCCCGGAGTGCATCGCATCGATCGGGGCGCCTGCGGCCACCGTGCCGAGCAGGGGCAATTCGACCGAACGCTGAAAGAGATCGGAGGGGAGAATCTCGATGGCGCGACTTTCGTTGTACGAGCGCTTGATGTATCCCTTGCGCTCGAGATTGGTCAGGTGCTCATGCACCGTTGCCAGCGAGTTATAGTTGAAGCGCGACGCGATCTCCTCGAAGCTCGGCGCGTATCCGTTCTCTTCGTTGTAATCGGAGAGAAAGGACAGAATTTCCCGCTGTCGCTTGGTGAGCGGCATGGTTGCTCCACGTAAGAGGACCCTCGGGCTCGCGCCCCGAAAATAGGCCGAATCCACCCAATTCCACGCTAACCGAACACAGGCCGAAGTGCAAGCATTTTCTTTCACACCCGGCTGGGCCTTTCCCACGGGCACACTCGGCGAGCTGACCCGCGCGGCGCATACGCGGGCCGAACACGTCGCGGCGCGCCTGAACGAGCTCCGTGCGCGGGCGGTGGACGTGAACGCGCCGCCAGCCTTCGATGTCAATCTGCGTGGCGATGCACTCCGGGTGATCGCCGAGGTCAAGCGCGCGTCTCCATCGAAGGGGGCGATCAATCCCGGCATCGACGCGGCCGAGCAGGCCGCCCGCTATGTCGAGGGTGGCGCCGCCGCCATTTCGGTCCTCACCGAGCCCACCCGGTTTGGGGGTTCGCTTGACGATCTCGCCGGTGTCGCGGCGCGGGTTCGCGTACCGGTCATTCGGAAGGACTTTCTCGTGCATCCGGTCCAGCTGTGGGAGGCACGCGCGCTCGGCGCCGCAGCCGTGCTGCTGATCGTGCGCGCGCTCTCGCCCTCGGAGCTGCCCCTGCTCATGGACACTGCGCGCGCCTGCGGCTTGGCGGCGCTGGTGGAAGTGCGCGACGAGGCGGAGCTCGAGCGGGCACTGGCGGTTGAGGCGACGGTGATTGGCGTGAACAACCGCAACCTCGAGACGCTGGTGATCGATCCGATGACGGCGCCGGGGCTCATCCCACAGATCCCCGCGCGCTGTTTCGCCATCGCGGAAAGCGGCATGCGCGCGGCGGCGGATGTCGTGCCCGCGGCGCAGGCCGGTGCCGACGCCATCCTCGTCGGCAGCGCCGTGTCGGCCGCCCATGATCCCGCCGACGCGGTGCGCGCGCTCTCGGCAATCGCGCGCGTCCAGTCCTCGGCCCGCGTGTGACTGTCGGCGTCAAGGTCTGCGGACTGACGCGGGTTGAAGATGCGCAGCATGCGGAGCGCTCTGGCGCCGCATGGCTTGGGGCCATCATGGCCGGCGGCCCGCGCCTGCTAACAGCCGCGCAGGCGCGGCGCGTGCTCGGGCCGCGCCGTCCCGGCGTGCAGCGGGTTGTGGTGTTCGGTCCACAATCGGTTGACGAGGTGGTCGACACGGTGCAGGCGCTCGATCTCGACGTCGCGCAGCTGCACGGCGGCTGTACGCCGGCGGTGATTGAGGAGGTGCGCCGCCGGACGGCGGGGGCGGTGTGGCCGGTGCTGCGGGTGTCGGGGATCACACTCCCCGCGGACGCCCACGAGGTAGCGGCAGCCGCCGGACAGATCGTGCTCGATGCGCACGTGGTCGGCCAACTCGGTGGGACCGGAGTCGCACTCGACTGGTCTGGACTGCGTGAGTCGGTCGCCGAGCTTCGGCGCGCCGTTCCCGGGGTGCGCGTAATTCTGGCGGGCGGCCTCCGGCCGGAGAACGTCGACCTCGCGTGCCGCTTGCTCGCGCCCGATGTCGTTGACGTATCTTCCGGTGTAGAGTCTGCGCCAGGTGTCAAGGATCCGGTGCGCGTGGAACAGTTTGTGGCGGCCGCGCATGCGGCTGCAGGGATGTCCGCATGACGTTGGTCAACACAACCGCTACTGCCTCGCGTGATCGCTTTGGGCCATTCGGTGGTCGTTACGTGCCGGAGACGCTGATCCCGGCGCTCGACGCGCTCGACGCGGCCTTCGACGCGGTGCGGCACGATGCTGCATTCCAAGCTGAGCTCGATGCGCTGTTGCGCGAATACGTGGGGCGGCCCACGGCCCTCTCGTTCGCCCCGCGTCTGAGCGAACGGATCGGTGCGCCGGTGTGGATGAAGCGCGAGGACTTGTGCCACACCGGTGCCCACAAGATCAACAACACCGTCGGTCAGGCCATGCTTGCCCGGCGCATGGGGAAGCGCCGCATTATCGCAGAGACCGGGGCGGGACAGCACGGCGTTGCGACCGCCACGATCTGCGCGCGCTTCGGGCTTGAGTGTGTGGTGTACATGGGTGAGGAGGACATGCAGCGGCAGGCGCTGAACGTGTTCCGCATGCGTCTTCTCGGGGCCACGGTTATTCCGGTGCTCTCCGGCACGCGGACGCTTAAGGACGCGACGACCGAGGCCATCCGCGAGTGGGTAGGCTCGGTCAACGACAGCCACTACATCATCGGATCCGTGGTGGGACCGGCACCGTATCCGCGCATGGTCCGCGAGTTCCAGTCCGTCATCGGTCACGAGTCGCGGGTCCAGATGTTGTCGAGGGCGGGAGCGCTGCCAAAATCAGTCGTCGCCTGCGTCGGCGGCGGCTCCAACGCCATGGGGATTTTCGCCGGCTTCGTGGCTGACGAGGGGGTTGAATTAGTGGGCGTTGAAGCGGCCGGTGAAGGTGTGGACACCGACCGGCACAGCGCCTCGATCACGCGCGGCACCCCGGGGGTGCTGCACGGTGCGCTGAGCTACCTGCTGCAGGACGCCCACGGTCAGGTGCATCCCGCCCATAGCATTTCGGCGGGGCTCGATTATCCCGGCGTCGGCCCGGAACATGCGTGGCTGCACGACAGCGGCCGCGCCGAGTACGTGTCGGTGAACGACACGGAAGCGCTGCGCGGTGTCGCGCTGCTGAGCCGTCTCGAGGGCATCATTCCCGCGCTCGAGACGGCCCACGCCGTTGCGTGGATGGAGCGGGAAGCGGGGCGTTGGGCGGCGAACGAGCCGGTGTTGCTCTGCGTCAGTGGGCGCGGTGACAAGGACATCGGCACGATCAACCAGCACACGCTGCCTGAGATATGACCCGAGTCGGTCCGGCAGAGGACGTGTCTCCGCTCGCCGCCGCCGCGGTCGAGGACGCGCTTCGTTCGTTCGCCAAGTCCCTGCGTGCTAAGCAATTGTACCTCCCGAACAATCCGGTGCTCGGGCAATCGCTCGAGCACACCGGACGTGCGTTCCACGCGGTGTGGCCGCATTGCAACCCGCTGGCATTGCGCGTCAACGAAACCAGCCTCGAGTGGGAGGGGCGGACGGTCCTGGTTGACGCGGAACGTGGGACCGACGGACTGCCGTGGCTGTTTTACCGCGACGGCGTGCGCTCGCTGACGCTGCATGAGGGATTCGAGACGATCGATCTTCACGCGCTACTGGGCATTCTGCACGCCGCGCGGACGGCGTCCCCTGACGCGGATGATCTGGTCACCACGCTGTGGGTAGCCGGTCTCGCGACCGTCGAGTACCGTCACGTGGATTCCGTGTCGGCGGAGGGAGTTAATGATGACGGCGCCGATGATCTGGCCGGCTATCGTCCCGGCTTCGTGTCATTCGCCGTGGGAACGGAGGATACGGCCGACCAGCCGTATGATGCGAGGGCCAGCGATGCGGGTGGCGCTGCAGGCGCGGCGGCGCCGTCCGGCTTGCTGCGCATGGATGACTTCGACAGTACGCTGCACTTCCTGCGCCCGGGCGAGATCACGCAGTTGCAGGAGGAGCTGGAACGGGAGTATGCCGACGACCACCGGCAGCGGGTCCTGACCAGCCTCTTCGATCTCATCGGGGGAACCGGCACGCCCGACGCGCAACGCGAGGCGGTGGCGCTGCTCGATACGCTGCTCGTCGAGTTTCTCATGGTGGGCGACTACGCGCTGGTCACCCTGACGTTGCGCGAGGCCGCCGTGCTGGCGCGCCGCGCGACGCTGGAGGCCGATGTGGTCAGCGCGCTGGAGGCGCTGCCGGCGCGGCTCAGTGAACCCGCGGCGATGCAGCAGTTGCTGCAGGTGCTGGATGAGGCCTTGCGGACGCCATCGTCCACCCTGCTCGAAAGCCTGTTCATGGAGCTGCGCCCATCGGCGCTCGAACCACTGGTGGCGTGGATCGGCGCGCCATCTGGGGGCGCGGCACCGCCGGCGCCAGCCACGAGAAGTGTGGTCGAGCAGGCGGTACGGCGGCTCGCAGCCACACACACCAGTGCGGTTGCGCGGCTGCTGGACCATGAGCACGCGGATGTCGTGCGCGGCGCCGTGCGTCTGGTGACGCAACTGGCCACGCCGGCCGCCGTCCCGGGGCTGTCGCGTCTCGTGAGGGCGCCCGATTCGGCGCTGCGGCTTGAGGTCGTCGCGGCACTCGGTACCATCGCCTCGCCGTCCGCATTGCAGGCAGTCGAGCGCGGGATCGACGACGACGATCGCGATGTGCGCGTGGCCGCGCTGCGCGTGCTGGCAACATGCACCTACACACCCGCCCTGCCGCGGATCCAGAACGCGTTACTGCGGAAAGAGCTGCGTGGGGCAGAGCTCTCCGAAAAGATGGCGCTGTTCGAAACCTTCGGGACTCTGTGCGGTGACGCCGGTGTGCCGAAACTCGATGCGATGCTCAATGCGCACGGCATGCTCGGGCCAAAGGAACCATCGGACATTCGTGCCTGTGCGGCGCGCGCGTTGGGCCAGGTCGGCACGCCGCTTGCCGTCACGGCGCTCGAACGTGCGGCGAACGCGAAAGACGTGGTCGTGCGAAGCGCCGTCGTGCGCGCGCTGCGGGGGGCGCCATGACCGGCCCGGCGCAGCCCGCCGTCGTGGCGGACACCTCGGGTGAGCCGATTGACCAAAAGATGGCGCGCGCCGTCGTCGCCGCCCTACACGGTGCGGTGCGGGTCTCACGGTTGTATCCGGCCGAGCACGGTGCCGTACTGAAGGCGCTGGCGGAGGTGGGCCTGGCGGCGGACCGGATTCGGGTGGCCGAGGGGCGATGCGCCCTCCGTCGCGTGGGCGATTATCTGTTTGTCAACGACCTGCGCCTTCGACTCACGGTGGAAAATTATGCCGTCGTGGCCCATGTGCTCGGGTTGATGCGGGAAGCGGGAGTGGGCGGCGTTGATGTGGTGACGGCAGCGCCGGCGCGGGGATGGCTGATGCTGGTCGCATTTCTGCAGGCGCCGCCGCTCGCGCTCCCCGAGGCGGCTCGCCTTGAGCAGCTGGCCGAGCGACTGGCGCTGGCGGATCTGGCCTGCTTCGAGTTGCTGCCCCCAACCGACGAATCGGAGAGCAGCGGGGCGCCGCTCGACGCGAAGGAGCGCGCGAAGCAGACCTTTGTCCGTTCGCTCGATGTGACGCGTGACGTGATGACCTCGGTCCGGCTAGGACAGAGTATCAGCCTCAAGCGGGTCAAACGCGCGGTGCAGGGGATCGTGGAGTCGATTCTGTCGGATTCATCGTCCATGCTCGGACTCACGACGCTCCGCGAATTCGACGACTACACCTTCGTGCACAGCGTCAACGTCAGCATCCTGTCCGTAGCGCTTGGCCGCCGGCTGGGTTTGACCAAGCCACAGCTGCTTGATCTCGGGATGGCCGCTTTGATGCACGACATCGGCAAGTCCCGGCTGCCCGTCGAGCTGCTGAACAAGCGTGACGGGCTCACCGACGACGAGCGGGCACTCCTGCAGACGCATGCGTGGCAGGGCGTGCTCACGCTGCTGGCGATGCCGACCGTGGCGGCGCGTCCATGGCGCTCGATGACGGCGGCGTACGAGCATCACATGCGTATCGATTTGTCCGGGTATCCCACACCGGAGTATCCGCGCCGCCTCAGCCTCTACAGCCGGATCATCTCCGTGGCCGACGGCTTTGACGCGGCGACCAGTGCCCGCGTGTACCGCAGTCACACGTGGACCCCCGCGGAGGTATTGCAGGGCATGCGCGACAACCCGGCGCTTGGCCTCGATCAGGTGGTCGTCAAGGCGTTCGTGAATCTCATGGGCATCTATCCGATCGGCACACTCGTGGTGCTCGACTCACTGGCGCTGGCCGTCGTGGTGTCCACGAGCGATGATCCATCAGCGCTGTCCCGTCCGGTGGTGCGCCTCATCTCCAACGAGTACGGGCATCGCTTCACCGAGCCCGTGTTTCACGACTTGACGGCCCGTGATGACGCTGGCCGGTTCCTGCTTACCATCGTCCGTACCGAGGACCCCGACACCCATGGCATCATCATCAGTGATTACGTCTGCTGAGCAGCCGCTCGTGCGCGTCTCCCGACTGTCTGCACGCTTCACCGCGCTCGCCGCGCAACAGCGTCGGGCGCTGGTGTGTTATGTCACCGCCGGACACCCCGATCCGGCGCAGAGCGTCGCCCTGCTGCGTGGTCTGGCGGACGCGGGGGCCGATGTCATCGAGATAGGGGTGCCGTTCTCCGATCCGATGGCCGACGGGCCAGTGATTCAGCAGAGTTCGCAGATCGCGCTCGATCAGGGGATGACACTCGAGCGCACGCTCGACCTCGTACGGGAAGCTGGCGTCGATGTGCCGGTGGTGCTGTTCAGCTATCTGAATCCGCTGATTGCCGGCGGTCCCGACGTGCTGGCGCGTGCGCGCGAGGCCGGGGTGGACGGCGTCCTCGTGACCGACCTGCCCGTGGGCGCTGACCCGGAGCGGGAAGATTGGTTCGGTGCCAGCGGTCTCGACTTCGTCCGGCTCGTCGCCCCCACCACGCCGGCGGATCGGATGGCGGAGATCGGTCGGCACGGCGGAGGATTCGTGTATCTGATCAGCCGCCTGGGTGTGACGGGTGAGCGGGCGTCCCTTCCGGACGATCTGCCGGAGACCGTCGCACGCCTGCGGGCGTCCACGAGCCTGCCCATCTGCATCGGTTTCGGAATCTCCACGCCGGCGCAGGCCAAAGAGGCGGCGCGGCTCGGCGACGGGGTGATCGTCGGAAGCGCGCTCGTGCGCGCGGCGGGGCGCTCGATCGACGAGGCCATCGCGCTCACCGCGGCCTTGCGCGCCGCCATCGACGAGGTCTGACCGCGCGCGTGTCGGGCATCATCGCTGCCGCGCAAGAATCTCCGCTGGTGTTGCCGGATTGGGCCATCGTCACGGACAAACGGCGCGCGCATGTTGGCCGCGTGGTCGCGCTGCTCGACGACTGGTCGGCGCGGATGTCGCTGGCGGCGCCGGAGGCGCAGGCGTGGCACGACGCCGGCGCGTGGCATGATGCGCTGCGCGACGCCGACGAGGAGACGCTGCGCACGATGACCGGCGACACGGAGCGGCCGTTCCCCATGCTGCACGGCCCCGCCGCTGCCGCGCAGCTCGCGATGCGGGGGGAGCGACGTGCCGAGGTCCTCGAGGCCATCCGCTGGCACACGGTCGGTCATGTGCACTGGGCGCGCGCCGGCCGTGCGCTGTACATGGCTGACTTCCTCGAGCCCGGTCGGTCGTTCATGCAGGCGGATCGCGCGTTCCTCGCTGCCTGCGTTCCCGATCACTTCGACCACGTGTTTCGTCAGGTCGTGCGCATGCGCCTTGAATGGACACTTCGCGAGGCCAGAGGCATCGCCGCGGAATCCGTGGCGCTGTGGAACGTCGTGCGCTGATGACGCCCTCCGCCTGGCCATCAGGACCCGACGGTGATCCCCCCGCACGAAAGCGCCGTGGGTGGATCGTGGCGGCCCTGGTTGCCGTCGTGCTCGCCGGTGCGGCAACGGCGTGGTGGATGCAGCGCCCGCCGACAACGGGTGCGGCGGTCATCGCCCACGCGGTCGCGCCCGATGATTCCACTGCGCGCGCGCCGTCCGGTGTTCGGGTGCGCGTCCGGGTGCTCAACGCGTCGGGCACCCGCGGGCTGGCACGCCGGGCCGCGCTCGAACTCCGTGACCGCGGTTTCGACGTTGTGGACTACGATAGTGAACGAGGGAATGGGCGTAGGACGTCCCTGATCGTGGTGCATACGGCGCACACCGACTGGGGTGATCGTCTGCGTCGCGGGCTCGGTGCCGGCTCGATCGAGTCGGCACCAGATTCGCTACGCTTCGTCGATCTCACCGTCTACATCGGCCGCGACTGGCACCCGTCGACCGAGGCGCTCCGTCCGTAGCTGTCCGCAGGCCGCGGCGATGTCCAACCCGCGGCTGCGGCGCACCGCCGTTTCCACCCCGCGCGCGCGGAGCGCGCGAGCGAACGCCGCAATCACCAGCGCGGGCGATGGGCTGAACCCCATCGATCCACCGGGATGCAATGGAATCAGATTGACAAAGGCCCGGCACTCGCGCGCGAGTTGTGCGAGTTGCACCGCGTGCGCCGACTGATCGTTCACGCCGCCCAGCATGACATACTCGAAGGTGACCCGACGATCGAACGTGGCTGCCGCCGCAATCACCTCGGCCAACGGGTACTTGGTGTTCACGGGCATCAGCGTCTTGCGCAGTTCGTCGGTCGGCGCATGAATCGAGATGGCGAGCCGGAACTGCTCTGGCCGTTCCGAGAGGGCGACGATGCCGGGGAGCACGCCGACCGTGGAGATCGTGATATGACGCGCGCCGATGCCGAGGGCGCGTGGGTCGTTCAGCAGTGACAGGGTGGGATCGACACCCTTCCAGTTCATCATGGGCTCGCCCATTCCCATGAACACGATGTTGGTCGGCAGGAGGGGCGGATCAAGCAGGCGCAGTTCGCGCACCTGTCCGGCAATCTCCGAGGGGAGCAGGTTGCGCTGGAAACCCATCGCGCCGGTCGCGCAAAATGCACACTGCAGCGCGCACCCGGCCTGCGAGGAGATACAGAATGTCAGCCGATCGCCATCCGGGATAGCGACGGTCTCGATCAACTGGCCGTCATGCATCCGGAACAGGAACTTTTCCGTGCCATCGTTCGACCGCTGTCGTGTGGATAGCGTGAGACGGGAGAGGTGAAACGATTCGCCCAGTGCTTCGCGTAGCGCCTTTGGCAGCTCGGTGATCTCGTCAAACGCACGGACCGGGCGTGCCCACAGTCGCGCAAAGATTTGAGCGGCACGATACCCCGGTTCACCGCGCTCGCTGAGCCAACTCTGCAGCCGGGCGATGGCCGCGTCGGGAGCGAGATCGAGCAGATTCTCCGACAGGGGAGATGCACCGCGGGTGGCGGCCGGGTCGGACGGCAGTATCGGGAGCGTGGTGGACATCGAGTGGTCGAGGGTCATTGCCTGAGGAGCGAACTGAGCGTGAACTGGTAGACGGGCGCGAGACCCGAGGTTCCCTCCTCGCGCGCGACGCCCACCACGTAGCGGGCATAGTACACCGCCAGCCCGGTCCTGAGTCGAAAGATCGAACGGGCGCCGGCAGACGTCTGCACGAAGGCGGAGCGTGCCTCGACGCGCGCGAGGCGCGCGGACAGGGCGGGACCATGCTCACGGGCCCCGCGGTTGACGGCGTTGAGCGCGTATCCGAGCCGGACTTCACGCGCGGCCGAGTCGCCGAAGAGCCGCGCGTCCGCGGCGGCCACGAACGCGGGGCGATCATCGATTTCACGACCCGGGCGCCAGAGAAAACTCGAGAGAGCGACGCGTGCGTGGCGCCAGGGCAGGTCGTGGAGCACCACACCAAGGTCAGCGGCGATCGCCTGGTCCACGTCGGTGTCCGCGCGTCCTTCCCGCCACCGGACCGCGACCCCGGCGGTGACATGGGGGAGGATCGTGCGCGCGGCGGTCGCACTGAGCAGCAGGCTCGAGTACGCCACCTCCCCGATGCTCTGGGGGTCCGTATCGGTCCGCACCAGCCCGGCGACGGAGGATCTGGCGACCGACAGGCCAACGGTCGTACCACTGGTTCGCCGATAGGTCGCCGACAGCAGTTGCCCGTCGGTCCCTTGCTGCACGCCGGTGGCCAACGACGCGACGCCGAGGCGGAGGCGCTGCCCGGGTCCGAGCGCGCTCATGGCGGGATTCCACAGCCCCGCCCCCGGTTCCGATGCCAAGGCGGCCGGCTCGAGCACCGCGCCAAGGGGAAATTCCCAGAGATCGCGCGCCGGCACCGGCTGCGCAGCGAGTGCGCGGGTCCAGCACAGCGCGGCGGACACGCCGAGGAGCATGCGGTACATCGTGGACACTAACGGCCCCGGCTGCCGCCGGTCAAGCGAACCACGCCCGACAATCGCTACCGAGGCCACCGTAAATCGTTTAGTTTTCATCGTTTGCGGTCGCTTGTCGGCCATCGCCCGTCTCGTCATCCTGTGTCGTCCCGTCCGGAGCGCTGCGCGTCATGTCGTTTCAGCCAGAACAGTCCGTGCTCGCCACCTCTCTTCGTTCCGATCCCTGCGGCCTGCTGCGGCTCGAGGACATCGGGCGTACTGTGCAGCTCGGCGGCTGGGTGCACCGGAGCCGGGACCTCGGTGGCTTGGTGTTCATCGACTTGCGCGATCGTACGGGGCTGGTGCAGCTCGCCTGCGGTCCGGCGTGGAGCGCGGCGGAGACGTTGCGACTGGCGGCCGCGGTCGGTGTGGAATCGGTGGTGCTCTGCGAGGGTGAGGTCGTCGCCCGCGAAGCCGATCGGATCAATCCCGATATGGCCACGGGGGCGGTCGAGATACGCGTCACGGGGCTCAAAGTGGTCGGACCGGCTGTGACGCCGGCGCTGCCGGTGGCGCGCGGGCGCGGCGAGAAAATGGCGGCGGAGGAGCTACGGCTGCGGCATCGCTACCTCGACCTACGTCGTCCTGAATTGCAGGACAATCTGGTGCTGCGTCACCGGCTGCTGCAGGTCACGCGCCGGTACCTCAGCGACCGCGGGTATCTCGAGTTGGAAACGCCCATCCTCACCAAGCCGACTCCCGAGGGCGCGCGCGACTACCTCGTACCGAGCCGGGTGCATCCGGGTGAGTTCTACGCCTTGCCGCAGTCGCCGCAGATCTACAAGCAGCTGTTCATGTGCTGTGGCTTTGACCGGTACTTTCAGGTGGCACGCTGTTTCCGCGATGAAGACCTGCGCGCTGACCGGCAGCCGGAATTCACGCAGATCGACATCGAGGCGTCTTTCGTCGAGCGCGAAGACATCCTGGCCCTCGCCGAGGGGCTGATCGGCGCGCTGTGGACGGAAGCGGGGCATACGATTCCGACGCACTTCGATCGCATGAGCTACGCCGACGCGATGGAGTTCTACGGCTGCGACCGACCCGACCTGCGCTACGGGCTCCGGCTCCGGGATTACAGCAGTGTTTTTGCCGGACTCGACTTCGCCGTCACCCGCAGCGCACTCGATGCGGGCGCACGCGTACGGGGGATGGTGGTGCCGGGCGGTGCCGCATGGAGCCGGAAGCAAGTCGATGAACTCGAGGCGCTCGCCAAGAGCGCCGGCGCCGGTGGGCTGCTGCGCCTGCGGCACGCCGACGGGGCGTACGATGGGCCGCTCGCCAAGTTCCTCACCGACGACGCACGGGCCGCGTTCGGTTTGACCGATGGTGACCTGGCGCTGTTCGTGGCAGCGCCTGACCGCATTGCCAGCCCGGCGCTCGATCGTGTCCGTCAGGAATGCGCGCGGCGCCTGGAGATGATCGACGAGCGGCAGCAGTGTTTCTTGGTGGTGATGGACTTCCCCATGTTCGAACAGGATCATGTGACGGGCGCGTTGACCGCAGTGCACCACCCCTTCACGGCGCCACACCCGGCCGATATGCAGACGTTCCCCGATGAGCCGGCCCGCTGGCGGGCGCTGGCGTACGACGTGGTGTTGAACGGGACGGAACTCGGTGGTGGCAGTATCCGGATCAGCGATCCCGCCATGCAGTCGCGCATGTTCTCGCTACTCGGCATCGGTGATGTCGCAGATCAGGAGCGTCGCTTCGGCTTCCTCTTGGAAGGACTTCGCGCGGGCGCACCGCCCCACGGTGGGATCGCGTTCGGCTTCGACCGGATCGCGATGCTGCTCTCGGGCGCACCATCGCTTCGCGACGTGATCGCGTTCCCGAAAACCACCGCCGCGCGCTCGTTGTTCGAAGGGGCGCCCGTCGCTGTGCCCGTCGAGGACCTCGAAGCGTTACATCTCTCCGTAACCGGTCCCCTCGCGTGATCAGTCAGGAGCGATCGTCGGAATCCTCAAGCGCGCGCGTGTCGGTGGAAGGCGCGGACATGCAGATGCTCGCGGGAGTCAACGACGGCAACCTTGTGGAATTGGGGCGGATC
This sequence comes from Gemmatimonadota bacterium, assembly GCA_031127225.1. Taxonomy (GTDB): domain Bacteria; phylum Gemmatimonadota; class Gemmatimonadetes; order Gemmatimonadales; family Gemmatimonadaceae; genus Gemmatimonas. The sequence continues at coordinate 12,548 of JARIEV010000032.1, read as the reverse complement.
ACCGGGACGCGCGTCGCGCTGCGCGGTGATAGCCTCACGATTGCCGGTGACGCCGAGGCCGTGTCACGCGCCGAAACCCTCGCGACGGCCATGGTCATGATCGTGCGCGACGGGCGGCCGCTCATGCCGGACGATGTGCTTCGGCTCTCGCTCACGGCGCGGCCGACGGAGGCGCCGGGCGCGACCAACGGCGGGCTGGTCCTGCCGGGTGCGCGGCGCGGGGTGCAGCCGAAGACGCCAGGCCAGGCCGAGTATCTGAAGCTGATCGGAGAACACGACATTGTCGTGGGCATCGGACCGGCCGGCACCGGGAAGACCTATCTGGCCGTGGCGGCGGCGGTCGATGCGCTCATGCGCAAGCGCGTACGGCGCATCGTGCTGGCCCGTCCGGCCGTGGAGGCCGGCGAGAACCTTGGCTTCCTGCCGGGCGATATGCAGGCGAAAGTGGACCCCTATTTGCGGCCGCTGTACGACGCCCTCGATGATCTCATTCCGGTGGAGCGCATTCAGAAGCTGCTCGAGACGCGCACGATCGAAGTCGCGCCGTTGGCCTTCATGCGTGGGCGCACGCTTGGCGACTCCTTCGTCATTCTCGATGAGGCGCAGAACGCGACCGGCTTGCAGATGAAGATGTTTCTCACGCGACTCGGAGTGAACTCGAAGATCGTCATCACCGGCGACAAAACGCAGGTGGACCTGCCGCGGCGTGAAGATTCGGGACTGATGCAGATCGAGCGGATTCTCCATGGCATCGACGGGATCGCGTTCCACTACTTCACCGATGCGGATGTTGTTCGTCATCGACTGGTTCGCGATATCATCCGCGCGTACAACTCCGACGCGGCCGGCGGATGACCGGTCATGTGGAGGACGCGCGGGCCGTCTCGGTGCAGGCGGACAGGGTGCGGGTACCGGTGGCGGCGGAGCGGTTAGCCGCCCTGTCGCGCTCGGTGCTGCGCGCGCTCAAGGTGCCGCGGGCGATGCTGAGTATCACCTTCGTCTCGACCCGTGCGAGCGCGACGCTCAATCGCCGGCATCTCGGACACCGGGGACCCACTGACGTGATCACGTTCGCGCTCGGCGCGGATCCGAGCGGGGCGGTGTTGGCGGACATCTACATCTGCCCGGATGTGGCGCGCGCGCAGGCCAAGGAGTTCGGTGTGGGTGTCCGCGAGGAGATCGCACGGCTCGTCGTCCACGGGACGTTGCATGCCTGTGGGTTTGAGCATCCCGAGGGGGAAGGTCGGTTGACGTCGCCGATGTGGCGACGCCAGGAGCAGTTGTTGACGCGCTTCTGGATCACACCGTCCCGGCGCGCATGAGCGGAGTCGTATGAGCGCGGTGGCCTGGGGAATGGCTGCCGGCGGCGCGGTGCTCGCCGCGTTGGCGGCCGCGGCGGATGGTGCGCTGCTGGCCGAGCCGCCGCTGCCGTCGGTTGCCACGGAGCGCTCTACCTTGGCGCCGCCGGCGCCGGTGGTGCCGCGGGCCGTGGTTGCGCGCGAGAACACCCATCGGGCGCTCGCGTTTGTACGCGTGCTTGGCCATCTCACCGCCGGATCCGGCATGGCCGTGGCCCTCGATCTCGCCGGTCGCCCGACTGCGACCGCGGTCGCGTTGTTGATCGGCCTGGGGCTCACCGTGGTGCTGGCGGCGGAGACCACGGCGCGGGTGATCGGCGATGCCTTCGGTGAGCAGGCCGAGGAGCGGCTCACGTGGTTCTCGCACGCGGTCGAGGGACTCGTGGCGCCCGTCGTGCGGCTGGGCAGCTGGATCGACGCGTCGTTCGCCGAAGTGGTCTCCGATGCCGATGCGACGATCGAACGCCGGGAGGAGGCTGCCGCCCAGTTCCGGGAGGTCATCACCAGCGAAGCCGATGTCTCGCGCGACGAGCGGGAGCTGTTGCTGGGTGTCTTCGAGTTCGGGGAGACCACCGTCGAAGAGGTGATGGTGCCGCGAGTGGACATCCTCGGGATCGAGCAGGACACCCCGTGGTCGGAAATGCTCGATCGCGTGCGCAGCGCGCAGCACTCGCGCGTGCCGGTATTTGAGGACACGATCGACGAAATTGTCGGGATCCTGTACGTCAAGGATTTGTTACCGTCGGTGCTGGCCGACGAGGAGCCCGAGGGGGGCTGGCAGACGCTGTTGCGCCCGCCGGTGTTCATCCCACCGTCCAAGCGTATCGCCGATCTCCTGCGCGAATTTCGTGTGGCGGGCCGTCACATTGCGGTCGTCGCGGATGAATACGGCGGCACGGCGGGACTGGTGACCATCGAAGACGTGCTCGAAGAGCTCGTCGGCGAAATCCGTGACGAGTACGATGAGGAAGAACGACAGGTCGAGAGCGAAGCGGATCTCCGGTTCTGGGTGTCCGGTCGTCTGACGCTGGACGATCTCTCGGAAGCGCTGCATCACGATTTCCGCCGCGATGACGTGTCCACCGTGGGCGGGCTCGTCCTCGAGTTGCTTGGGCGGGTGCCGCGTGCCGGCGAAGCGCTGGCCGTGGGTCCGTTCAAGGTGATCGTCGAGCGCGTCGTCCGCCGGAAGATCGAGCGCGTGTACTTGGAACGTGTGTCCACGCCCGATGGATCGTCACCGGGAGGCGAGGGCTGATGCCGTTTCCCGTGTTGCTTGCGTCCGTCGGTCTCGTCGCCGTGCTCACGCTGGCGTCGACCTCGGTGCGTGCGGTCAGCCGGCTGTGGCTCCGCCATTGGATCGAGCGTCGCCACGGCGGCACCGGGGCGATGGCGCGCTATCTCGAACGCCCCACGCGCCTGCTGCACGCGGCCGCGACCGGCAGCATGCTGACCGTCTTCGCAACCGGCGCCATGATCGCGATGGCCGATGGGTTGCGCGCGTGGGCCTTCGGGCGCGATGTCATCATTTTTCTGGCGTTGCTGGTGGTGCTCGGGCAGTTGGTCCCGCGCGCGGTCGGGCGCCGCTGGGCCCCCAGTCTGGTGCCGGTGTTGGTCCCGCTGCTCCGATCGGCGGACCTGCTCCTGTCCCCGTTCCATTGGGTCGCCGACGGCGTCCGTCGGCTACTGGCGGGCACGCGGGCGCCCGCATCCGGCGATGAGGCACGGGAAGGGCTGGAGGAGCTGCTGCGCGACGGGGCGTTCGACGACATCAGTTCAACCGAGGAGATGGCGATCATTTCCGGTGTCGTGCAGTTCGGCGACAAGGTGGTGCACGACGTGATGACGCCGCGCAGCGCGCTGTTTGCGCTGCCGGACGGTCTGCCGCCGGCGGAACTCGCTCAGCGTCTCGCGCACGCCGGCTACAGCCGCGTGCCGCTCTATCGCGAGAGTCCCGATCACATCGTCGGTATGGTGCATGTATTCGACGTATTTGCCCGCAGTGGTGAACGCCTGCCCCCGCTTCGTCCGGTCAGCGTGACCACGTCCGCCAAGCCCGCCAAGGAACTGCTCTTCGAGCTGCTGCGTGCGCGCCGACAGCTGGCCATCGTGCAGGACGGCGCCGACGTGGTCGGCTTGGTGACGCTTGAGGACCTGCTGGAAGAGCTGGTGGGCGACATCCGCGATGAACACGACGACGAGTGATGATGACTGACGCGATGAGTCGCTTGATGGAGCAGTTCCGCGCCGGGAAACCGGCCGCGCTGGCGCGTGCGGTCAGCATTGTCGAAAATCACCGTCCGGGCTTCGAGCAGATTCTGGCGGCGGTGCATCCCACGTTGGGGCGGGCGCGTCGTATCGGCATTACCGGGCCCCCCGGTGCCGGGAAGAGTACGCTCACTACGCGGCTCACCCGTCGGTATCGCACCGCCGGCCTCCGGGTCGGGATCGTCGCGGTGGACCCCACCTCTCCCTTCACGGGCGGGGCGTTGCTGGGCGACCGGATCCGGATGGAGGAGGTCGCGCTCGATCCGGGTGTTTTCATCCGGTCGATGGCCACGCGGGGGTCGCTCGGCGGGCTGGCCACGGCCACGCGCGAAGTGTGCGACGTCCTCGACGGGTTCGGCATGGACGTGATCCTGCTAGAGACCGTCGGGGTGGGGCAGAGTGAGCTCGATGTGTCCCGCGCAGCCGATACGACGTTGGTGGTCCTCGTGCCGGAATCGGGCGACTCCATACAAACGCTCAAGGCCGGCGTGATGGAGATCGCCGATGTCTTCGCGGTGAACAAAGCCGATCGTCCGGGGGCCGACCGTTTGCGGAACGATATCGAGCTCATGCTCGGCCTCCGCGCCGGCGCGACGATGCAGAACGTTCCGGCGCATCACGGCGTAGACTTAGGGAGCATGCCGGATCGGGATGCGCTGCGCGACGCCATGAACCCGGCGCGGGCCGCGCGGGCTGCGGCGCAGGCGGAGCACCCGGAACAGTGGACCCCGCCGGTGCTGCGCGTGATCGCGGCCCAGAACGAAGGGGTGGACGAGGTACTCGACGCGCTCGACCGGCATGTGCGCTATCTCGAAGCGAGCGGCGAACTCCGGGCGCGCCGACGGGCGCGGCTGCGTGAGCGGGTGATGGAAGTCGTGGAGCAGCAGCTGCGCCACCGGCTCTGGCGGGACGCCGGGACCGTGGCGTGGGTGGATAACCAACTGGACGCACTCGAGGCCGGCACGGCCGTCCCCTTCGCCGTTGCCGATGCCCTTCGGGCGCGCAGCGCAGCACTACTGACCGGCGCCGACTACGCGCCGCTACCGGATATCAGCGCATGACGACCATTCGGGATCTTGAAGATGTCGTTCGCCAGCAGCAGGAAGAGCTGGACGGACTCCGCCGTGAAGTGGGACAGTGGCGACAGCAGTACGAGGCAGGGCGCAAACGCGAGATCGCGTTCACCAACTCCGCGGACGAAGTGCCGCCGCTGTACACGGCGCTCGATCTCGAGGATACGGCGGGATCGGCTTTCGAGTTGCCCGGCCAGTGGCCGTTCACCCGAGGCATTCATCCCACCGGGTATCGTGGTAAACTCTGGACCATGCGCCAGTTTGCCGGGTTTGGCACGGCGCGTGAAACGAACCAGCGCTACAAGTTCCTGCTGTCGCAGGGGCAGACCGGATTGTCGGTCGCCTTCGATTTTCCGACGCTGATGGGCTACGATGCCGATCACGTGCGGTCGGAAGGCGAAGTTGGGAAGTGCGGCGTGTCCATTTCCTCGATGGCCGACATGGAGGTGCTGTTCGAAGGCATCCCGCTCGACAAGGTGTCGACCTCCATGACCATCAACGGTCCGGCCATCATCCTGCTCTGTTTCTACATCGCCGCGGCGGAAAAGCAGGGCGTCAGCGCCGACAAGCTGCAGGGCACGGTGCAGAACGACATCCTGAAGGAGTACATGGCGCAGCACGCCTGGTGCTTCCCGATCGAGCCGGCGCTGCGCCTGATCGTCGATGGATTCGACTGGTGCGCGAAGCACACGCCCAACTGGAATACGATCTCGATCTCCGGGTACCACATCCGTGAGGCGGGCGCCACCGCCGCGCAGGAACTCGCCTTCACCCTCGCCGACGGTTTCACGTATGTCGAGCGCGGTATCGCGCGTGGACTCGATGTCGATGAATTCGCGCCGCGCCTCTCGTTCTTCTGGGACATCCACAACGATTTCTTCGAGGAGATCGCGAAGCTGCGCGCCGCGCGTCGCATCTGGGCGCGCCATCTCAAGGAGCGGTTCGGTGCGAAGAATCCGCGCTCATGGATGATGCGCTTCCATTCGCAGACGGCCGGTGTCACGCTCACCGCGCAGCAGCCTACCAACAACGTCGTGCGCGTGGCCTATCAGGCGCTGGCCGCCGTGCTGGGCGGTACGCAGTCACTGCACACGAACTCGATGGATGAGACGCTCTCGCTGCCGACGGAAGAGGCAGTGCAGGTCGCGTTGCGTACGCAGCAGATCCTGGCGTACGAAACCGGTGTGCCGAACGTGATGGACCCGCTGGGCGGTTCGTACTACGTGGAGGCCCTGACCGATCAGATGGAGCGGGAGGCCGAAGCGCTGTTCGCGCAGATCGACGAATTCGGCGGGGTGGTGAAGGGCCTCGAGGAAGGCTGGTTTCAGAAGAAGATCGCCGAAAGCGCCGCGCGTCAGCAGTGGGAGATCGAGCAGCGACGCAAGCTCGTCGTCGGGGTCAATGAGTTTGTCACCGACGAGCCCGAGCTCACGATTCCGATTCTGCGGATCGGTGCGTACGCCGAGACGGAGCAGCGCGAGCGGCTGGCGGCGCTGCGCGCCTCGCGGGACAACGCGGTCGTGACGGAGCGCCTCGATGCCCTCCGGAATGCAGCACGGGGCACCGAAAACGTGGTGCCCCGCATCCTCGACTGCGCGCGCGCCTATTGCACCTTGTACGAAATACGCGCCGCACTGGAAGACGTGTTCGGCGCGTATCGGGAACCGGTGTTCTTCTAGACCGGTCCGCTATTCGAGCAGCAGGCGCTCCATCGCCGCCAGGTCGCGCAGAAACGTGGCGGCCTGGATGCCACTCATGCGGCGCGGGTCGAACTGACTCGATCCCGAGTGCTTGAGCAGCAGCGTCTTACGCGGTGCCGTCACGGCATCGCTCCAGTCGATGATCTTCATGGACCACTCCGGAAAGTCACGGGTGGAGATCTCGTCGACCATTAGGATCTGGCAGCGGGTATGGCGTGGATCGATGGCAATTTCGTGGTACAGCTTGTTCACCGCGGACCGCTCGCCTTCCAGTGCCTGCAGGAACTGTCCGGATCCGTAGCAGAGCATACCGGTGATGGCCTGCTCGTTGTTGGACGCCTCGGCGCGGGCCATGAGGGACACGAAGTCGGCGTAGCGCAGCCCGTCGATGGCTTCGCTGGAATAGATCAGACGGATAGTATGCAAGGCTCCTCCGGAGCACACGTGGATGGCGGGCGCGCAGTCCGCCCCCCGGCGGCGGGGGTGCGCGACTTGTGCGGAATCGCAGGGGCATCTAGCGTGTCGGGATGAAGACGACCAGTCCCTGGTGGACGACACATTTCGACGCGCAGTACCTCCACGAGTACGAACCCCTCTTCAATCTCGCTGCGGATCGCCGGGAAGTCTCGCGTCTGCTCGAGATTCTGGAATTGCCGGCCGGGGCGCGGGTGCTCGATTGCCCCTGCGGACAGGGCCGTCATGCCCACTTGCTGGCCGAAGCCGGCTTCAACGTGGACGGTCTGGATTACTCGGAGCCGCTGCTCGAGGTCGCCCGCCGGCGCGGGAGTGGCCGGACCCTGCGGTACACGCGGGGGGACATGCGCGCGTTGCCCGCCAAGTGGACGGGGCGATTTGACGCCGTCGTCAACCTGTTTACCTCATTCGGCTTTTTTGATAGCCCCGCCGATGACCGGAAAGTGCTGGCGCAGTTTGCGCGCGTGCTCAAGCCCGGGGGGGTCCTCATCTGGCACGGCGGCAGTCGCGACGGTGTGATGGCACGCTTCCTGTCGCGCGACTGGTGGAGCACGGCGGACGGCACCGTCTTCGGGCAGGAGCGCCGGTTTGATCCGCTGTCCGGGTTTCTCGAGATCACGTCCACGTGGCGTGGCCCGAGTGGCGAGGGCGAGCGCACCCACCGCATCCGGCTGTACAGCGCCTCCGAGTTGGCCTCGCGGATGCAGGAAGTCGGCCTGGTGGTCGAGCAGGCGTTCGATGCCTGGACTGAGCGTCCGCTCACAAGGAAATCCAGCGAAATGCTGCTGGTGGCGCGTAAGGACGGGTGAGTAACTTCCCCTACCGCCGCGCGGCATCCTCGCTGCGGCGGTACCCGACTCCCGGGAATCTCCCGTTCGTCCTCCGATGACCCGACCCATTCGCGTGCTCGTGGCCAAGCCCGGCCTCGACGGCCATGATCGCGGCGCCAAGGTAGTGGCCGCCGCGCTCCGTGACGCCGGCATGGAAGTGATCTATACCGGCCTGCATCAAACCCCCGAGATGATCGCCACGGCCGCGATTCAGGAGGACGTCGACGTCGTCGGCCTCTCGATCCTGAGTGGCGCCCACATGACGCTGTTCCCTCGCGTCCGTGACCTGCTCGTGGACGCCGGACGTGACGACATCCTGCTCACCGGCGGGGGCATCATCCCCAAAGAAGACATGGATGCCCTCCAGCAACGTGGCGTGGCGCGGTTGTTCGGCCCCGGCACGAGCACGCAGGATCTGGTGGAGTACATTCGCGCGTGGTTCGCGGCCCGCCCGCAGCAGGACGCGTGAGCGGCCGCCTGCGCCAACTCGCCGCCGACGTCCGCGCGCTGGAAGCCCGGCTCCGGCTCGGTGGCGGGCCCGACAAGATCGAACGGCAGCACAAGCAGGGGAAACTCACCGCGCGTGAGCGGGTCGAGCGTCTGGCTGATCCCGGCACCCCGTTTCTTGAAGTCGGATTGCTGGTTGCGCATGACCGCTACGAGGGTCAGGCGCCGGCAGCCGGCGTCATCACCGGCATTGCCATCGTGGATGGCCGTGAGGTCGTCGTGGTGGCCAACGATGCGACGGTCAAAGCCGGATCGTGGTGGCCGGAGACGATCACCAAAATCCTGCGCGCGCAGGAGATTGCCATGCGCTGCCGCATCCCGATCATCTATCTCGTGGATTCCGGCGGCGTCAATCTCCCGTATCAAGGGGGCGTGTTCCCCGGTCAGTACGGCGCCGCGCGGATTTTCTACTACAACTCCATCATGCGTCGCTACCTGCGGATCCCGCAGTTCTCGGCGGTCATGGGGCAGTGTGTGGCCGGCGGGGCGTATCTCCCGGCGCTCAGCGACGTGATTCTGATGGTCAAGGGCACGTCGTTCATGGGACTCGGCGGCCCGAACCTCGTGAAGGGGGCCACCGGCCAGTCGGTGGACGGGGAAACACTCGGCGGCGCACTCACGCACACGGAAGTCTCCGGGGTTGCGCACTACGCCCTCGACGATGACGCCCAGTGCCTCGACAAGCTGCGCGAACTCGTGGCGCGCCTGCCGCAGCCGGCGCGCCGCACACCGGCCACGTACCGGCCGCCGGCCGAACCGCCATCCACGCTGTACGACGTGCTCCCTGCCGATCATCGGATGTCGTACGACATGCACACGGTGCTCAAGGCCGTGCTCGACGACGGCGTGATCGATGAGTTCCAGCCGAACCTCGCCAAGGAGATGATCTGCGGTGACGCGCGGATTGAAGGGATTCCGGTGGGGATCGTGGCCAACCAGCGCGGCCTCATCAAGGGACGTGCCGGGGAGCGCCCGCGCTTCGGCGGCATTATCTACGCCGAGAGTGCGGAGAAAGTCGCGTACTTCATCGAACGGTGCGACCGTCAGGGTATCCCCATCGTCTTCGTACAGGACGTGTCCGGATTCATGGTGGGTCCCGATGCCGAGCATGAGGGGATCATCCGCGCCGGTGCACGATTCGTGGAGGCCATGGCCTGCGCGCGCGTGCCCAAGATCGTGCTCACGGTCAATCACGCGAGCGGCGCCGGGTACTACGCGATGGCGGGGCAGGGCTTCGATCCCGACTTCATCCTGAGCTGGCCGACCGGTCGGATGGCGGTGATGGAGGGTGAGGCCGCCGTCGGTGCGGTGCATGGCCCCACGCTCGACGCCGCCAAGAAGGCGGGGGTCGAACCCTCGCCGGAGGTGCTCGATTCGGCCGCCCAGATGCGGGCCGACTACGAAGAGCAACTCGACGCACGCTACGCCGCGGCACGCGGTTTCGTCGATGCGATCTGCTATCCCGAAGACACCCGCACGATGCTGGCGCTTGCGCTGCGTGCGGCGGCCCAGAACTCCGGTCCGCATCTTGGTGCTTTCGTTCTGCCCCCCATGCCGACCTACGGCGCGCCGGTTCCCGGCACGGAGTATTGATGTCCGATTCATCGCGCGTGGTACGCGTGGCCAGCGGTCAGGGCTTCTGGGGCGACTGGCTCGAAGCGCCACGCCGCCAGGTGGAGGGCGGTCAGGTGGATTACCTGATGCTCGACTATCTCGCGGAGGTCACGATGTCCATTCTGCAGAAGCAGAAGGAACGCGACCCACGGATGGGATACGCGCGTGACTTCATCGGGGCGATGGAGAGTGTCTTCCCCGCCGTGGCCGAGCGTGGGGTGAAGGTGATCGCCAATGCTGGCGGCGTGAATCCCGTGGCGTGTGCCGAGGCCTTGCTCGAGGCGGCCTCGAAGCACGGCGTGCGCGGCAAGATCCGCATCGGCGTGGTGACGGGTGATGACATTCTCGCGCGTCTCGACGAGCTCATGGCCGCGGGCCACGAACTCAAGAACATGGACACCGGGGCGCCGCTCTCGACCATCCGCGACCGGGTGATGTCGGCCAACGCCTACATCGGGTCCGAGCCGATCGTGGAGGCGCTGGCACTTGGCGCGAACGTGGTGGTGATTGGCCGCAGCACCGACACGGCGCTTACCATGGCCCCGTTGCGGCACGAGTTTGGCTGGGCGGCCGACGACTGGGACAAGATGGCGTCAGGCATCATCGCCGGGCACATCCTGGAATGCGGCGCGCAGTCCTCCGGTGGCAATTGCATGCACGAGTGGCGCACGATTCCCGATATGGCCAATGTCGGGTATCCCATCGCCGAGGCCTCCGAAGACGGCACGTTTGTGATTACGAAGCATGTCGGCACGGGTGGGCGTGTGAGCGTCCCCAGTGTGACGGAGCAGTTGGTCTACGAAATGGGCGATCCGCACGCCTACATCACGCCCGACGTGGTCGCCGACTTCACGAGCATCCAGCTCGCGCCCGACGGCGAGAACCGCGTGCGTGTGCACGGCATCACCGGTGGTCCGCCGACACCGTTTCTCAAGGTGTCGATCGCGTATCGCGCGGGCTACAAGGCCGTCGGTTCGCTCGTGTACTCGTGGCCCGACGCCATGGAGAAGGCGCAGATGGCGGACCGCATTCTGCGCGAGCGTCTCGACAACCTCGGCCTCAAGTTCGACCAGGTACTCACCGAGTTCGTCGGCGCGACGTCGACGCACGGGGCCTTGGCGGGCGACGGACACGACGCGCCCGAAGTCATGTTCCGTATCGGCGTTCGCGGTGAGAATCGCGCCGACATCGAGCGTTTCACCCGCGAGATCGTGCCGTTGGTGCTGAACGGGCCGCCCAGCGTGACTGGATTCGCGGGTGGACGACCGAAGGTCGAAGAGATCGTGGCCTACTGGCCTGCGCTGCTCGACAAGCGAGCTGTGTCCACCGCCGTCCGCATCGTGGAGTAACGGGCATGCACATTCGCTTACTTGATATCGCCCACGCCCGCAGCGGCGACAAAGGGGATACCGCCAACGTCGGCCTGATCGCGCTCAATCCCGCGTGGTACCCCGTGCTGGTGCGGTACGTCACCGGTGCCCGGGTCGCGCAGCATTTCGCCGGTCAGATCACCGGCGGTGTGGACCGGTTTGAGCTCCCCAATCTCAACGCCCTCAACTTCCTGCTGCACGGCGCGCTCGATGGTGGGGGCACCCTTTCGCTCAAGACCGATGCGCAGGGCAAGGTGTATTCCACGGCCCTGCTTCGCATGGTGATCGACGTGCCGGACGACGAGGCCACCGCCGCCGGACTCCCCGCGTTCCGATGATCGCCCTGCGGATCGCCCTGATCGGGGCGGGAGTGATGGCCTTCATCTTCGCGCTGCGCACCGGCACGGACTGGGTGCGGTGGGTGGGCATCGGCTGTCTGGCGGGTGCGCTGCTGCTCCGTCTGGTGGAGCGCCTGCGGAAGTCATAGGCAGCTGAGGCGACCTCCGGCCGCTGGATGCCGGAGGCGCGGTTGGCGGTGAGGACCGTGTGTAGATTCCGCGTATGTCACGCCAACCCGTTCCCGAATTGCTCGCCCCGGCCGGCACCCTCGATGCCGTCCGTGCCGCCGTCGCCAATGGCGCCAACGCGGTGTATCTGGGGGCGTCGATGTACAATGCCCGCGATGAGGGGGCGCAGCTCTCGCTCGATGAGCTGGCGCTGGCGTGCGCGGTGGCCCACGCGCGTGGCGCGAGGGTGTATCTCACGTTCAATGTGCTGATCAAGCCGGACGAGCTCGAAGAGGCGCTCACGTATCTCGGCGCCTGTATCGACCGGGGGATCGATGCTGCGATCGTGCAGGATCTCGGCGTCGTGCGGCTCATCCAGCAGGTGTATCCGCAGCTTGAGGTTCACGGCTCCACACAGATGACGGTGCACGATGCCACCGGTGCCCGCGTGATGCAGCGCCTCGGCGTCGAGCGCGTGGTGTTGGCACGGGAGAATACGCTCGAAGACATCCGCGCGATCCGCGAGGCGGTGCCGGAGCTCGGGCTCGAAACGTTCGTGCACGGTGCCCTGTGTATTTCGTACTCAGGGCAGTGCTTCATGTCCGGGATGATCAGCGAGCGGTCGGCGAATCGCGGCTCCTGCGCGCAGTCGTGCCGCAAGGATTACACGCTCACCGATGACGCATCGGGGGCGACGCTCGATAGCGGCTACCTGATCTCGGCGAAGGATCTCGCCGCCCCCGAACATCTCGCGCAGTTGGCGGAGCTTGGCAGCGGCTGCCTCAAGGTCGAGGGACGCAAGAAGAAGCCCGAGTATGTCGCTACCGTCACAAAGGCCTATCGCGGCTGGC
>JARIEV010000031.1 GCA_031127225.1 Gemmatimonadota bacterium | reverse complement strand
CGATCTGTATTTCTATACTGAAAGTTTTGGTGGTGCGTTTGAAGGGTGTGGCGGCAGTTTTTACGGCGATCAGTTGTTCAGTGGTGCGACTGCAAACCCCACCTTTACCCCTGGCACATACTCGCTCTATTACTACATTGACGCAGTGCAAACCGCGCAAAGCAGTCTGACCATCGCCTCCAGCACCGTGCCGGAGCCCGCGTCAGTTGCCCTGGTGGGAGCCGGTCTGCTCGCGATGGGCGTCGTTGCGCGCCGCCGTCGCGTATAGCGGATCCGGAGTGCGGCGGGATATCAGGGCGTGCCGCATGGCACGCCCTTCGTGTATACCGTTTTTGACGCGTTCTACCATTACGCGGCATCGGTACCGTACGCCGTACGCCGTACGTCGGGGGCGTAGACGCAGTGACCCCCCGCTGCGGTAATCCGGCGGCGAGCACCCTCGGCACCGGCATGACGCCCATGCCCGACGGAATCGCACTGGGGCGAGCGACAGTTCCGTGTGTGACGTCGACCACCAGAGACGCGATGGACCGCGGGTCCGGTCGATGCCCCGCATAGCTTGGATTCAGTGCCCGGCCGTTGCGCCGGTACATAGACAATAGTCCACTTTATATACTATTATCTACTTAGTTGATTATAGTCCGCCAACGTCTTCCCCTGCGCCGTATGCCCCGTCGTGCATTGACGCCCCTGAGCTACCTCGACGCGCCGCTCGACGAGCTGCTCGGCCAGGTGTCGCACGTCCGCATCCTGCGGGTGCTTTCGGAGTCGGAACACCCACTGCCCCCCGGCGAGCTGGCGAGGGCCACGCGGCTGAACCTCTCTGGGGTGCTCCGGGCTATCAACCGGCTCGCGCATCTGGGGATCGTGCGCGCCCTAGGTGCGGGCGGGCGGCAGGTGATCGAGCTGAGTCCGGCCCACGCGTTCGCTCCAGTCCTTCGTGCCCTCTTCGACGCCGAACGTCAGCGGCGCAGCATGCTCATCGCCTCGCTCCAGGAGCTGATGAAGTCGATCATTCCGGCCCCGCATGCGGCATGGATTGAAGGACCGCACGCCAACGGCATGGACTCGGCGCACGATGCGCTGCGGTTAGGTGTACTGACGACCGTACGGGAACGCCACGCTGTTGCCGAACAACTGATCGGTCGCCTTCGCGATCTCGAGCGGCGCTTCGACCTGAGCATCGATCTGTTGGTGCGCACGCGCGCGGACCTTGAGACGATGACCGCCGACCGGCAGGACGCCGTACGCGACGCCACCCTGCTGTACGGGGTGTTACCACTATCGGCCGGCGTGTTGCCCCCGCACGTCGACGAGCCCCCGGCCGCGAAGACTCACGGGGACCTCGATGAGAGGTCCCGTGCACAGGCGGAGCGAGTGGCCATGGCGATTTCGCGCGACCCGCGTCTGATCGACGTCGCACAGCGGTGGGTTCAGCAGCGCCTGCAGCACGCGTCGGCCGCCGAGGCGCACGAGCTGCGCGAGTGGGAGCACATCCTCACGCTGCCGCCGCATCGCATCGCGGCGTTCCTGCGCGATCCCGGCGAAAGGGCTACGCGGCTGCGTCAGACCACGCCCTTCGCAGGCGTCGGCTCTGATGGCGAACGAGGAGTCCGCCAGTGACACGCGAGCAGCTGGAGCATGCGATTCGCGCGGCCTGCGACGTGGTGGCCGAACACGAGGTGTATGTGTTCGGGTCGCAGTCGATCCTTGGGCAGTTCCCCGAGGTGCCGGCCACACTGCCAGCGGGGTGGGAGGAGCGAACCGTCGCCGTCTACGCGTCCGAAACCAGCACGGGCCTGTGCCTTGAAGGACATGACCTCGCCGCGAGCAAACTCGTGGCGTTCCGAGACAAAGACCGCGAGTTCGTTCTCACGCTACTGGCCGAGGAGTTCCTGTCGAGCACCACGCTCGTCGAGCGCGTGTGGCGACTGCCCGTTCCACATGCGGAGCGAGAGCGCATCGCGCGATGGGTACATCTGAGTGTTCAGGAGCTGTAGAGGCTGGCTCTTTAGACTTGCGTCGAAGCCGAACGCGGAAGGTTCTGACACGATGAAACTAGGAATCTCCCGAAATCCCCCCGCCCATGCAAAACGCCGCTATCACGTAAGTGACAGCGGCGCTTGCGATTACTGAATTATTGCCCCTCTAGGAATCGAACCTAGAACCTTCTGAGTCAGAGTCAGACGCTCTGCCAATTGAGCTAAGGGGCAGCTGGTATCCAACGGGCCGAAACCCATTGGAACCCCAAATATAGAAGACTCACGGCCGGACGGTAGTGCCTCCGGCTCCGTCGTTGTCCGCACCGAGTATCGCCAACATCAGCGCCGCGACGTCGACGTCGAGCGGCTCCACAGCGCCAGGCGGGTGCCATACCAACCGATCAGCACAGATCTCCGGTCGGTCCACGTCGGGCGTCCAACGCTCGATGAGCTGCGAGTCGAGGTCGACCAGCCAACACTCGATCGCCGCGCGCTGATACCGTGGCCGCTTTCGCAGGCGATCGGCCCGCGCCGTGCTCGGCGACAGCACCTCGACCGCGAGATACGGCGGCGGCGGCGCCACCTCTCCGCGTACCACATCGAGGCCAACCGGCGCAATCACGAGCACGTCCGGCTGCATCAGCGTGAAGGGGTCGAGCACCACGTCGTACGGCGAGAACATCATCTCGCCCACGCGCTGGCGCTGCACATAGTCACCGAGCAACAGCCCAAGGCGCGACACCGCGCGCTGGTGCGCGAACCGCGGCATGGGGCTCACCAGCAGCTCCCCTTCCACGGTCTCGTAGCGATGGTGTGGATCGTCCGGCAACGCCCAGACGTCCTCCACCGACCAGCGACGCTCGTGCGCGATTGGCATGCTCTCCTCGACGATTGTCGTCAGCTCACCCCCGTTTCACTTCCTTCGCCCAGCTGTCCCGCATTCCCACGATCCGGTTGAACACCAGCTTCTCCGGCGTGCTGCTTTCCACTTCACTCATGAAGTAGCCGGTCCGTTCGAACTGATACCGCGACCCGATCGGATCGTTCGCCACGCTGGGCTCGATCTTGGCGTCGGGAATCACCACCAGCGATTGCGGATTGAGCGTCGAGATGAAATCCTGCCCCTCGGGCACGGCATCCGGATCGGGCTGCGAGAACAAGCGATCGTACACGCGCACTTCGCACGACAGTGCCTGGGCCGCACTCACCCAGTGAATGGTGCCCTGCACCTTCCGGCCATCGGGCGCCTGCCCACTGCGTGTCGCGGGATCGTACGTGCAGCGCAGCTCGATCACTTCACCCGCGTCGTTCTTCACCACCTCGTTACAGGTGATGAGATAGCCGAAGCGCAACCGCACTTCCTTGCCCGGCGCGAGGCGATAGAACTTCTTCGGCGGATCTTCCATGAAGTCGTCGCGATCCACGTACAACTCGCGCGAGAACGGCATGCGGCGCGAGCCGGTCTTCGGCACGTCGTGCGGGAAGCTCGGCGCGTCGAGATCCTCCACCAAGTCCTCGGGATAGTTCGTGAGCACGACCTTGAGCGGGTTGAGCACGCACAACACGCGCGGCACTTCCATGTTCAGGTCGTTGCGCACAGCATGCTCGAAGGCCGCGATTTCCACGCGCGCATCCTTGCGCGCCACGCCGATCGTTTCGCAGAACTCGCGAATGGCATCGGGACGCACCCCACGACGACGCAGCCCCGCAATCGTGGGCATGCGCGGATCATCCCATCCCGTCACGTGGCCTTCGTTCACCAGCCGCAGCAGCTTCCGCTTGCTGAGAATGGTGTAGTCCAGCTCAAGCCGCGCGAATTCGATCTGGGTGGGCGGGTGCTCGAAGCCGGCCTCCTGCACCAG
The DNA here is from genome assembly GCA_031127225.1 of Gemmatimonadota bacterium. Lineage (GTDB taxonomy): Bacteria > Gemmatimonadota > Gemmatimonadetes > Gemmatimonadales > Gemmatimonadaceae > Gemmatimonas. The sequence continues at coordinate 24,083 of JARIEV010000031.1, read as the reverse complement.
CCAGTCGTAGATCTCGCGGCTGTCCTTGAACTCCAGCGTGCACAGCGACCGCGTGATCCCCTCGATGGCATCGCTCAGCCCGTGCGCGAAGTCGTACAGCGGGTAAATGCACCAGTCGTTACCGCGACGATAATGGTGCGCATGACGGATGCGGATCAGGAGCGGATCGCGCATGATCATGTTGACGTGCGCGAGATCGATCTTCGCGCGTAGCACGTGCGTGCCGTCGGCAAATTCACCGGCGCGCATGCGGCGCAACAGGTCGAGATTCTCCTCGACCGTGCGATCGCGATACGGCCCCGGTGTGCCCGCCGACGTCACGGTACCGCGTCCGGCGCGGATCTCCTCTTCGTTCTGCGAGTCCACGTACGCCTTGCCCTTCAGCACCAGCGACTCGGCGATCTCGTACAGCTTTTCGAAATAGTCCGACGCGTAAAACAGGTTGTCCCACTGGAAGCCCAGCCACTGCACGTCACGCTGGATCGCCTCCACGTACTTCACGTCCTCGGTGGCCGGGTTCGTGTCGTCGAAGCGCAGATTGCAGCTGCCACCGAACTCCTGCGCGATGCCGAAGTTCAGGCAGATCGACTTCGCGTGCCCCATGTGCAGAAAGCCGTTGGGCTCGGGGGGGAAACGCGTGGCCGGTGCGCGGCCGAACCGGCCGGTGGCAACGTCGTCGGCCACCAGCTCGCGGATGAAGTCGCGACGCGGGGCAGACGTGGATTCGGGCGCTTCAGTAGCAGAGTCGGACACGGCAGGTTCCAGAGGGGCAACGATCGGACGGCGCAGAGAATGGCGAAAAGTAACCGCTCCGGGGGCGCACCGAGCCGCCCTAGGAAACCGGCCGCGTTCATGGTGTATTGCTAGGCCATGCCTCGACACCGTCCGTACCACACGCTGCTCGCCGCCCTGGCGGGCGCCCTCATCGTTGGGGGGTGCCGAGCCGCGCCGTTGGCGTATGGGTCCGACGCCGCATCGGCCAAGGCACACTTCGATGCCTTCGCGGCCGCGATCGAATACCGCTTCACGCGCGTGGTACGCAATCCCAAATTCGCCACCGCGCGAATGCAGATTGCCCGCTACGCCTTCGCGCCGTCCAAGCTCGCCGGCGATACCGCCCTGTGGACCGGGCTGCGCACCACGCGCACGGGGGCCGACCGCGATCTCGAGGTGCACGCGGCGCTGTCGGCCGGGCAGTTCCGCTTCACCGCGCGTCCCGGCGTGGCGCTACCGATACAGGTGGGCGACGAACGGCACCTCATCGCGCTCGACCAGCTGGGACCAGGTGACTGGCAGTGGCGCACCGCCGTGGACCACGCGGTCGGCACGATGCCGCCCGCCCGCGCCGATGACATCGCCCGCGCGCTCTTCCACACGGCCGAACGCCCCGCCGCCGCGATCCGCGCCGACTATCGCGCCGTCATGCCGCGTACGGCGGCGTCACTGGGGCGCCTGCTGGCCCTCGACTCCATCGCCACCGTTCCGCAGGCCGACGGCTCGACGGTGGTGACACTGCGCCTCTCCGTGAGTGGCGACCGGCTCGTGCGGACGCTGCCGGCGTTCGCGAAATACATCAAGCACTACGTTGAGCCCGCACGGTACCGGTTCCGGCTGGCCGACCGCAGCGGCGCCGACTGGTTTGACGCGGAAGCACGCGACCGGGTACTCACCCTGCGCTTCCGCAGCCACGAGGGGCAGCTGCAACCCCTCTTGGGGGCGGCACGGCGCATGCCCGACTCACTGCGCCTGCATGTGGATGCGCTGGCCAAAATCTCGCTCTTCACCGTGGGGGTGACGCGGATGGAGGGCGAGTTCGTCCACGTACGCACGCCCCGCGAACGCGGCTGGGCGATGCGCTTCACGAAGGACCCCGAGTGGCACCTTCCGCTGATCGCCGAGCGGCTGCTGCGGACGCCGCTGCGCCGACCGTTCGAGGGCACGGGCGTCGTCTTTTCGCTCGGGCTGCGCACCGGCCCCGAGGGGCAGACGCTGCTGGCGCGCACCTTCGACATGGCGGTCCGCGAAAGCGCCATCATGCGCTTTCTGGGCACGCTGGGCTTCACCGCGATGAGCGACTATGCCGGGACCGTCGAGGACGAAGAGAACCGCTTCATCGCCGAGGTGATGGCCGCGATGCGGGCGGACGTGCGGGCGCTCGGGGCGAAGTAGCAGACAAGCGAGAACCCCCGGCAGCCTGGTCAGGCCCCGGGGGTTCGAAAACTGCCACGCACACCGTCATTGGAACTCTCCGTCCTACCGAACGGCGGCGGGCTTCACTGTCTGTACACTGGACGATGCAGCATGTTCCTGCGTCACACCAGCGCCGAAACCGTCACGGAACGGCCTCGATTTCCTACATCAGTGGAGCTGAGGGGGCTCGAACCCCTGACCTCTGCAATGCGAATGCAGCGCTCTCCCAGCTGAGCTACAGCCCCGGGACCGTGCGGACACGGCGGTCACACCGACAAAAATGGCCCCGCTCCAGTTGGCGCGGGGCCGATCAGGTAACACCGTGAAGGTAGTGGCCGGCGGACTCCTGTCAAGCGCTCCGTTGCGGGCACCTTCATGCCCCGGCGCGCGTTCCATCCGATCTATGCCGTCTGCCACGATCCGTTCCGCCACGATGCCCCACGACCTCCACGCCGACTACGTGCGCGACCAGCTCGTGCCGCGCACCGTCGACGTCAACGGGAAGACGTACTTCCCCGAAGGCGAGTACGTGCTGTACTGGATGCAATCCACGCAGCGGCTGGACGAAAACTGGGGGCTGCGGGCCGCCATCCGCACGGCGGACCGCGTGAACCGGCCGCTGGTGATCCATCAGGGGCTCGACCCCAGCTACCCGTACGCCGCCGACCGGCATCACACGTTCATCCTGCAGGGCGCGCGCGACACCGCACGCGACGCCGAGGCGCGCGGCCTGTACTACCAGTTCGTGCTGCGCCCCGGGCGCGACGACGACCGGCGCGTGGTCGATCGGCTCGCCGCGCGCGCCTACGTGGTGATCACCGACCTGTTCCCCACCGCCGGCATCCGCGAGCGCGTGGAGCGGTTCGCCGCGCGGGTGCCCTGCCGTGTGCTGGCCATCGACAGTGTGTGCACCGTACCAAGCGGCGCGTTCGAGAAGCCGGAGTATGCGGCACGCACGATTCGCCCCAAGATTGCCAAGCTGCTCGACCACAGCATTGAGCCCGTCGCGGAGGCGCTCCCGCGCGTGCCGGTCAGCGAGGCGCTGCGGGCGTCACTCCGTGCCACCGTCAGCGAGCACGGCCTGTCGCTGTGCCCCATCGCCACCATGAGCGATGCCGACATCGCGGCCGCCGTGCACAGCTGCGACATCGATCACACGGTCCCCGCCGTGCCGCTCGTGGGCGGCAGCGCGGCGGCGGCGGAGCGTCTCGCGGCGTTCGTCTCGCGTGAGCTCATGCCGTACGCCGACCGCCGCAACGAAGCCAGCGTGAGCGACGGTACGTCGCGTCTCTCGCCGTATCTGCACTTCGGGCAGATCGCACCGGCGCGGGTGGTGCGCGACGCGCGGGCGAGTGACGCGTCGCCGGAAAGTCTCGACGCGTTCGTGCAGCAGGCCACCACGTGGCGCGAGCTCGCGTACAACTGGTGCCTCCGCACGCGCAATTTCGATCGCCTCGAGGCGCTGCCGGCGTGGATTCAGAAAACGATGGCGGAGCATGTGGGCGACCCCCGGCCGGTGCTGTACGACCTCCACACGCTGGAATCGGCGCAGACGCACGACGCCCTCTGGAACGCCTCGCAGCGCGAACTGGTGGCGCACGGCGTCATCCACAACTACCCGCGCATGCTCTGGGGCAAGACGATGCTGCTCTGGACGCCTGACTACGAACAGGCGCGCGCCCATCTGTACTACCTCAACGACAAATACGCGCTCGACGGCCGCGACCCGAACAGCGTGGGGGGCATCATGTGGTGCCTGGGGCTGTGGGATCGGCCGTGGGGGAACAAGCCGATCTGGGGTGGTATCCGCCCCATGGTGACCTCGCGCGCCAAGCTCAAGTTCGACGTCGCCGGGTACATCCGGCGTGTGGGCCGGAGTCCCTCAGCAACGGCGGCCCCGGGGCTGCTCCTGTAAGCGGCGGCCGGGTGCTATTCTCATGATATGACCACCCGCCCCGCCCCTGATCCGCGCGTCATCCCTGCCATCGACGCGGTGCGCACCGCCGCCGAGCGTGTGCGTGCCGTCATGGCCCCCAGCCGCCTCGTGCGCTCCGATGCGCTGTCCGAGGCGTTCGGCATCGAGGTGCTGTTCAAGCTCGAGCTCGAGAACCCCACGGGGTCGTTCAAGGTACGGGGCGCCTACAACGTGCTGGCCGGCCTGTCGGCCGAGGAACGGGCGCGGGGCGTCGTGGCATCGAGTGCCGGCAACCACGGACTGGGGGTGGCGTACGCGGCCAAGGCCTTCGATACACCCGCCACGCTGTACGTACCTCGCACGGCGCCGCAGGTGAAGAAAGACGGCATTCGCGCCCTCGGCACCACCGTCAACGACGACGCGGCCGACTATGACGCGGCGATGATCGTGGCCAAGGCGCACGCGGCACGCGAGGGGATCCGCTTCATCAACCCGTGCCTCGGACTCGATCTGCTGGCCGGCCAGGGCACCGTCGCGCTCGAGCTGCTCGAGCAGATCCCGACCATGCACACGGTGGTGATCTGCACCGGCGGCGGCGGGCTGCTGGGCGGCATGGGGGCAGTGCTGCGCGCGCTCGCGCCCCACGTACGCATCATCGGCGCCCAGAGCGTCGAGACCTCGGCGATGGCCCAGAGCCTGGCGGCCGGCCACGTCATCGACACGGTCGTGACCCCCACCCTCGCCGACGGCCTGTCCGGCCAGATTGACGCGGATGCCCTGCACATCGGGCAGTACTGCGCCGACGAGATGGCACTCGTCACGGAAGACGAACTCGGCGAGGCGATCGCGTGGCTGTCGCGCACCACCGGGATGGCCGTGGAGGGGGCGGGGGCCGTCACCGTGGCCGCACTGCGTCACGGTCACATCCCAACGGTCGCGGGCCCGATGGTGCTGCTCGTGAGCGGCCGCAACATCGATCCCAGCCGGCTCGCGGCACAACTCGACCGCTTCCCCGCTCAGCCGTCCTGAGGGCGCGGTGCGATCCGCACCGACCCGCCCGTAACGAACCGAGCCTCCCGTGGACGATGTCCGGGGAGGCTCCTTGGTATTGAGACGGTGGTGCCGTCTGGGGAAACGCCGTAAGCACCCGACCGCGTCGCCGGCGTGCTTAGCGTGCTCGTGTCACAGCCTCTCGGGTTGCCCGATCAGCGCACCGACGACACGTCCGCGTGCGTCACGTCCGACCGGCCACGATCGGCCATCGGCGCGTCCGTGCGTGCCCGATCGCTCTCACGAACGATGTGCATCGGCACTTCACGCTCGGCGTTGCGACCGGCCATCCGGGCCTGACGCGCTGCCGCACTGCGGGACTCACCGCCTTCACGACCGATAGCGGCCATATGGGCGCGATCCTGACTGACGGTCACGCCACCTTTGCGGCCGGCGCTCCGTGCTTCGTCGGACGACCATTCGTGCGCCGTCCCCTTCTCGTGGGCCGCACGCCCACCCTTGCTGGCAATTTCTTTCTGTCGAGCTGGATCCATTGACGCGAATCCGCGTCGGCTCTTTCCGGTCATATGCCCCCCGGCCATCCGGATGAATACTCAGTGCGGCGGGCTCGCGTGACACGGTGTTGTACCGTTGCCACAGAAAGCCAACCGCGGGGATTGTGCTACACATCCTATGCAAACCTCAGGCCGCCGTTTCGCGTGACCGCCGATCCGCCCCGCCGGGGACCCCGAACAGGGCCCGGATGCGCGCCCGTGGCCCCGGCACGCACCGAAATCCGCACCGTCCCGCCTATATTCCAGACATGCCCCTGCTCGTGCGATTTCTCGGCACCGCCGCCTCCCGACCCACCGTGGAACGCGGGGTCAGTTCCCTTGCTGTCATTCGGGAGGGACAGACCCTGCTGTTCGATTGCGGTGAAGGGACGCAGCGGCAAATGATGCGCTACGGCATCTCGTTTGCCTTCGACGATCTGTTTTTTTCGCACGTTCATTCGGACCACATCCTGGGACTGACCGGGCTGATTCGGACGATGGCGTTACAGGGCCGGACCGAACCATTACAGCTCTGGGGACCGCGTGGCGCAGGCAAAACGTTGCGCCAATGCATCAGTTTAGGTGGCGACCGTGCAACGTTTCCGGTGAACATCACCGAGCTCGACGCTGGCGAGTCGGTGCGGCGGCCGGAGTACCGGATCGACAGCTTTGGCGTGTCGCACGGGCCATCCCAGTCGATCGGTTACGCCATCGTGGAGGAAGAGCGCCTCGGGCGCTTCAATCCGGATCTGGCGCGCGCGATGGGGATCCCCGAGGGGCCACTCTGGGGGCGCATTCATAAAGGGCAGTCGATCACGCTGGACGACGGCCGCACGATCGAGCCGTCGGTGCTGGTGGGTGAGCGTCGCCGTGGACGCCGCATCGTGATCACGGGCGACACGCGCCCCTGCGCCGCCACCGTTGAGGCATCGCAGGACGCCGATCTGCTCATTCACGAGGCGACCTTTGCCGACGAGGAGGCCGCGCGGGCGCTCGAAACCGGCCACAGCACGGCCCGCGAGGCGGCCGAGGTGGCCCGGCAGGCCGGTGCCCGCCGTCTGGTCCTCACCCACATCTCTGCCCGCTACTCGCGCGATGCGCACGAGCTGGAGCGTGAGGCGCGCTCGGTGTTCCCCCGCACCAGCATCGCCCGCGACGGCACCGAGATCGAACTATCGCTGACCGAAGAGCTGGCGGGTTCCGCGGAGCTGGAGCGTGACGCGCTCGCGGGGTGAGCCGAGCGCGGTCACCGTCACTTTGCCAACTGCCTGAGCCGCCGCAGGCTCGGCACCCGCCATGCCACCGTGGCGACCACCACCAGCGTGGCCACGCCGCCCACCACGACGGCGGTCACGGCGCCCCACCAGCGCGCCGTGAGTCCTGATTCGAACGACCCGATCTCGTTCGACGACCCGATGAAGATCTGATTCACCGACGACACACGCCCGAGCAGTGCTTCGGGGGTGCGAATCTGCAGCATCAGGGAGCGGATCACGACGCTCACCATGTCGAACGCACCCGCGAGCGCGAGCGCCGCCAGCGACAGCCAGAGGCTGCGACTGAGGCCGAACACAATCGTGCAGGCGCCGAATCCCGTCACCGAGATCAGCAGATTGCGCCCCGTGTGCGCGAAGGGCGGCCAACGCGTGAGCAGCACACTGGTGAGCACCGCGCCGACGGCTGGCGCCGCCCGGAGCAGGCCAAGCCCTGAGGGACCGGTGTGCAGAATCTCGGCGGCGAACACCGGCAGGAGGGCGATCGCCCCGCCGAAGAGCACCGAAAAGAGGTCGAGCGTGAGGGCCGAGAGCAGCAGCGGTTCGCCGAGCACGAAGCGCAGCCCGCCGGTAATCGAGCGCAGGATCGGCTCGTCGGTGACTTCGCGCACGGGTGACCGATGACGGATCGTCAGGAGCGCGCCGACCGCGAAGGCCATCAGCACGGCATCGACGGCGTAGCCCAGCGTGGTGCCGCCGACGGCATAGAGCGCCCCGCCCAGTGCGGGGCCAAGCACGGCGGCCAGCTGCCAGCTACCGGTGCGCCACGTGATGGCGTTGCTGAACAGCGCGCGCGGGATGAGCTCGGCGCTCAGCGCCTGCCGCGCCGGCTGGAGAAAGGCGCGCGCCAGGCCACTCGCCACAATCACCCCATAAATCGCGCGGACGCGCTCGGGAGCCGTGAGGGCGATGTCGCCGATGGGAGCGGGGTGGGCCAGCCACCAGAGCCCGAGGGAGCACAGCACGAGCACCGAGAGGGCGATCAGCGCGATGCGGCGCCGGTCATGCGAATCGGCCACGTGGCCGGCGAACAGCGACATGCTGATGGCCGGGATGGCTTCGGCGAGCCCCACGATGCCAAGGGCCAGTGGATCACGGGTGAGGTCGTAGATCTGCCATCCCACGACCGTGCCCTGGATCTGGATGCCGAGCGTCAGCGTGAACAGCGCCAGGATGTAGCGGCGGAAGTTCGGGATGCGGAGCGCGGCGTACGTGTCCTTGGGCAGCTCAGGCGTTGGGCGGTCGGGCATCGCTCGAAGATAGCGAACGGGCCCGACCGGCCACCATTACAGCGTGCTTATCGGTACAGGACCAGCCCGACACCGGCGAAGTAATCGCGGGAGCCCAGCGTCTTCGGTCCGACACCGCCGCGCAGGTCGAGCTGCACGTCGGGGCTGAGCAGGAGCGTGAAGCCACCGTTCACGTACTTCTGGACCACCTTGGAGCCGTCCTGCGGCGCGAAGGCGAACGCTTCGGTGTACGCGCCCACGCGCTCGGTCACCGCAAAGGAGAACGAGCCGCTGCCCGCGTATTCGGTGAAACTCCGCGCGCCGTCGAACGGGCGGCCGATGTTGATGTTGCTGGCAAAGCCGAGGCGGTCGGTGATGGTCCACGCCCCCAGCAGCTTCACTTCCGGCTGCGCACGGCCGGCGCTGAACACCGCAGACCCGCTCGGGACCGTGGTGTGGGCAATGAACGAGAACGCCGGCTTCCACGACGGCCCGTCCGGCCCTTCGAGCACCTTGATCTTGAAGCCGACGGCGGCATCCTGCACGCCGCTGGTCACCACGCCGGCCGTCTTCTCCCGCACGAACGAATTGCCGGTCAATCGCAGCTCAACGCGTGGTGTGAGGCCGGCGCGCACCAGCACTTCACCGATCGCGTTGCTCTGGGTGTCCCCCTCGCGGGAGAGCGTCTGTCCGGCCTCGAGCTGCACGTGCCGTGGCGCGATGCTCTGCGTGCTCTCGGTGAAATCAGGACGATCCGAGACCAGCGGATCGCGGGTCTGCAGCGACGCACAGGCGGACAACAGGAGAACGCAGCTGCCGAGCGGCAGGAATGAACGCAGTAACACTGAGGGGACTCCGGAGAAACGTGCGAGAACGCGTGTCCGCGTCATCGCGGAATCACTTCTCCGGTGAGTATCGGCGGCGGATGACGGGAGCTTTAACGCACCGTTTCACCACTGGCCCCTGGCTGATTGGGTGGCGCGCCGTCGCCGTCACGGGCGGCGCACGAACGCCGCCGTGCGCCGCGTGGCCGCGTACCCGCCCGTGGGCACCGGGGTGGTGCGCGGGCGAAAGCGCGCGCGGGTGATCAGGCCGTCGAGGGCGGTCGAGACGTCGAAGGCGCGCGACAGGGCCGCGCGGGCCGTGCTGTCGATCGACGGCGCATCGAGCGGAATCAGCTGGTAGGCCGGCGCGGCGACGGTGGCGATCGGCCACTCGCGCGTCTGCCCGATCGCGCCGCCGATGAGCACCAGCGCCAGCGCATCACCGGCGTTGGCCGGGCGCGCCGCGACCTCATATTGCTGGCGGTTCCAGCGCACGCGCACGGAATCCCGCTCCCACTCGGGCAACGTGGCGCGCACCGCCGCCCACCACACCGGCTCCGTCACCGCGATCGGCGGCAGATACAGCGCCAGCGCCTCCCCGTCGGTCCCGTGCCCCGGCACCATGAAGGCGACCGCCGGATCGCGATCGATGTCTGTGATGCCAAAGCTCCCCGCCTCGAACCGGAAGCTGTCCAGCGTCTCGCTCGCCACCGAGGCGCGCGCATCGCCGGCACTCCCGGCCGACCGGATTGAATCCACGAGCTGCGCGAAACTCGCGCGCGCCGCCGCCACGACACGCGTGGCTTCGGTGGCACCGATCAACGCCTCCAGCGAGACCGCCGCACCGGTGCGGACATCGACCACCAGCCGCCGGCCGTCGTGCCGATGCGGCGGCCCGTCGTCACGATCGACGTTGAGCAGATGTTCGATGGTGAGGTAGGGCCCGTGGACGTCGATGATCTCGATCTCATCGTTCACCACCGTGCGCGGATCATCCGGCGCCTCTTCGTCGGCGGGGTCGAGTTCGGTGTCGCGCGGGTGCGCCCGCCGCCAGCGCGCGAGGTCGCGCATCACCGTGCTGTCTCCGAACAGCACGACGCTGTCCCGGCGCTGCACGTCGCGCGACCAGAGCTGCACGCTCGCGAACGACGCATCGGGATACTCGGCGCCATCCTCGCTCAGGAACACCTCGAACAGCCGTCCGTCCACCTGCGTGAGCAGCATGGGCGCACTGCGGACCCGCATGCCGTCGTCGCCGCTTCGCACCCAGTAGGTGGAGTCGCCGGCCGCGAAGAGGAATTCGGCCCGCGGCAGGACCTGCCCGCGGGTGGCCGTCTCACCGCACGCCGCGGCGGCACCGGCGGCCAGCACGGCGACGAGCGTGGCGAGACGTGACATGCTCAGGCCGTCCCCCTGACGAGTGCGCGGACGCCATCGACCAGCCGCGCGATTTCATCGGCGGTGGTGTAGCAGGAGCAGCCGGCCCGGACGAGTCCTTCGTGCGCAAGGCCGAGCCGACGCGCCACCGTGGTGGCGTAGAAGTCACCGTGCGACACATACACGCCGCGTGGCGCCAGGAATTGCGCCACCTGTTCCGACGCGATGCCCTGCACGTGAAACGATAGCGTGGGCGTGCGCGCCGTGCCCGGCGGCGGCCCGAAGACGGTCACGCCCTCGATGGCATGGAGTCCATCCCACAGCTGCTGCAGCAGCGCATCGCCGCGCGCGTGCAGCGCGTGCATCACCGACGCGAGGCGCGCGCGGCGTGTGCCGTCGGGCCCCGCCAGCGAGGCCAGAAAGTCGACGGCCGCCGCCGCCCCCACGATCCCCTCGTGGTTCTGCGTGCCGGTTTCGAGGATCTCGGGGACATAGTCGGGGGCCGGCTCGAGGCGCGGCACATCGAGCGCTGCCGTGGCCGCGTGGCGTCCGTAGCAGATGCCGATGTGCGGCCCGTAAAACTTGTAGGCGCTGCACAGCAGGAAATCGGCGCCGATCGCGGCCGCGTCCACGAGGGCGTGCGGCGCATAATGCACCGCATCGACCACCGTGATCGCCCCGGCCGCCTTGGCCAGCGCCACCATGGCGGTCACGTCACTGATGGTGCCGAGGCTGTTGGACGCGGCGCCGATGGCCACCACCTTGGTGCGCTGCGACAGCAGCGACGCCAGCGCGCCCTCCTCGTGGCGATACGTGGACAGATCGAGCGGGATCCACCGCAGGACAGCCCCTCGTTCCTTCGCCAGCGCCTGCCACGGCGCCACGTTGGCGTGATGGTCCAGCTCCGTCACGATGATCTCGTCCCCGGGCGAGAGCGCCCGGCCGATCGCGCGCGCCACATGGAACAGGATCGTCGTCATGTTTGCGCCGAACGAGATCTCGCCGGGTGTGCCGCCCAGAAAATCCGCCAGCGTGGCCCGGGCATCGGCCAGCAGCGCATCCGTCTCGACGCTCGTGGGGTAGGCCCAGTGCGTGTTGGCGTTGTGGTGCAGCAGATAGTCGGTCATCGCGGCCGCGACCACACGGGGCACCTGTGTGCCGCCGGGACCGTCGAAGAAGGCCACCGGCTGCGCTCCCTCATGGCGCGCGAGCGCGGGGAAATGGGCGCGGATGTCCCCCACCGACACGACGGTCATGTGGAGCGCCCCCCGATCTGCGCGCCACCGAGTCGTTCCACGACCTGCACCACCTCGACGTGATCGGCCGCCTCGCCCAATTCCAGATGCGCCATGCGGAACAGCTCCGCCGTGAGCTGCAGCAACGGCGACGGCACCTGCTGCTCGCGCGCCAACTCGGCGGCAATGCCGACGTCCTTGTCGAGCAGCGCCAGCCGGAAGGTGCGCGGGAACGCCCGCGTGAGCACGCGCTCCGGAAAGAGGTTCATGCTGGCGTTCGACCGCCCGCTCGAAGCGTTGATCACGTCGAGGGCGAGCTCCGACTTCACCCCGGCCTTTTCGAGGGCCACCAGTCCCTCCGCGGTCCCCCACAGGTGCATGGCGAGCAGCGCGTTGTTCACCGCCTTGAGGGCGTCACCGGCGCCCACCGCCCCACAGTGCACGATGCGCTTGCCGAAGCAGGCCAGCACCGGGTGCACGCGCTCGAGCACGGCTTCGTCACCACCCACCATCACGGTCAGTGCGCCTTGCTGCGCGCCGACCACGCCACCCGACACCGGCGCGTCGAGAAAGCCGATCCCGCGCTCGGCCAGCCGGTCCGCCATGCGTCGCGACGTGGCACTGTCGCCCGAGGTGCAATCCACGAGCACGGCGCCCGCGGCCATGGTGGCCAGCAACCCGTCGGGGCCGTCGAGCAGTGCCTCCACGTGGCGCGACACCGGCAGGCACGTGATCACGACATCGGCCCCGCGGGCCGCGTCGGCGGGGGTGAGCGCATGCCGGACGCCCAGCTCCCCGGCCAGCGCAGCCGCTGTGGCGGTGGTGCGATTCCAGAGCGCCAGATCGACATCGGGGCGCGCGAGGTGGCGGGCCATAGGGGCACCGATGGCGCCGAGTCCGAGGAAGGCAACGCGAGGCATGCGAGACGGGTCGAGGGAGCAAGACGCCGGCCATCGGCCGGTTGAGCTGACCGGGGCGATGGTGGAGATTGAAAGATGACACGGCAACGGATCCACGTGCACCTCGACGGCCTGGTGGCGGTTCACGCCGTCCGCGCCGTGTGGACGGCGCTGGCCGCTGTCCCCGGCATCGTCGGGGCGGAGGTCACCATGGCCGGCGCGGTCCTGGAGGTGGAGGGGGCGCTCGACCGGGGGGCGCTCGACGCCGCCCTCGACGCGGCCGGCGTGACGGTGCGCGCCCTGCATGTGGAGGCGCGCGTCCTGCCCGTTCTGTGACCGGACGCGGCTTCTTCCCGTGCCGTTGTGCGGCTAACTTGACGGCCAAACCGAAGCCCTCCCGCTGATGTCACCTCACGCCAACGAAGACCGGCCGCTTGCGGCGCTGATCGTGCCGGATCTTCTCGAGCTGCTCGAGGAGCACCCGGAGAGTATCGGGCCGCAAACGGAAGAGATGCACCCGGCCGACCTCGCGGACATCGCGGAGGCGCTGCCGGAGGGCATGGTGCGCGCGTTCCTCGCGGCGCTGCCGAAGGAGCGCGCCGGCGAGGTCCTCGAGTACCTCGACGAGCAGCTGCGCACGATGGTGCTCGAAGAGCTGACCGCGGTCGAAGCGGCGTCGCTCATGTCGGAGATGACCCCCGACGAGCGCGCGGACGCCCTCGAAGAGCTCGACGAGGAAACGGCCGACGAGATCCTGGCGGAATTCGAACCCGCGGACAAGGCAGAAACCGAACGCCTGCTCGAGTACGACCCGTACACGGCCGGTGGTCTCATGACCACCGAGTTTGTGTCGGTGGACGAGAATCTGACCGCCGAGGAAGCGTTGGTGGCGGTGCGCGCCATGTCGCGCGCCGGCCGCCGCGAGGCGATGTACACCGTCTACACCGTGGATCGTAACGGCCGGCTGCGCGGCGTGCTGTCGCTGCGCGAGTTGCTGGCGTCGCCCGACGGGACCCCGCTCAGCGAACTGGCGTGGAGCGAGGTGGTGAGTGTCGCCCCCGACATGCTGCAGGAAGAAGTCTCGCAGATCACGTCGAACTACGATCTCGTTGCGCTGCCGGTGGTCGATGCGGACAAACGGTTGCTGGGCGTTGTCACGGTCGATGACGTCATCGACGTTATTCAGGAAGAGCAGACCGAGGACGCGCAGAAGTTCGGCGGTATGGAGGCGCTCGAAGAGCCCTACATGCAGATCGGCCTGTGGCAGAACGTGCGCAAGCGTGGCGGCTGGCTGGCCGTGCTGGCGATCAGCGAGATGTTCACCGCGTCGGTAATGGCGCGCTACGAAAGCGACCTGGGGCGGGTCCTGCTGCTGTCGCACTTCATCCCGCTGGTGATGAGCTCCGGTGGCAACTCGGGGTCACAGGCCACGTCGCTGATCATCCGCGCGATGGCGCTGGGCGAAGTCACCATCGGGGATTGGTGGCGGGTGGTTTTGCGTGAGATCCCGGCCGGGATCATTCTCGGCCTGTTGCTCGGTGCCATCGCCTTCGCGCGCATTCTCGTGTGGAACGCGATGGGGCTCTACGACTACGGGCCGTATTCGTTCATGATCGCGGTCACCGTCGGGCTCGCGCTGGTGGGGATCGTGCTGGTGGGCTCGCTCACCGGCTCGATGCTTCCCTTCCTTCTCAAACGGTTCAATTTCGACCCTGCCTCGGCGTCGGCCCCGCTCGTGGCCACGCTGGTAGACGTGTCCGCCATCAGCATCTACTTCGGTATCGCGTACTCCCTGCTCAGCGGCACGCTGCTGTGACGCGTCGCCTTCCCGAGGCATCGCCGCGGGATGCGCTGCGGGCGACGCTGCTGATCGTGTTGAGTGCCTGCTGCTTCGGCAGCATCTCGCCGCTCACGGTGATCGCGACCGGCCGTGGCATGGAACTCGAGGCGCTGCAGACATGGCGCTACGGCACCAGCGCGGTCGTACTGGTGGCCTACGGCTGGTGGCGGCGCACGCCCGGCCGCGTGGGCGTGGTGCCGTGGTGGCATCCGCGCATTCTGCTGATCGCGGGGGGCGGGCAGGCCGCCGTGGCCACCCTGGCGCTGGCGGCGCTCCGCTGGATCCCGGCGGCCACCGCCTCGTTTCTGTTTTACACGTTCCCGGCGTGGGTCACGCTCATCGCGGCCATCCGCGGCATCGAACCGATTGACCGCACACGAGGGGTCGCGCTGGCGCTGGCCCTGGGGGGGATCGGGTGCATGGTGGGCGCACCCAGCGCGGCCTCGCTGCACCCGCTGGGGGTGATGGCCGTGCTCTCGGGCGCCCTGGTGTACGCGCTGTACATCCCCGTGCTCGGGGCGCTGCAGCGCGACCGCGCCGCGCTGGATGTGGCGCGGGCCATCGCTGTGGGGGGCGCCGTCCTGTTCACCACGTGGGCCTCGGTCAGCGGCGCGCTGTTCACCGCGCCCGGATTCGTGCCGGCGGGCGCGGGCATCCTGCAGGGGCTGCTGTCGGCGGTGTCGTTTCTGGCCTTTCTCGCGGGGCTGCGCGTGCTCGGGCCGGTCCGAGCCTCGATCACCTCCACGGCCGAGCCGTTCTGGACCACCATGCTGGGCGTACTGTTACTTCACCAGCCCATCGGCGCCGGTACATTGCTCGGCGGAGTGGCGATCATGGGTGCCGTCCTGCTGCTGCAGCGACCCACCGTGGCACGTCCCCCCGCCCGATCGTCGGCAGCGGATCGTTAGAGATCGGACCTTTTCCTTCGGAATGACACGCACGGTATGGCAAAAATTCTGGTGACCGGCGCCGCGGGCTTCATCGGCTACAGCACCACCGAGCGCCTGCTCGCGCGCGGTGATGAGGTCGTCGGGCTCGACAACGTGAACGATTACTACGACCCGACGCTGAAAGAGGCGCGACTGGCCCGGCTGGCGGATAAGCCCGGGTTCCGCCTGTTCCGTATGGAACTCGGTGACCGCGACGGCGTGGACCGGCTCTTCCGCGAGGAGCGCTTCGACCGCGTGATCCACCTCGCCGCGCAGGCGGGCGTGCGGTATTCCATCACGAATCCGCACACGTACATCGACAGCAACCTCGTGGGGTTCCTGCACATCCTCGAGGGATGCCGGCATCATGGCGTGCAGCACCTCACGTATGCGTCGTCCTCCAGCGTATACGGGGCGAACACCGCGATGCCGTTCTCGGTGCACCAGAACGTAGACCATCCGGTGTCGTTGTACGCGGCCACGAAGAAGGCGAACGAGCTCATGGCGCACACGTACAGCCATCTGTATCGGCTCCCCACCACCGGCCTGCGCTTCTTCACGGTGTACGGGCCGTGGGGACGCCCCGACATGGCGATGTTCCTGTTCACGAAAGCCATTCTCGAGGGGAAGCCGATTGACGTGTTCAACCACGGCCGGATGCGCCGCGACTTCACGTACATCGACGACATCGTGGAAGGGGTGATCCGCACCAGCGATCACATCGCCGCGCCCAACCCCGACTGGAATTCGGACCGCCCCGACCCGGCCACCAGCACGGCGCCGTACCGCATCTACAACATCGGAAACAACAACCCGGTGGAGCTGATGCATCTCATCGCAACGCTCGAACAATCACTGGGACGCGTGGCCACGAAGCGCATGCTCGACCTCCAACCGGGCGACGTGCCAGCCACCTACGCCGATGTGGCGGCGCTCGTGCAGGACGTAGGCTTCGCCCCGAAAACTCCGATCGAAACGGGTGTGGCAAATTTCGTCGCGTGGTATCGCGACTACTACCAGCTTGGAGACTGACGCGTCATGAAGATCGCCATGATCGGCACCGGCTACGTGGGACTCGTGTCCGGCGCGTGTTTCGCGGAGTTCGGCCCGCACGTGACGTGCGTGGATGTGGACGCGGCCAAGATCGCGCGCCTGCTGCAGGGGGAGATGCCGATCTACGAGCCCGGGCTCGATGCGCTGGTGGCCAAGGGGATCGCGAGCGGACGCCTGTCGTTCACCACCGATCTGGCGCACGCGGTGGCGGAAGCCGACGCCGTGTTCATCGCCGTGGGCACGCCGTCGCGGCGCGGCGACGGACACGCGGATCTGCGCTACGTCGAAGCGGCCGCGGTGGACATTGCCAAAGCGCTCACGGGCTACACCGTCGTGGTCACGAAGAGCACAGTCCCGGTGGGCACCGGACGTCGCGTCGCGGAGATTCTGCGGGAGCAGAATCCACAGGCGGAGTTCGACGTGGCGTCGAACCCCGAGTTTCTGCGCGAAGGGTCGGCGATCGGTGACTTCATGCGCCCGGACCGCGTGGTGATCGGCGCCGAAACCGATCGGGCGCGCGAGGTGATGCAGGCGTTGTACCGGCCGCTGTATCTCATGGAAACGCCCGTCGTCATGACGACGCTGGAAACCGCGGAGCTCACCAAGTACGCCGCGAATGCGTTTCTGGCCACGAAGATCACGTTCATCAACGAGATGGCCGACCTGTGCGAGAAGGTCGGCGCCAACGTGCAGGACGTGGCGCGGGGGATGGGACTCGACGGCCGCATCGGCAAGAAGTTTCTGCACGCCGGCCCGGGGTACGGTGGCTCGTGCTTCCCCAAGGATACCATCGCGCTGGTGCGCACCGCGCAGGAGTATGGATCACCGGCGCGACTCGTTGAAGCCGTGGTGCAGGTGAACGACACGCGGAAGGGCGCGATGGCCTCGCGGGTGATCGCGGCCTGCGGCGGCTCGGTGCGCGGCAAGACGATTGGCGTGCTGGGCGTGGCGTTCAAACCGAACACCGACGACATGCGCGAAGCGCCCAGTCTGGCGATTGTCCCGGCGCTGCAGGATGCCGGAGCGATCGTCCGCGCCTTCGATCCGGCGGCGATGCACGAAGCGGCGAGTCTGCTGCCGGGTGTGCACTGGTGCACCGATGCCTACGATGCGGCGCAGGGCGCCGACGTGCTGGTGATCATTACCGAGTGGAACGAGTTCCGTGCCCTCGACCTCGACCGCGTGGGGGCCGCGATGCGCACGCGCATCCTGGTTGATCTGCGCAACGTGTACCGCGCCGAGGACGCCCGCGCGCAGGGCTTTCACTACGCGAGCATCGGCCGGCCGTAGCGGCCGGTGTGCCGTCAGCCCGTTGGCGGCTCGTCCGGGGCGCCGTCGTCGTCACGGCGCCGTGGTCCCCACACGAAGGCAGCAAAGCCCACCACGAACACCAGCGCAAAGCCAAACCACTGGAGTGCGTACGACTGATGCGGCCCCTCGGAGAACGACGGCGGCGGCACGCGGGCGGGCTTGGTGATGTCGACGATGGCGGTGTCGCCGAGCGCCAGCAGGACGAACGGGGCGAGTGGATGTCCCGTGAGCACCGCGAGGGTATCGCGGTCGAGCAGCCGGACCGCGCGCGCGTTGGATGGCATCGTGACGGCACCGGGGCGCGGCGCGGGGAACGCGGTCACCAGCGCGTCAAACTCCAGCGTATCCGCATCGCGCGCCTTCGCGCGATCGAAGGTGCGGCCATCGGCCGCGAACACAAACCCGCGGATCACGAGCAGCGCCGTATCCCCCCACTGCCCATCCAACGGTCGGACCGGGGTGAGCAGGTGCACGCCGGGTGAACCGGCCTGCGACCGCGTGGCGTGCACGACCTCGCCGGCGTAATCGGCCACGCCCCGCACATGCACCCGTCGCCAGTGGGTAGCGGTGGTGTCCTGCCCCTGCAGCACCGCCACGCTTTCCACCGGTCGCGTGCTACGCGACTGCACGATGGCGTTGCGCGCGCGGCGTTGCGCAAGCCGGTCGAGTTGCCAGAACCCGAGCCGCACGCACACGGCCGCGACGACCAGGGCGAGCACACCGAAGCCGAGCGTGGTTGCCAGGCGGCGACTCATGATGCGGGCGTCGGCTTGGGCGCCTTCGCGGGCTTGGCGCCCTTGGCCGGCTTCGTGGACTTCGCGGGCTTCGGCGCCTTGGGTGCTTTGGGTGCTTTGGGCGCCTTGGTCGGCTTCGGCAATTTTGACGCCTTGGCCGGCGTTTGGGCTTTGACTGGCGGCGGGGCCTTCACCGGCGGTTCGGGTTCCACGCGCATCGGTACGCGCGCCACCGGTTGATTGGCCGGCAGCAGCACCAGCATGCTGAGCGGCGGTAGCGACACGGTGATCGATTGGCTGAATCCATGATACGGCACGGGCTCAGACTCGACGGTCTCCGCGACCGTGTAGCCGCTCCCGCCAAACGCCGCCGCATCGGAATTGAGCACCACGTGATAGGTGCCCGCTGACGGCGCCCCCAACCGGTACGCATCGCGCGGCACCGGCGTGAGATTGAGCACCACCACCGCGTGCGCCCCGCCGTCGTAGCGGGCGTACGACAGCACCGACTGCTCCTTGTCGGTCACGTCGATCCAGCCAAAGCCAGACGGCTCGTGGTCCTGCCGCCAGAAGCACGCGTGCTGCCGGTACAGCGCGCCCAGCGCCTCCATGAAGGTCATCAGCCCCTGACGGCGCGCATCGCCCAGTAGGTGCCACTCGAGGCTGAGATCGTGGTTCCACTCGTGGTGTGACCCCAACTCGGTGCCCATGAAGAACAACGACTTGCCGGGCCGCGTGACGGAATAGCCGATGAGCGCGCGCAGGTTCGCAAAGCGCTGCCAGACATCGCCCGGCATCTTTTCCAAAAGCGACTTCTTGAGGTGCACGACTTCGTCGTGGGACAAGGGATTGGTGAACCGCTCGCTGTACTCGTACATCATCGCGAACGTGAGCTTGTCGTGCGCACCTTTCCGGAAAAAAGGATCAACCTTGAAGTAATCGAGGGTGTCGTGCATCCACCCCATGTTCCATTTAAACGTGAAGCCGAGCCCGCCCTCGCTGATGGGGTGCGTGACCTTGGGCCAGGCGGTGCTCTCTTCCGCCACCGTGATCACGCCAGGGTGCAGCGAATGCACCGCGTGATTGAGCTGCTTCAGAAACGACACCGCCTCGAGATTCTCGCGACCACCGTACCGGTTGCGCAGCCACTGGCCGGCCTCACGCCCGTAGTCCAGATACAGCATGGACGCCACGGCATCCACACGCAGGCCGTCGATGTGGAACGATTCGATCCAATACAACGCGTTGGCGAGCAGGAAATTGCGCACTTCGTGCCGCGCGTAATTGAAGATGTGCGTCCCCCATTCGGGATGATCGCCCAGCCGCGGGTCTTCGTGCTCGTAGCACGCCGTGCCGTCGAAGCGGCGCAGCGCCCAATCATCCTTGGGGAAGTGCGCCGGCACCCAATCCAGCAGGACGCCGATCCCGGCTTCGTGCATGATATCCACGAAGGCGCGGAACTCATCGGGCGAGCCGTGTCGCGACGTGGGGGCGAAGTACCCACCCACCTGATAGCCCCACGACCCACCGAAGGGATGCTCGAGAACGGGCAGGAGTTCCACATGCGTGAAGCCCAGTCGCCGGCAGTGTTCAGCCAACCGGGGCGCCAACTCTGTGTAGGACAGCAGGCGGTTGTGCTCGCCGCGCATCCACGAACTGAGATGGACCTCGTACACCAGCATCGGCTCGCGCAGCGGGTCGACGTCGGCGCGCTGCGCCAGCCACGCCCCATCGCGCCACACATAGCGGTCGGGTGCCTGCACGATGGCCGCGTGCCCCGGCCCCTGCTCCATCTTGAAGGCGTACGGATCCGTCTTCACCCGCAGCGCACCATCCGCGGTGCGCAACTCGAACTTGTACATCGCCTCGGCGCCGACGCCGGGCACGAACAGTTCGAACACCCCGCTGGCGCCGAGCGCGCGCATCTGGTGCGCACGGCCGTCCCAGTCGTTGAAGCTGCCGATCACCGATACCCGCGCGGCGTTTGGTGCCCAGACCGCGAACGATGTGCCGGACACGCCATCCACATCGCGCAGGTGCGCCCCCAGCTTCTCCCAGAGCCGCAGGTGCCGCCCCTCGTTGAAGAGGTGCAGATCCATCTCGCCAAGCGTAGGGAGGAAGCGGTAGGGATCGTCGCGCACCTCCGCGCGGCCGTCACCATAGGTGATGGCGAGACGGTACACGAGCGGAAGGGCGCGGTCGCTCAGAAACAACACAAAGCAGCCGTACTCGTCGCGCTCCATCGGGACGTGGAGCTCGCCGAGCACCACCGCCACGGAGGCCGCATTCGGCTGAAAGACGCGGACCACAACGCCATCGACACCGTGGTGCGTGGCCGTATGCGCACCGAGCAGATCGTGCGGTTGAGCGGATTCGCCACGCACGAGGCGCAGCGCGGCATCAGCAGACACGGTGGGCAGAATCATGGAGGAAGTATAGCGCCGTCGGGAGTCACGTCAGAACAACGATGGCTGGTCACCGATGGTCTGCGGGTCCACCACCGGTATCCCCAACCGCTCCTGCAGCATCCGCACCGAGGCGGGGCCGTGGCCGGCGAAGTGATTGTTCACGAAACCGAACACCTCGCGCACCTGCCCCTGCAACACCGGAATCATGCGACTCCAAGCGTCCAGCTCGGCGCTCCGGTCCACCTGCAGCCGGGAGTAGTCCACGATGGCGCGATCGGGGCCCATCCAGCGCAGGTAGGCGAAGTCGGCCGTGGGCTGTTCACAGAGCTTGAGCAGCCAGTCACGCGGAATCCACCGGCCGTCGCTCAGCGCGAGCGCCACGCCGTGGGTGCGCAGCATGGTGATCGTGCGGGCGCGGATCCACGACGCCTGCCGGAACTCGATGGCAAACCGCAGATCGGCCGGCAGCGCCGGCAGGAACGCTTCCAGCGCATCCGACTCGGCCGGCGAGAAATTCGGCCCGCATTGGATGAGGATGGGACCCAGCCGCGGGCCGAGGTCACGCATGCGGTCCGTAAATGCGTGCAGCACCGCGACGGCATCGACGAAGCGGCGCTCGTGCGTGATTTCCTGCGGCAGCTTGCAGGCAAACGTGAACGTGGGTGGGGTGCGCGACGCCCACCCGCGCACGGTTGCGGCGGGCGGAATCGCGTAGAAGGTGGAATCGATCTCGACCGTGTCGAACGCGCGCGTGAACGTGCGCAGAAAATCCACCGGCCGCGTACCCGACGGATAGAACGGCCCCACCCACGCAGGATAATTCCATCCCTGCGTCCCGAGGCGGAGCTGCGCCGACATCAGCGGTAGGTCTCGAAAAACCCGCGGCCGCTGCCGTTCAGGACGCGGCCGCGCACACGGCCCTGCACGCGCGCCACGCCCGCCAGTTGCACAAACCACGGGCGCCGCAACGCCCGCGCCCCCTCGGTTTCCCCTCGCTCCGCCAGCCCGATCCGCGTATCGGTGGCCGTGGCGTCATCGATGGTGAGCGTGACGTGCAGTGTGTCGGCACCGCGCACATCGAACAGCTCCGCCGTGGCCGGTACCCGCAGCGCACCCTGCGCGGTGCGCACCGTGCGCGCGTCGTCGTAGCGGATCACGCGCGGGCGGAACAGCGCCAGAAATCCCTGCGCGTCGGTGACGTACACGAACAACGGCGCCGCCGCCTGCGCAGAGTCTTCCGGCGTGACCCGGCCGTACAGCAGCGTGTAGTCGCCGGCCCGCGCCGACCCCCACTCCCACGTGACACCACGCCAGCCGCCCCAGTTGTGATCGTGATACGCCTGCGCTCCGGCCACAGCCTCACAGCGCCCTGCCACGCACAGCGATCCGCTCGCATCGGCGCGCAATGCGGGCACGGCGTACCCCGAGGTGAAGTCACCACTCAGCAGCGTCGCGCCCGGAAACTCCACCCGCGGCGCCGGCGACAGCACAAGATCCAGCGTGAGCGGCACACCGGTTCCCTCTTCGGTCACCCGCGCGCGCACGGCATAGCGACCATCCGCCAACACGCGGACGCTGTCGTCACCGATGGTGAGATCGGCATCACGCGTGGAAAAGCGCACGCGTTCACGGGGCACGCGGCGACTGAAGCGGCGCGGCGCGCGCCCGCGCTCGTGCAGCGTGACCAGCACCTGGCCGCCCCACTGCGTCCCGGTGACGTCACCACCCACAATGAACGAGATGAACGCCCACCGTGACGCATCGGGTGAGATCACGTTGAAGTAGTGCCACTCGCCCCAGGAGTCGCGGTTCGCCATGGCCGGCGTGGGCACATGGAAATGGTCGATGTCGTGACGCAGTTCGGCCGCGGTGGGGGTCATCCAGCGCCGATCACCATCGTCGTCGGTCCAGGCACCGGTGGACACGGTGGGCATCGCACCGAGGGTGCGCGTGGCCGACGGAATTTCCCCGCTGGCCCGAACAGGATGCTCCACGCCGTCCGCGGTGGTCACGTACAGCAGCTTCCCTTCCAGCTGCGGCGCGGCCACCTGCACCACGTCGCTCAGCCGCGGCGCGTTCAACACCTGCCGATGCACGAACCGGGCATTGGGCACCGAGAAGAAGAGCCCACCCAATCCGCCCGTGGTGAGGACCTCGATGTCGATGCCGTCGGGGAGCACCGTGATCGTCCCGCCGCCGACAAGCCGTTCCTGACTGGCCTGCCGCACCATGGCTTCGCCGACCGCGAGCAGCACGATCATCACGCCCACCCCCACGCCGAACCCGCCGCACAACAGCAGCGCGCGCAGCGGGCGCGCGGCCACCGACCGCCATGCCAGCAGTTGCGCCATCGCGAGGCGGATAGATCCGGTGTGCACCGTCGATCCCGCCATCATCCCCGCCGCGTATCCGACGACACGCGGCCGTCGTGCAGCCGGATCACGCGCTCGGCGGCCTGCGCCACCACGGCATCGTGCGTCACGAACACCAGCGTACGCCCGTCCCGATGCAGCTGCCCGAACAGCTCCAACAGCCGCACACCGGTCTCAGCGTCGAGTTCACCCGTCGGTTCGTCGGCTAGGAGCAACGCCGGCTCGTTCGCGAGCGCGCGCGCGATCGCTACGCGCTGCTGCTCGCCACCGGACAGCTGCGTGGGGCGATGATCACCGCGATCACCCAACCCCACGTACCCCAGCAGCTCGCGCGCCCGCGCCTTCCGCGCGCGCTTCGCCATCCCCGCCTCAGCGAGCGGCAGCTCGACGTTCTCTGTGGCCGAGAGCGTCGGCATGAGGTAAAAGCGCTGGAACACGAACCCGATCTGACGCAGACGGAAATCCGTGGCCTCGCGATCCGAAAGCGAGGCCGTGTCGCGCCCATTGATGCGCACGTGGCCGCTCGTCGGCACATCGACGGCGCCCAACAGATGTAACAGCGTGCTCTTCCCGCAGCCGGATGGACCCGTGATCGCCGCGAATTCGCCGCGCGCGATGGCAAGATCGATGCCGCGGACCGCCTGCACGATGGCGTCGCCCATGGGATAGGTGCGTACCACCTGCTCGCACGCGATGACGGGATCGTGCGATGTGTGTGTATGCAGAGTGCTCATCGGAAGCAGCCGCGGCGTTCAACCAATGGCGTCCTCGCGCAACGCGCGGGCGATAGGAGTAGATGACGCACGCCATGCGGGCAACAACCCCGCCAGCGATCCGGCAACGAGCAACAGTGCGAGGGCCCGCCATCCCGCGGCGGGGCTCCAGACAAAAAAGTCGAAGGCCGCCGGCAGCCCCGGGAAGTCGCGCAGGATGCCGTTCAGCCATTCGG
>JARIEV010000030.1 GCA_031127225.1 Gemmatimonadota bacterium | reverse complement strand
GCTTCCGCACGCTGGAGCACTTCGCCGGTGGCGACGTGTTGCAGCTCAAGGTCATGCTGAACGTGCTCGGCTTCTACCGGAAGGGCGCGACCGTATCCGTGGGTGGCGCCGAATCCAATCTGTTCACCCCCGACGTCGTCGCGGCCGTGGATGCCTTTCGCACCAGCGAGCGCATGGGAACGCCCGACGACGGCGGATCACCTGCCGGTCTCGTGGACCGGGAAACCGTGGCGCGCCTCTGGGCCGCGCTGGAACGCGCCGGCAAAGCCACCGCCGTGCGCCGGCAATTCATGGACCTCACCGCCGTGCGCCGCTGATCGATGCGCACCTACCCACTCATGACCCGTATGTCACTCTCCACCCGTTTCGTCGTCGCCGCGTGCACGCTGTTGTGCTCGGCCGTTCTTTCCACCGCGCTGCCGGCCCAGGGGGCCACCACGACTCCACCGGCGCGTCGCGGTGTGGTGATTACCGACACGGCCCGTGCGCGCGCGCTGTTCGTGAGCAAGGATCCCGCCGACCTGGCCGGGTGCGGGGCCAACTGCGACCGTCAGATCCGTGATCGCCAAGGCGTGGACAGCGCCTACGCGGCGCGCGCCAAGGGCGTGATGGATTTCTCGGTGGTGTCGTACAAGAGCCGCGTGGATGGGCTCGAGATTCCGGCGTACCTGTTCGCGCCGCTCACCAAGAAGGCCGCGGGGCATGCGGCGTTGGTGTGGGTGCATGGCGGGGTGCACTCCAACTGGGGGCTGTCCATGTGGCCCTTCGTGCGCGACGCGGTGGCCCGCGGGTACGTGGTGATCACGCCGAACTACCGCGGCAGCACCGGCTACGGCGATGTGTTTCACCGCAAGATCGACTACGGCGGCATGGAAGTCGACGACGCGCTCTCGGCGGTGGATTACCTCAAGACCGTGGGCTATGTGGACATGGATCGGCTGGGGATGATGGGATGGAGCCACGGAGGCTTCATCACGGCGCACAATCTGTTCCGCGACGACCAGCCGTTCCGCGCCGGCGCGGCGATGGTGCCGGTCACCAACCTGTTCTTCCGGCTCTCCGACCACGGCCCGAGCTATCAGCGCGATTACGCGGCGGAAGAAGGCATTCAGGGGCTGCCATTCGAAAAGGTCGAGGAGTACATCAAGCGCTCGCCGGTGTTCCAGACGGAAAACCTGAAGGTCCCGATGCTGGTGCATGTGGCCACCAACGATTGCGATGTGTTCTTCCGCGAAGATCAGCAGTTCGTGTACACGCTGCGGGCGCTCAAGCCCGATCTGGCCGAAACGAAGATCTACGTGAATCCGCCGCAGGGCGCCGGTGGATGCGGGCACACGTTCAACCGGCGCGTGACGGCGTCCAGCATGGAGCGCGACGATACGCCCGAGCAGATCGATTCGTGGAATCGCACGTGGACCTTCTTCGAGTGGAACCTGCGCCCGCGCAGCGAGTTCCGCGTGGACAAGCAGGAGTGGAAGAAGGACCCCCGCGTGGCCTCGCCCCGCGGACCGGTGCCGCCGCAGTAGCGCGGCGGTCGCCTCCTTGTGACTGACACGCCCCCTCCCGCGCGGCCGATCACCGAGAGTCCGCTGTGGAACGCGGACCTCGCGCCCACCACGCCCGCCAACCGGACGTGGAGCACGTACCACATTGCCGCGCTGTGGATCGGGATGAGTGTGGTCATCACCACGTACACCCTCGCCTCGGGACTGATGGCGCAGGGGATGACGTGGTGGCAGGCCATGCTCACGATCCTGCTCGGGAACGTGATCGTGTTGATCCCGATGATCCTGAACGCGCATGCGGGCACCAAGTACGGGGTGAGCTTCCCGGTACTCTGTCGCGCCAGCTTCGGCGTGCGCGGCGCCAACGTGCCGGCGCTGCTGCGCGCAGCGGTGGCGTGCGGCTGGTTCGGGATCCAGACGTGGATCGGGGCGCTGGCGCTCGACACGCTGGTGTCGGCGCTCTGGAGCGGCTGGCGCGGGATCGGGGCGCACACCGGCATCGCCTTCGCTGTGTTCTGGCTGGTGCAGGTCGCGATCATCCTGAAGGGGACCGACGGCATCAAGCGGCTCGAGGCCTGGTCCGCGCCGCTCCTGCTGGCAGGGGGCGCGCTGTTACTGCTGTGGGCCGTGCGCGCGGGCGGGGGGCTGGGTCCCGTGCTCGCGCAGTCCACGTCGCTCACCAAGGGGCACGAGCGCTTCTGGAGCATCTTTCCCGCGGCGCTCACCGCCAACGTGGGGTACTGGGCCACGCTCAGCCTCAACATTCCCGACTTCACGCGCTACGCAAAAAGTCAGCGGTCGCAGATGCTGGGGCAGGCGCTGGGCTTGCCCACCACGATGACGGCGTTCGCCTTCATCGGTGTGGCCGTCACGAGTGCCACGATCGGTGTGTTCGGGGAACCCATCTGGGATCCCATTGTGCTGATCACGCGCCTCGGCGGCAAAGGGGTGATCGTCTGCGCCACGCTGATCGTGCTGGCGGCGCAGCTCACCACCAACATGGCGGCGAACGTGGTGTCGCCGTCCAATGATTTCTCGAATCTCGCCCCCCGCCGCATCAGCTATGTCACGGGTGGACTCATCACCGCCGTGATCGGCGTGCTGATGATGCCGTGGCGGCTCTACGCCGATGCCGCGGCGTACATCTTCACGTGGCTGCTGGGGTACTCCAGCCTGATGGGCGCCCTCGGCGGCATTCTGATCGTGGACTACTGGGTCATCCGCCGGCAGCAGCTGGTGGTGGACGACCTGTTCCGCGCGGACGGGGCGTATCGCTACCGGCACGGTGTGAATCCGCGCGCGCTGATCGCGCTCGCACTGGGCGTCCTGCCCGTGGTGCCCGGCTTCCTGCGGGCCGCCATCACCCCGGGCGGCCTCGTGGCTGATCCCGGCGTGTTCGACACGCTGTATGCATACGCGTGGTTCGTCACGTTCGCGCTCAGCGCGCTGGTGTACGGCGTGCTGATGTGGGGGCAGCGGATCGCGCGGGTGTCAGCCTAGCCCGTCCCCGCGTTGCGGCACCGCGGTCCCGCTGCAGCGCCGCTACGGCAGCACCACCAGCTGGCCGCCTCGGTACTGCTGCACCACCGGCCCGTGCACCGCTTCGCGCCGCACGGACATCGACAGCAGGCCAAGCGGTGTGTCGAGATCGCGCGTGGCCGCGATCGCGTCACGCAGTGTGAGCGTGGCGGTCGTGCGCGTAGCGGCGTCGTAGGCCACGAGCACCGACGCGTATCCCTGCGCGGCGAACTGGTCGGGCGCATGCCCGTAGGCCGCCTGGAAGGCTGTGGTGAACGCCACACTGGTCGGCAACGTGGACCCCGGGTTCCACGCGGCGCCCACATACGCCCCTTCCGCGGCAATGCCCGCGATGCGCGCCAGATCGAGCGTGTTGAAGCTGTTGCCGCCCACGATGGGCTGCTGGAAGCGCGCCGCGCGGATCGCGACCAGCGCCGGCGCCGACTTCTCCACCAGCGGCGTTACCAGAAACGCCTCGAACGACTGTCCCTGTAGCCGGGTGAGTTCCGTGGCGAGGTCCTGTGTGGCCACGTCGATCTCGCGCAGGATCATCGCGCTCTGCTGCGCGATGCCCACGCGCATGGCATCGGCCGAACTGCGCGAGAACGCGTCGCTCCCGTCCAGAATAAGCACGGCGCGTTTCAGTGCGAGCAGCGGCGCGACGCGCGCGAGTGTGCCCGGCACGACCACGTTCTCCGCCAACGCAATGCGGAACACGAACGGGCCCACGTCGGTGATGCCCACCGCCGTGGTCGTAGCGCCGAGCACGGGGATGCCGGCGCTCTGCGCCAGCGCGTGGCCGTCGGGGGCGAGACTCGACAGCGTCGGCCCGATCAGCGCGTCCACCTTGCGTGCCACGAGATCGGCGAACGCCGCCTTGGACGCAGCCGTGGCGCCGCCATCGTCGATCACGGTGTACGCCACCTTCACGCCGGAGGCGGCCGCGCCGGCGTTGATGCGCCGGGTGGCCAGCTCGATGCCCTCCAGGATGCTCTTGCCGTACACGCCGGCCGGCCCGGTCAGTGACTGGACGACGCCCAACGTGAGGACGCGCGGGGCCGCGGGGGCCACGGTCTCGGTGGCGCCGCAGGCCGACAGCAGGACGGTCGCGAGGAGCGCGCGCCACGGGGCGACGCGGGGGAAGCGCAGGGGAAGGGGCATACGGCAATCACAAGGATCAGACTGCTGTGGGCAAGGGGGCGCCGCGCCGTGGCTGGTTGCCGTTCCAGGCGACGGCTATGGTATACGGGTCATGACCACCGACTACGATCCCATTGCCGATCAGTACCGGCGCGCCAAGCAGCAGCCGTGGCGCGGCTATCTGGAATCCTTCAGCGTGCTCGCGCTGATCGGCGATCCCACGGGCCTCGAGGTGCTGGATCTCGCGTGCGGCGAAGGCTTCTACACTCGCCTGCTGCGGCAGCGCGGCGCGTCGCGGGTGCTTGGCGTGGATCTGTCGGCGGGGATGATCGAGTTGGCGTGCGCGCAGGAAGCCGTGCACGGGCTTGGCATCACGTATCAGGTGGGTGATGCGCGCGAGGTACCACTCCACGGCGCGTGCGACCTCGTGGTGGCCGCCTATCTGCTTAATTACGCCCGTGACCGCGCCGAACTACAGACGATGTACGACGCCATCGCGCGCTACCTCAAGCCCGGCGGCCGCTTCGTCACGGTGAACACCAACCCGGCGTGCGATTTCTCCACCGCGCCGTCGTATCGCCGGTACGGGTTCGAGACCGCGCTGGGCGGCCCCGCGCGGGATGGGGCGCCGCTCACGTGGACGTTCCACCTCCCGGACGGATCGTTCTCTCTGGAGAACTACTGCCTGGGCATCGCGGCGCACGAGGCGGCGATGCATGCCGCCGGGTTGCGCGACATCCGGTGGCACGCGCTGCAGGTGTCACCCGAAGGGATCGCCGCGGTGCCACCCGGCGCGTGGGACGTCTTTCTCGCCGCGCCGCCGGTGATCATGTTGGAGTGCCGCCGCTGACGGTGGCCATTGGCGTTACCGCCGGGTCAGTACGCCGCTCTGCGTGTTGTACTGCGCCGCGAGATCCCAACGGTACGCCGTCGTAGGTTGCGTGATCGCGAAAAAGTCGAAGTTGCCGAACTGCCGGTCGCCCGCCGGATTGAGCTTCGTCCACCCTGTGGCGCCGTAGTAGCCGCCCGCCGCCGTCACAAAGGCCGCCTTCAGGGCAGCGGGCGTGCTCCGACCACCCGTGGCCTGATACGCCTGCGCCGTCAGCCACACGGCATCGTACACGGCCAGCGCGAAGGCATCCGGCTGCGCCTTGGCCACCGCCGCGATCCGCGTGGCCACGGGCTGCCAGCGCGCGCTCGCCGCGTCGTCCACGCCGGGCACGGGCGTCCAGAAACTCACCTGCTTCGCGAACGCCGCCGCCTTGGTGTAGCTGCGCAGCGGTTCGCTCAGGGCGGTTCCGTCCGTGCCGTACCAGCGCACCGTCGACAGCACGGGATCGCCCGATGCGAGGTTGAAGATGTCCACCACCTCGTCGAACCCGGCGTGCGCGATGGCGATGCCGGCGGTGCCGCCACGCTCAGCGATCGCCGCCTGCACATGCGTCTTGAGCGCGGCCACCGACGCTGCGTAGTCGGTGGTCGTCGCGGCGTACTCGACGCCCGGCTTCACCGTGCCGGCCGCGGCGAACAGCGCCCGCGTGGCCACCTGCAGCCCCACGTTCCCGGCGTCCTTGCGCCAGAACGGGATCACGGTCTTCACGCCGTCGGCCTTCATGAGCGCCACCAGCGCCACGGCCTCCAGCGTGTCCGACGGCGTGAGGCGAAAGATGTTGTCGTTGGCGATCGCCAAGGTACCGGCCGTGCTGGACGGACTAATCACCAACATCCCGTTCGCATCGACGAACGTCTTGAGCGCCGCCACCTCGGCGCTGGACTGCGGACCCAGCACCACATCCACCTGCTTCGCCTTCAGCGCGCGGACGGCGGCGAGCGTGAGCGCGGTGTCCAGCTTGGTGTCGATGATCTCGGCGGCGAAACGCAGCCCGCTGCCGGCGGCCGCGAGCGACTGGTTCACGTCGTCGATGCCCACCTGCATCGCGGCCTTGCTGGTCACTCCCAACGTGGCCCAGTTGCCCGACACGGAGAACACGCCGCCGATGGTGATGGTGGTCGTAGCGGCCGGGGCCGCACTGGTGCCATCGCACGCGGCGGCGACGCCGGCGGTGCACAGCAGGCACAGCGCGGTCACGGCGCGACGGGCGCGCAACGGCAGGAACGGTCGTACGGTGCGGGCGGTGCCGACCGGCGAATGCGTAGTGGATGTCTGCATACCGGCAAACTACATCACCGCGCCCTCACCCAAGGAGCCTCGCTCAGCGCGGGCCCGCGCCGAGATACCGGTCGAAGTGATCCACGAGCTTCCGCCAGAGGTAGGCGGCGTAGTACGGACGCTGCGTCCAGGCATGCGTGGCGGCCGGGGCCACGGCGAAGTCGAAGTCCTTGCCCAGCCGCATAAACTCCTCGGCCAGCGCCACTGCCGACGAGAACGGCACCACGTCGTCCTGCATGCCGTGAATCAGCAGCAGATGGTCGCGCAGATTGCCCGCGTACTGCCGTGCGCCGCGCGCAAAGGTGGCGGGGTGCGTCTGCGGACGCCGGACGATGGCCACGTCGTCGCTCCCGAACAGGAAGGGATCGGTCGCGGCCGCGCCGGCGACGCCCGCCTGAAAGAGCCCCGGCTTCTTGAGCAGTGAATACACGGTGAGCGTCCCGCCGTAGCTGCTCCCCCAGATTCCAAAGCGTGCCGGGTCCACGAACGGCAGCGTCTTCATGTAGGTCACGGCACTCTCGAGATCGCCGAGGTCGCCGCCACCCCAGTCCATCAGAAACTTCTCACGGAATTCGCGACCGTATCCGGTGCTGCCGCGCACGTCCACCTGCACCACGATGTACCCCTTCTCGAGCGCGAGGAACTGCTGCAGCTGGCCGTTCAACCCACCCCAGCGGTTGCGCACCGTGTTGGAGTACACGGGGCCGAAGAGCACGGGATAGCGCTTGGTGGAGTCCAGCTGCGGCGGATAGAACACACGGATGTGCAGCGGCAGCGTGTCGGCGCCGTTGGGGATGCGCAGGTACTGCGGCGCAATCCACGGCACGGTGGCGAACACCGGCGGCGTGGAGGTGGTGACGCGGCGCTCCACGGCGCCCGGACGCACGTCCAGGAGATACAGCTCTGTGGGCTGCAGATCGCTCGACGACAGCAGCGCGATGGTGCGTCCGTCGGGCGACACGAACGGCGCATGCGTGCCCGGCATCGTGGTGAGCTGCCGCGACACGCCGCCGCCACTGCTCACGCGGAACACGTGGCGCTCCGACGGACGCGGCGCGGAGCTCACGTAGTCGATGCTGCGCGTGGCGGCGCGCGGGATACCCGCGCCGGCCACATCCTGCGCGCCGGGTGTGAGCAGCGCGGGGGTGCTGTCCCCCGGCGTCACGTGATACAGACGGTAGCGATCGTCGAGATCACCCGTGAGCACGATCGTGCGGCCGTCGGCGCTCCACGCCGAGGCGATGTCGTTGTAGATGCGCGTGTCGCGGTGGTCGCGCCACGCCACGCGCGGTGTCGGCGCCGCTTGGGTGAGCACATGGATCGTGCGGTCGATGGCGTCGTCGCTTTCGCGGTCGATCAGCAAGGTGCCCGTGGCGGACCACGCGAGGTTCACCACGCGCGTGCGGCTCGCGTCGGGCAGCTCCACCGTGGATAGCGTGCGCGCGCCCACGTCGTACAGCGCCACCGTGCGCATCTCGTTGGTTTGTCCCGGCGCGCCACGGCGCACCGTGTTGAGCTGCACCGTGTCGCCCAGATAGTACGGCATGCTGAAGCGCGGCACGGCGCGGCGGTCCACGGCGTGCACCGCGATCGTGCGCGCGTCGGGCGACCACGCATACGACGGCGTCGGGCCGCTCCACGTGGCACCGCCGATCTCCACCTCGCGCCCGTAGTACGTGCCCAGCGCAATCGCCCCCAGCGGCGGCACCGCCACGTGGGTAGCGCGCATCGGCGTGCCGCCCGCGATCGGCAACAGCCACAGATCGCCGTCGCGCAGGAACGAGATCGTGCGGCCGTCGGGGGCGATCGCGAGTTCGCTCACGTCTCCGGCGCCTGCGTCGAGCGTGATCACGGCGCCGGTAGCCACAGTGGCGCGCCGCAGGGCATCGCGCTGCACGTACACCACCGCGGTGCCGTCAGGGGTCCACACGAATTCGCGCACGCCTGCGCTGTCCGCCGCCGGCAGCAGCCGGCGCGGCGTGGTGGCGTCGCGCGCCACCAGCCACAGCGAGCGCGTGGGCTGCGCTGCGTCGTTCCAGAGAAACGCGAGCGTCTTCGAATCGGGCGACCAGAGCGGCGACGTGGGCGAGGTGCCGGTGAGCGACGGTCCACCGGTGATCCGCTCGATGGACAGTGGTGTGCGCACGGCGTCCGTGGCGGCCTCCTGCGTCGCCCCCGTCTTCGCCTGCTGCAGCGCGCGTTCACGACGCGCGCGGAACTCCGAGCCCGCACTCCACGTGGGCCACACCGCGCCGTCGGCCACCGCGAGCGCCACGCGGAAGAGCAGGCGCGTGTCGTCCACGAGGCCGGCGAGGTCCCACGTGGCTTTCACCTCGTCGCTCGGCTTGTGATAGTCCCGCGCGATGTACTCGCCGCGCACCCGGGCTTCGTAGCCCGCGGGCTGGTTGATGTAGTCGGTGCCGGGAAAGAGAAACGACAACGCCGGCACGCCTTGGCGCGCAAACTCAAAATGGTCGGCGCGGTAGAAGTAGCCCTTCTCGGATTCGGGATCGGGCTTGACGATGCGGCCGTCCTTCGCCGCCTCCTGCGCCAGCAGTGTTTCGAGCGACGTCTGTCCCACGCCGAGGCTCACGATCGACGACGTGCGGCCGAACGTGTTCATGGCGTCCATGTTGATGTCGGCCAGCGTGCGCTCCAGCGGATACAGCGGATGCTGGCCATACCAGCGCGAGCCCAACAGCCCCTGTTCTTCGGCGGTGACCGCCAGGAACAGCATCGTGCGCTTCGGTTTCACCGCGAGTGATGCGAACGCGCGCGCCTGCGCGAGCAGCCACGCCACACCGCTCGCATCGTCGAGGGCACCGTTGTAGATCGAGTCGCCATTGATGGCGCGCCCGATCCCGTAGCCGTCCCAGTGCGCGGAGAGCACCACGTATTCGGTGCGGAGCGCGGCGTCACTGCCATCCAGGCGCGCGATCACGTTGCGCGACTGCACGCGGCGCACCGCGTTGCGCACGGTGAACTCGGCCGTGCCACCGAGCGCGACCGGGCGGAAGTCGCGCGTGCGCGCCAGCCGCTCGAGGGCGGCGAAGTCGTGGCCGCCGGCCGCGAACAGCCGCGTGGCCACGTCGAGCTGCATCCACCCTTCCACCGCCGCGTGCGCCGGACCGTCGGCAATCTCGAACTTCTCGTGTGCGTTGCTCTGCACCGTGGTCCACGGATATCCGGCCGGTCCGGTCTGGTGCACCAGGATGACGCCGGCCGCGCCTTTCGCCGCCGCCTGCTCGTACTTGTACGTCCAGCGGCCGTAGTAGGTCATCGCCGGGCCACGGAACACCGCCGGGTCCAGCGTGGCGCTGTCGGAGGCGCTCCGCACCGGCGGATCGCCCACGAGCATCACCACGATCTTGCCGCGGACGTCCACTCCCTTGAAATCGTCCCACTGATATTCGGGCGCTTCCACCCCGTAGCCCACGAACACCAGCGCGCTCGGCGTCACGGTCACCAGCGTGTCGGGACGCAGCGACCACATCCCGATGTCATCGAGCTGGCGCAGGGGGATCGTGGTCCCCTGCACGGACGCGCGCGCGGTCACGGTGGAGGTCGTACCCACCAGCGGCACGGTCTGGATGTAGCTGCCGTCGGGGTTGCCGGGGCGGAGTCCGATGCGCCGGAACTCACGCTGCAGGAACGTCACCGACGAGTCTTCGCCCCGTGTGCCGGGGGCTCGTCCCTCGAAGGCGTCGGAGGCGAGCGTGGTGATGTCGCGAAGAATGGCCGGGGCCGTAATGCCGGCCTGCGCGCGCGCGAGGTCGCTGGCGGGACGGACGTCACGTGTCGGCTGGGCGCGGAGCAGGGCAGGCGCGAGCGCGAGCAGCGCCGCGAGGCAGGAGCGGAACGGGGTCGTCATGGCCCGAACTTAGCACCCGCGCCGCGCCGGTGAGGTGTGTGGGGCGCGGCGCCGTCCACCGGGCCTGTCCGCACAAAGTCTGACGGTCAGCGGAGGACAGCGGGCACGTAGGCGCCCGACAGACCGGTGGCGCCGCGCGGCGTACGGTATGGGGCGCCAGCACGGCTGGCCGAACTGCATCGCCCCAACCCCGAGGAATCCGTTCATGAAGAGCGACACCGATGTGCAAAAGGATGTGATTGAGGAACTGAGCTGGGACGCGGCAACCCGACAGCTCGAGATCGGCGTCTCCGCCAAGGGTGGCGTGGTGACGCTGTTCGGCGAGGTGCCGACCTTCTCGGCCAAGCTCGCCGCCGAAGCCGCCGCCGAGCGCGTGTCGGGCGTGCGCGCCCTGGCCGATGACCTCACCGTCAAGCTGTCCACAGTGCACACCCGCAGCGATACCGCGCTCGCGCACGCCGCGCTCAACGCGATGCAGTGGGACGTCGATGTCCCCGATGCGAAGATCCAGCTCAAGGTCGAGAACGGCTGGCTCACGATCGATGGGATCGTTGACAGTGATTTCCAGCGTCGGGCTACCGAACGCGCGGTGCGGTATCTCGCCGGCGTGCGCGGACTCACGAGTCACATCAAGGTGCAGCCCACGGGTGTCTCGACGGCGGACGTGACCACCAGCATCAAGCGCGCCCTGCACCGGAGCGCCGAGCTCGATGCGCAGCGTATCATCGTCGAGGCGCACGACGGGAAGGTGACGTTGCGTGGCTCCGTGCGCTCGTGGGCCGAGCGTAGCGACGTGGAGCGCGCCGCGTGGTCGGCGCCGGGCGTGCGAATGGTGGAAGATCAGTTGCTCGTGGGCGCCTGATCGACTGCCGGAGGCCGCCCCTATGCCGGTGCGC
Organism: Gemmatimonadota bacterium; assembly: GCA_031127225.1. Taxonomy (GTDB): domain Bacteria; phylum Gemmatimonadota; class Gemmatimonadetes; order Gemmatimonadales; family Gemmatimonadaceae; genus Gemmatimonas. Next base: position 17,413 of record JARIEV010000030.1, on the reverse strand, counting down.
TTCACCGACCGTCGCGACGCGGGACGTCAACTGGCGCTGCGTCTGCATCGCTACGCCGGCGATCCGTCGGTGACCGTGCTGGGGATTGCGCGCGGCGGGGTGCCGGTGGCTTCCGCGGTGGCGCAGGTCCTGGAGGCGCCCTTGGGCGTCTGCGTAGTCCGCGCGATCACCGCCCCGTTGTTTCCGGAGTTTCCCGTGGGCGCGGTGGCGGGCCCGGATGTCATCGTGCTCGACGACGACGCCGTGCGGGCGGCGCAGCTGTCGCCCGCGGCGCTGGACCGCGCCCGCGCCGCGGCCATCACAGAATGGCAACGGCAGTCGGTGGCCTTCGCGGCCGCGGCGCCCCACCCGTCGCTGCGCGCACGCACGGTCCTGCTCGTGGACGACGGGCTCGCGTCCAGCGTGATCATGGAGGCCGCCGTGCGCGCCGTTCGCGCGGAGCAGCCGGCGGCGGTCGTCGTTGCGGTGCCGATCGCGCTCACCCCCGCGCTTGACCGGCTGGCCCGCGAGGTGGATGCCTGCATCACGGTGGAAGCCTCGCCGCAACTCGATGGCATCGGCTCGTGGTATCAGGCCTTCCGGCGCGCCGACGACCGCGACGTGATCACGCTGCTCGAGGAGGCTGGTCGCCGGCCGTCGTTGGCGGCGGCGGCCATCACTCCGCGGTCGCCTCAGGCGGGGCACATCCACCACCTGATTGCACAGCTGCAGCGTGCGGCGTGGCCGCTGGTGGGCGCGCCCGACGAGATCGACGCGTTGCTGCCGCGACTCCGCGATGCGAACGTGGTGCTGATTGGCGAAGCCTCGCATGGCACGCACGAATTCTATCGCATGCGCCAGGCGCTCACGAAGCGGCTGATTACCGACGCCGGCTTCACCGCGGTCGCGGCCGAGGCCGACTGGCCCTCCGCCTACCGCGTCGATCAGTACGTGCGTGGTGCCGCGAGTGCCGACCCCGACGCCACCACGGCCCTCGCGGGCTTCCGTCGGTTTCCGCAGTGGATGTGGCGCAACGCCGATGTGCTCGACTTCGTGGGCTGGTTGCGGCAGGTCAACGACGCCCGTAGTGATCCCGCGCGAGCGGTCGGATTTTTCGGTCTTGATCTGTACAGTCTGCACGAGTCGATGGGGGCGGTGATTGCGCACCTGCGGGCCATCGATCCGGTGGCGGCGCAGCGAGCGGCGCAGCGCTACGAGTGCTTCGAACCGTTCGGCCACGACCCGGTGGTGTACGGCCGCGTGACGCAGATGGGGCTCAGTCACGACTGCGAACGCGTAGCGCTGGACCAGCTGCAGGAGGTGCAGGACCAGTGGCGCACGATGCCAGCACCTGGTGATGCGCGATGGGGTGATCCGCACGATGACGCGCGGCGTTTCGCGGTGGAGATGAATGCCCGCGTGGTGCGCAATGCCGAGCGCTACTACCGCACCATGTTCCAGCCGCGGCAAAGCAGCTGGAATCTTCGTGAACATCACATGATGGACACGCTGCGCGCGCTGCGGGCCTTTCTCGGCCGGCGGCATCCGGACAGCAAGCTCGTGGTGTGGGCGCACAACTCGCACGTCGGCGACGCGCGGGCCACGTCGCAGGGCGAGTACGGCGAGGTGTCGCTGGGGCAGCTGTGCCGCGAGACCTGGGGGCATGATGTCGCGCTGGTGGGCTTCACCACGTATACCGGCACGGTGCTCGCGGCCGATGACTGGGATCACCCCGGGCGTCATATGGCGGTACGTCCCGCCCTCGAGCACAGCGTGGAGTGGCTCCTGCATGAAACCGGGATTCCCGCGTTCGCGCTCACACCGGCGTCGGATCCCGCGCTGCAGGAGCTCCTCGACCTGCGGCGCCTCTTCCGCGCCATCGGGGTCGTGTACCGTCCGCAAACCGAACGGCAGAGCCATTACGTGCAGACCGCCTTGGCGCAGCAGTTCGACGTGGTGCTGCATTACGATCGTACCCGCGCCGTAGAGCCGCTCGAGAGCACCGCGCTGAGGGTGCCCGATGAACTGCCGGACACTTACCCATCGGCGCTGTGAACACGCCCGCCCCGTACCGTCCGCCTGTCCGAGGCCGGGGCGTGTTCGCGCCGTCAGTGCACGTTCTGCACTTCGACGAACGCGGCGTACACGCGATCGAGCTCGACGCGCACCCCGTCATCGCGCCGCAGCAGCACGCTGCGCGACGTGCAGATCTCGCAGTCCATCACGATGCCCGGCTGAATGCCGATCGCGGAGCAGTGATTCCGCACCACTTCGAAGAGGACGGCGCCCACCGCGACCCGTTCACCGGCGGTGACATCGATCAGCGAACGGGGCGTGTCGAGCATGTGGGTGGAGAGCATCGGACGGTCCTCACGGGTGGTGGCATTGTCAGCGAACGGCATATCCCGGCGTGCAGGGACGCATCACGGCGTCGGTGCCAGGTACATGCCGCGATATGTGCGCCCGCAGGCCGGTCGGGCGCAGTCGGTGAACGCCGGACACCGGTGCGCGTGAACCCCCGACAGGCAGAGACCCCATGAGCAACGGATTCACCCTGCCGCCCGGTACGCCACCCGGCAGATCACCTGAGACACCAAGGGATACCCAGCCGGGGGCACCGCGTGGTATCCCGAACAACCGACTGGCCCCATGGCTCGTGCCGCTGGCCATCCTCTGGATCGTGCTCCTCGCCCGCACGGACGGCGGGACCGGTGCGAAGCGGGTCCCCTACAGCACGTTCCTCCAGTACCTCGACTCCGGACGCGTGTCCCATGTGATTGTGGGCGCGTCGGAGGTGGAGGCCACGCTGCGCACGCCGGATACCGCCGCTCAGACGTCGATCACCGCCGTGCGCGTCGATCCCGCGCTGGTCGAGGTGCTTACGCGGCGCGGTGTCACTTTTACTGGCGTCCCGTCGGCGGGTTGGGGGCAGCAGATGCTGGGTTGGCTCCTCCCCTTCGTGCTCATGATTGCGCTTTGGTCGTGGCTGGGGCGGCGGCTGGTGGGGCAGCAAACCGGAGGCGTGCTCAACTTCGGGCGGAGCGGTGCCACCATCTACGCCGAACGCTCGGTGAACGTGACCTTCGACAGCGTGGCCGGCGTGGATGAAGCCAAGGCCGAGCTGCGCGAGATCGTCGCGTTCCTGAAGAACCCCGCGAGCTTCGGGCGGCTGGGCGCGCACATCCCGAAGGGTGTTCTGCTGGTGGGGCCGCCCGGTACCGGCAAGACGCTCCTCGCGCGTGCCGTCGCGGGCGAGAGTAAGGTGCCGTTTTTCTCGATCAACGGCTCCGAGTTCGTGGAGCTGTTCGTGGGTATCGGGGCGGCCCGCGTCCGCGACTTGTTCGCACAAGCGCGCAAGCAGGCTCCGTGCATTGTGTTCATCGACGAGATCGACGCGCTGGGCCGCATGCGCGGGGCCTCGGTGGTGAGCGGCGCCAACGACGAAAAGGAGCAGACGCTCAATCAGCTGCTGGCGGAGCTGGACGGATTCTCCCCCGACTCCCGTGTGATCGTGCTCGCGGCCACCAATCGTCCCGAGATTCTCGATCCCGCGCTGTTGCGCGCCGGCCGCTTCGACCGGCAGGTCCTGGTGGACCGCCCCGATCGCGCCGGTCGCGTGCAGATCCTGCGCGTGCACGTGCAGGGGATTCCGCTCGATGCCGCCCTCCGCCTGGAAGAGGTGGCCGGTCTCACGCCCGGCTTTACCGGCGCTGATCTCGCCAACCTCGTGAACGAAGCGGCCCTCACCGCCACGCGGCGCAGCGGCACCGCCGTCACGATCGACGACTTTACCGCCGCCGTGGAGCGCATCGTGGCCGGACTTGCCACCCGCAGCCGGATTCTCAGCGCGCAGGAGCGCAGCATTATCTCGTACCACGAGATGGGACACGCGCTGGTCGCGATGGCGATCCCCGGCTCAGATCCCGTACACAAGGTCTCCATCGTGCCGCACGGGCTCGGTGCGCTCGGCTTCACGCTCCAGCGCCCCACCGAAGACCGCTATATCGCCACACGCGCCGAACTCGAGGGGCGCATGGCCGTCCTGTTGGGTGGACGCGCCGCCGAACTCGTGGTGTTCCACGAACTGTCCACCGGCGCGGCGGACGATCTCGTCAAGGCCACCGAACTGGCGCGTGACATGGTCACGCGGCACGGCATGGACGAAACCGTGGGACATGTGGCGTATGGCCCGGGTTCCGGCCTCACCGCGGGCTCGGCGCGCCTCATCGCCCCGGAATCGCGCCTGTTCAGCGAATCGACGGCGCGGGACATCGAGATGGCCGTACGCGCGCTCGTGGGGCGCGCGCTCGAACGCGCCATGCAGATCCTGTCCAGCAATCGTGCGGCGCTCGAGGACGGCGCTCAGCGCCTGTTGGCGCAGGAGACGCTCACGCGCGATCAACTGCCCGTCGTCGTGATGCCGAAGGAGCCGCGCACCGCGGCGGCCGTGGCGTAGGGCTTCTTTCCGAGGATGCCAATCATGCAGTTTCCGTGGCAATGGCTTCGCGGCGGCCGGGTGGCCGCTGTCCTGACAATGACCGGTGCGCTCGCGGCCGTGGTGCCGCAGCGGGCCCACGCGCAGTACTTCGGACGGAACAAGGTGCAGTACGACCGGTTCGCCTTTCGTATCCTGCCGGCACCGCACTTCGATGTGCACTTCTACCCCGCCGAATCGCTGGCCGTCCACGACGCGGCGCGCATGGCGGAGCGCTGGTACACACGCCACCACCGCCTGCTGCGCGAGTCTTTCCGGCGCAGTCCGCTGGTGTTCTACGCCGACCAGCCCGACTTCCAGCAGTCGAATGTCATCGAGACGTTCATCGGACAGGAAACCGGCGGCGTGACCGAAGGACGCCGCAACCGCGTGATCATGCCGCTCACCGGCGTGCACGCGGAAACCGATCATGTGCTGGGCCACGAACTGGTGCATGTGTTCCAGTACCGCGTCGCGCAAACCGAGGAAGGTGGCGTGAACGGTCTCGACGCGCTGCCGCTCTGGTTTATCGAAGGGATGTCCGAGTATCTCAGCGTGGGCCGACAGGATCCGCAGACGGCGATGTGGATGCGCGACGCGATCGCGCACAACGCGCTCCCTAGTCTCGCCCAGCTGGCCGACGACGCCCGCTACTTCCCGTATCGCTACGGCGCCGCGCTGTGGGCGTACGTGGGCGGGACGTACGGCGACAGCACGATCGCCACGCTGTATCGCACCGCCCTGCGCCGGGGATGGAGCGCGGCGGTGGACTCGGTGCTCCACCGGTCCGCCGGCGCGCTGGGGCGCGAATGGCATCGCGCGCTGCGGGCCGGACTGCAGCTGCCGGCGTGGCGTCGCGCGCCCGATGCCGTGGGGACGTCCATTGCGATGACGGCGTCGCGCGAGGATCAGCACGTGTCGCCCACGCTGAGTCCCGACGGCCGGCGGATGGCCTTCTTCTCCAGCCGGAGCTTGTTCGGCATGGATCTGTACGTGGCGGACGTGCGCACCGGTCGCGTGATCCGGCGGCTCACCAATGTCGCCGGCGATCCGCACTTCGACGCGCTCAGCGTGATGGCCACGGCGGGCACGTGGTCGCCCGATGGGGAGCGGATCGCCTATGTGGTGTACGCCGAGGGCGGACAGCGCCTCGATGTGGTGCACGTCCAAACGGGGCGCACCGAGCAGCGCATTCGGCCCGCCGGCATCGGCGCGATGAGCGATCCCGCCTGGAGTCCCGATGGCCGGCAGATTGCGTTCTCGGGACAGGTGGGTGGCGTGCGGGATCTCTACCTCTACGATCTGGCGTCGCGTGTCACCACGCAGCTCACCAGCGGGCGCGAGGCCGAGTTGCAGCCCGCGTGGAGCCCTGACGGCGACTGGTTGGCCTATGTCACCGACGGCGGGCCGGGCTTCGAGACCACGGCCCTCACAGCGCCGCCGCTCCGCCTTGCGGTGCGCCAGCTCAGTACCGGCACGGTGCGCCGGCTCACGCCCTTCACGCAGGGTAAGGCCATCAATCCGCAGTTCACCCCCGATGGGAGCGGGCTCCTGTTCGTGGCCGACCCCGATGGCGTGGCTGACGTATTCCGTCTCTCGCTGCGCACGGGTGCCGTCACGCGGGTCACGTCGATGACGACCGGCGTCACGGGCATCACGGCCCACTCACCCGCCATCTCGGTGGCGCGTGGGACGGGGGCGCTGGCCATGACGGTGTTCGATCACGGCAGTTACCGCCTCCGCCTGCTCCCTGCCGCCGGCACTGTCGGCGAGCCGCTGCCAGCCGATACCGCGCCGCCGGACCGCTCGCTGGGCGTGCTCCCGCCGTTTGAGGCCCTCGGCTCCGGCATGGTCTCACTGGCGCTGGCGGATCCGCACGATGGGCTCCCCACCGCGCCATTCCCGCCCAGCCGCGCCTACCGCTCGGGGATGTCCGCCGAGTATGTGGCCGCCGCCTCGATCGGTATGTCCTTCGGTAGCGGCTACGGGAATGGGGCCACCGGCGGCGTGGCGGTGGGCTTCTCGGACATGCTGGGGAACCGGGTGGCCGAAGCGGCGCTTCAGGCGCAGGGCGAGTTGGAGGATACCGGCGCACAGATCCTCTATCTCGACCGCTCGCGGCGCCTCAACTGGGGATTTCAGGCCTATCACGTGCCTGTGGCGGGGGCGTACGCCACCACGGAGCCCATCGCGATCACCGGCCCCGGTGGCCCGCGCGCGGGCACCCTCATCACGCAGCAACTCACGCGCGTGTACTACGACGATGCCCGGCTGCTGGCGCAGTACCCACGCTCGTCCACGCGCCGAGTCGAGGTCAGCGCGGGCGTGCAGCGCGTGAGTATCCGCGAACGGCTCGACAGCATCGTCGTGCTCGGCGGTGTCGTCGTCGGTACGGCGCGCACCACGCTCGCGGCTCCCGCGGCGCTCACGTTGGCCGGCGTGTCGATGGCCTACGTGGGCGACCATGCCCGCTTTGGGTTCGTATCGCCGCTGGCCGGTGCACGCTACCGCCTCGAGGTCGCCCCCACAGTGGGATCACTCACGTATCAGTCGGTGCTGGGCGATTACCGCCACTATCTGTTCATGGCGCCGTTCACGTTCGCCCTGCGCGGCATGCATGTGGGGCGCTACGGCGTGGATGCCGAAAACGGGCGGCTGCCGCTCATGTTCGTCGGGCAGCCGTCGCTTATCCGCGGTTACGACGCGGCCGACTTCACCGAGGCCGATTGTGTGGTTGGGAGCACCGCGCTCGACCCCTGTCCGCAGTACACGCGGCTGGCGGGTAGCCGGATCGGTGTACTCAATGCCGAACTCCGCATTCCGCTGCTAGGGAATTCCCGCTTCGGGCTGCTTCCGTTCAGCGCGCTGCCGGTGGAGATCGCGCCCTTCGTGGACGCCGGGGTGGCGTGGACGCGCCGGGAGTCGGCCACGTTCGCCGTGGCGAGCGACACGCGCGATCGGGTGCCGGTGTTCAGCACCGGGGTGGCCGCGCGGATCGGTATTCTGAACGCGATCGTGCTGGAGCTGTACTGGGTGCACCCGTACCAGCGTGTGGGACGGGGAAGCTACGTCGGCTTCCAGCTGGCACCGGGCTGGTGACGCTCCGGTGCCGAGTCTGGCGCCGCCGTGGGACCCGGAACGACGACGGGGCGATCCGGATGGATCGCCCCGTCACCGTAGTACGAAAACAGGATCAGTCGCCGAGCACCGTGGCGTCCGGCTGCGCCTGCTCACTGCCGTAGGCCACCGACTTGGGCGGAGCGTCCGCACTCAACCGCGTCGAAATGGCGTAGCCGCCGAACGTCAGAAAGCACACCGCGATGGTGAGGATGGCGCGGTGGATCACCTTCATCGCGTGCGCCTCGTGCTGATCATCGCAAAGATCGTTCCACATATTGGAATGCGTGTAGGATGGATCGTCAGGAAAGGGGACCAACGTTGTCGAATATCGGTACCGTGCTGCGATTTCTGCAGTGGTCCCCCGCCGTTTGTTACCCCGCCAAGATCGGCAGCTGCCGGATCTTCTCCTGCCACTCCCGCGGCCCGGTTTCGTGCACGTTGCTCCCCGCGGCGTCCACCGCCACTGTGACCGGCATGTTGTCCACCTCGAACTCGTAGATCGCTTCCATGCCGAGGTCCTCGAACGCCACCACGCGCGAGGCGCGGATGGCCTTCGACACCAGATACGCCGCACCGCCCACGGCCATCAGATACGCCGCCTTGTGCTTGCGGATCGCTTCCAGCCCCACGGGACCGCGTTCGGCCTTGCCGATCATCGAGATCAGCCCCGTCTTGGCCAGCATCATCTCGGTGAAGTTGTCCATGCGCGTGGCCGTGGTGGGGCCGGCCGGACCGACCGCTTCCTCGCGCACGGGATCGACCGGGCCCACGTAGTAGATCACCCGATTGGTAAAGTCGACGCCCTCGGGGAGCCCCTCCCCCTTCGCGAACAGATCGGCAATCCGCTTGTGCGCCGCGTCGCGACCGGTGAGCAGCTTGCCGCTCAACAGCAGCCGGTCGCCGGCCGTCCAGGTGGCCACGATCTCGGGGGTGAGTGTGTCGAGGTCCACGTGCTTCGCGTTGACATCGGGGCGCCAGGTGACATCGGGCCAGTCGGCTAGGCTCGGCACCGGCAACGTCACCGCGCCGCTGCCATCAAGCGTGAAGTGCGCGTGCCGGGTGGCCGCGCAGTTCGGGATCATCGCGATCGGCTTCGAGGCGGCGTGCGTGGGGAAATCGAAGATCTTCACGTCGAGCACGGTGGAGAGACCACCCAAGCCCTGCGCGCCGATGCCCAGCGCGTTGATCTTGTCGCACAGCTCGATGCGCAGCGCCTCGATCTTGTTCTGCGGACCACGCGCCTTGAGCTGCGCCATGTCGATGTGCTCCATCAGCGATTCCTTCGCCATGAGCATCGCCTTTTCGGCCGTGCCGCCGATGCCGATGCCGAGCATCCCCGGCGGGCACCAGCCGGCGCCCATCAGCGGCACCGTCTTCATGACCCAGTCCACGATCGAGTCGCTGGGGTTGAGCATGGCGAACTTGGACTTGTTCTCCGAGCCGCCGCCCTTCGCCGCCAGCTTCACCTCGACCGTATCGCCCGGCACGATCTCGTAGTGCACCACCGCGGGCGTGTTGTCGCGCGTGTTTTTGCGCGTGAACGCCGGGTCGGCCACGATGGAGGCGCGCAGCACGTTGTCGGGCTGCAGGTAGGCGCGGCGCACCCCTTCGTTCACCATCTCCTGCACCGACAGGGTGGCGTCCCACCGCACGTTCATCCCGACCTTGAGGAACACCACCACGATGCCGGTGTCCTGGCAGATTGGGCGATGCCCTTCGGCGCACATGCGCGAGTTGGTGAGAATCTGCGCGATCGCGTCCTTGGCGGCCGGGCTCTGTTCCTTCTCGTAGGCGTCGCCCAGCGCCTGGATGTAATCCACCGGGTGGTAGTACGAGATGTGCTGCAGGGCGTCGGCGATCGACTGGATGAAGTCGGCTTGGGTAATGGTCGTCATGCGGAGAAAATAATCAGGGGTTCACGCTCAAGCCCGCGCAGAAGCCGTCGAGACTCTGCGTGGTCCCCATGCTCCGGAGGTCTGTCTGCCCATCGAATGCATTTACGCAGCCGCGCTGGCGCTGCTCACGTCGCAGCTGCGCGCCGGCGCCCCCATGCCGGAGCTGCTGGCCAGCGTCGGACGGCTCAGCACACTGGCGCGCGTGGGGCGCGTCGTGCTCGACCGCGGGCAGCTGCAGCAGGCCGGCCCCGAGATGCCGGACGGCGTCGCGGCCTTCGGACAGATGCTGGCGGAGCATGGCCTCGACGCCATCGAGCTGGCGTCCACCATTACGGACGCCGAATTCCTCAAGCTGGCCGGCCTGCTCTCCGGTCCGCCGGCGCCGTCGGCCACGATGAAGCGGTCGGCCGACGCGCTGTCGATGTGGAACGTGCGGTGCCGGTGGACGCGCGATCCCGAGGACGTCGGCACCCGCGCGGCCTCGTCGGCGCCGGCCGCCTTCGCCGCCGCGCCGCTGTCGGTCTCACCGCTGTCGGCCGCGCCGCTGTCGGCCGCGCCGCTGTCGGCCGCGCCGGCCGCCGCTGAGCCGTGGCGGCCGCTGCTCGAGGCCGCCGTGGCGCAGGGGGACGGCGCCGCCGTGTGCACGGTGTTGGCTGGCCTGGCGTCGCCCGCGGAGCTCGCGCGTGCCGCCACCGCCGGCGCGCTCGATCTCGTGGTAGAACAGCTGCTGGACACCCGCGTGCCCCGCCCGGACGTGCTGTCGCTGCTGCAGCGCGCCGGCGCGGCCGGGGCCCGCGCCCTGTTCGCGCAGATGATTGCCGCGCTCGACGTGGCCGAACGCCGTCAGCTGTACGACGCCATGGTCGGACTGCCGGCCACGGCGGAGGTGGCCCGTGAGTATCTCACGCACGACGTCTGGTACGTGGTGCGGAATGCCGTCTGTCAGCTGGGCGAGACGCGCGCGCCAGCGGCGATCCCGTTGGTCAGTCAGGCGCTACGGCACGCCGACTACCGGGTCCGCATCGCCGCCGTGGTGGCGCTGGGGCAGATCGGGGGCGCGGCCGCGATTGCCCGCCTCGAGTCGGTGCTGTTCGACGCCTCCGAGGATGTGCGCACCCGCGCGCTGGCGATCGTTTTCGCCGGCGCCGACGCCCCACCGGCCCCCGACCGTCTCGGTCGCGCCCTCACCGACGATCAGGCCATCGAATACCAGCGCGAGATGGTGGCCGCGCTCGGCCACCTGTCCACCCCGCGCGCGCGCCAGCGCCTGCAACGCGTGTGCGAGACGCCCTCAACCAGCTACGAAGGCACCGAGCTGCGGCTCGCCGCCCTCGATGCGCTGCGCCGCCGGCACCCAGCGGTGGCCGACGTCGTCCTGCAGGCGCTGCGCAACGATCCCAGCCCGATGATGCGCGAGCGGGTCGCCACGCTGCTGCGCTGAGCGGACGGCCGCGCCGGCCTCGTGCCGTTCTCCATTCGTCATCGGAGCGGGGTACGTTAAGGTGCTCCGCACACGCCCCATGCCCACAGACGCCTCCCGATCCAACGTCGCGAACGCGGACATCCTGGTCTGGCAGACGGGCTACCGTGTGCTGCTCGCGCTTGTCGCGGCCGGCATCGCGGCCGGGTTGCGCAGCGCCGGGGTGCTGACGCTCTCCTCCGTGGCGGACGCCGCCATCGGCCCCGCGCTCGCGGACCGGGTGCTGAGCCTCGTCGCCCTCACCTATGTGCTGCTGGCGGTCGGGATTCGCGCCGTGGTCCGCCGCACGCGGCAGGCGAGCCGGATGCTGGCCACGCTCATGGTCGTGGCTGACCTCGCGGTGGTCTTCGGCATGGTCTTTCTGCTGGCCGAGCCCCGCGATTACGATCGCGCCCTGCTGATCGCCCTCTTTTCGCTGCAGCTCACGCACGTGTACTTCGGGCGCACGTCGGCGCTGCTCATGCTGGCGGCCATTGCCGCGGCGTATCTGCTGCTCATCGACCTCGCGCAGCGCGCCGGCAGCACGGTGTCGTCGGTCGAGGCGCTCACGACGCTCGGGCTGTTCGGTCTGGGGGCGCTGCTCGTGACGCGGGTCCAAAGCAACCTGCACGAGCGGCTCGCGAATCTGGTGTCCATCTTCGAACGCGCCGAGGACGGGGACTTTTCGCGGTCGTATGACGTGGCGGCGGACCGGCGCCCCGATGCGATTACGGCGGTGGGCCGCGCCTACAACCGCATGCGGACGCAGCTCGCCAGCATCGTAGAAACCGATCCGCTGTCGGGGTGCTTCAACCGGCGCGGTTTCGAGCAGCAGTACCGGCGCGAACTCGCGCGCGCCGCGCGCACGCAGACCGACCTCGCGCTGATCGCGATCGACCTCGATCACTTCAAGCAGGTAAACGACACCCACGGCCATCTCGTGGGCGACCGGGTGATCGCTGAAACCGGCGAACTGCTGCGGGCCACGGCGCGCACCGGCGACGTGGTCGCCCGGACGGGCGGTGAAGAGTTTCTGGTGCTCGCCCCGAACACCGCGGCGCCGGGCGCGCAGCAGCTCGCCGTGCGGGTGCTCGAGGCCTTCCGCCGCCGCACCTTCGCGGAGCCCACGGCCCACATCGCGGTCACGGTCAGCGTCGGGGTGGTGTCCGATGCCGTGCCCGATGTCACGATCGCCGAGGCCCTCCGTGCCCGCGCCGACGAAGCGCTGTACGCCGCCAAACGCAGCGGCCGCAACCGCGTGGTGCTCTGGACCGACTCCCTCGATGCGCGCACGCTCGGGCGGCCGGACGACGACCCGACCACACGTTAGCGACTCAGCGGACGGTCATCGTCCCTTCGCTCATCAGCACCGTCGCACCGCCCACCCGCACCGCGTCGATCAGGCCGTCGCGCTTCTGCGCTTCGATCTGGAGGCGGCTGGGCCGCCCCATCTCCACCCCTTGCGCCACGGTCCAGCGGAGGAGGCCGTCACGCGGGGTGCGCGCGGCGAGGTAGCCGGCGAGCGCCGCGTTCGCGGATCCCGTGGCCGGGTCTTCCGGCACCGTCGAGCCAGGCACGAACACCCGGGCGCGGATATCGCAGCCGCGCACATGCGCTGGCAGCCGTGCCTCACGCGCCGCATGCGCGGCATCGTGCGCGGGATCGTGCGGGCCGTCACCGCCGCGCGCCATCGCAAACACCATGGGCCACGACGCCCACGTCCCCTTGAGCACCGCGTCCCACGCATCGGTGCGCAAGCGCGCGCGTTCCACGGCTTCCACACTGTTCAGCGCGATCAGCTGAAACGGCAGGCCACAACTCACCCCCGCCGGCGCATGGGCGCCTCCCAGTAAATCCGACGCCGACAGCGACAGCAGATGCGCCAACGCGTCGAGATCCGTTACCTCCACGCGCTCCTCCGGCAACTGCGCCGTGGTCAGCTGCGCGTGTACCGGCACGCCATGTTCCAGCGTGATGCGCACCGGCACCGGCCCCACATTCTCGCCCAGCACCAGCGTCATCTCGTCCCCCACCGCCGGCACGTCACCACTGGCCACCAGCACATGCGCCGTGCCGATGGTGGGATGCCCCGCAAAGGGCACTTCGAGTTCCGGCGTGAAGATGCGCACCCGCCGCGTGTGCGACGGATCCTCCGGCGCGAACACGAACGTCGTTTCCGCGTAGTTGAACTCCCGCGTGATCGCCTGCAGCGTCTCGGTGGGAAGTCCCTCGGCCCCGAACACCACGGCCAGCTGGTTGCCCGTGAAGGGTTCGGAGGTGAAGACGTCGGCGGTGATGAAGCGGAGGGTGCGCATAGAGAAGGAACCGGTGCGTTTTGAGTTACGAGTTCGAGTCTCGAGTCGTGAGTCAAGCCAAAGCAGTCCGTCCACTCAAGACTCGAAACTCCAACTCAAAACTCCAAACTCACGTGAGTCCATCCGCCATCACCAAACCCAGCCCTAGCCAAGGAACGGGTACTGCCAAAACGGATGAACCGGTGCGTTTAGAGTTACGAGTTCGAGTCTCGAGTCGTGAGCCAAGCCAAAGCAGTCCACCCACTCACGACTCCAAACTCCAACTCAAAACCCCACACTCACGGGAGTCCAGCCGCCGCCACCAAACCCAGCCCTACCCGAGGAACGGATAACGCCAATCCAGCGGACTCGAAAACGTCTCCTTGATGTTCCGCGCACTCACCCAGCGCATCAGGTTGAGCTTCGATCCCGCCTTGTCGTTCGTGCCCGACCCACGCGCGCCGCCGAACGGCTGCTGCCCCACCACCGCGCCCGTCGGCTTGTCGTTGATGTACAGATTGCCCGCGCTCTGCCGCAGCACGCTCATCGCTTCGCGCACCGCACCACGATCGCGCGAGAAGATCGCGCCGGTGAGCGCGTACGGCGACGTCGTGTCCACCAGCGTGAGCGTCTCGCGCCACGCCGCGTCCTCGTACGGATGGATCGTGATCACCGGGCCGAACAGCTCTTCGCACAGCATGCGGTGCGTCGGGTCGTCCGTTTCCACGATCGTGGGCTCGATGAACCACCCCTTCGAATCGTCGTAGCCGCCGCCGGCGACAATGGTGGCCGACGTCTTGGCATCGTCGAGATACCCCTTCAGGCGGTTGAACGCCTTCTGGTCGATCACCGCCGCCACGAAGTTCGAGAAGTCCCGCACGTCGCCCTGCTTCATCTCGGCCATCATCGCCACGCAACGCGCCTTCACGTCGGGCCACATCGACTTCGGCACGTACGCGCGGCTGGCCGCCGAGCACTTCTGTCCCTGGTATTCGAACGCGCCGCGCACGATGCCCACGGCCACCGCCTGCGGGTCGGCGCTCGGGTGCACCACGATGAAGTCCTTGCCGCCTGTCTCGCCCACGATGCGCGGATACGACTTGTACGTGCCCATGTTCGAGCCGATCGTCTTCCACATGCTGTTGAACACGCCCGTGGAGCCGGTGAAGTGCACGCCGGCCAGATCGCGGTGCGCCAGCGCGATGTCGGAGATCATCGACGCGTCGCCCGGGATGAAGTTGATCACGCCCGGCGGGAGCCCCGCCTCTTCCAGCAGCTGCATCGTGTACCACGACGACAGCAGCGCGGTGGCCGACGGCTTCCACAGCACGACATTGCCCATCAGCGCCGGCGCGCCCGGCAGGTTGCCGCCGATCGCCGTGAAGTTGAACGGGGTCACCGCGTACACGAACCCTTCCAGCGGCCGGTAGTCCAGCTGGTTCCACATCGTGTGGTCGGAGATCGGCTGCTCGGCGTACAGCTCCTGCGCGAACTGCGCGTTGAAGCGCCAGAAGTCGATCAGCTCGCAGGCGGCGTCGATCTCGGCCTGGTGCACGGTCTTGGCCTGCCCCAGCATCGTCGCGGCGTTGATCGTGTCGCGCCAGGTGGTGGTCAGCAGTTCGGCGGCGCGCAGGAACACGGCGGCGCGGTCTTCCCAGCGCCAGCTCGACCACTCGGCAGAGGCCGCGGCGCTCGCCGCGATGGCCTCGTGCACCAGCTCCGGCGTGGCCTTGTGGTAGGTCGCCAGCACGTGCTGGTGATCGCACGGCATGGTCACCGTACCGGTGTTGCCGGTGTGGATCCGGCGACCGCCGATCACGATCGGAATCTCCACCTGCTCGCTCGCCATGCGCGCCAGGCGCTGCTTGAGGCGGTGCGTGTCGGCGGAATCGGGCGCATAGCTGCGCACCGGCTCGTTCACGGCGGCGGGCACGCGGCGCGTGCCGTCGAAGGCGGCAAAGGACATCGGTCGTTCTCCGAGGGGAGGAAAGGGAAGCGGAAAGCTAGCGTCGCGCGGCGCAGGCAGTACCCTTCGCGCATGACCACGCTGCGCGTCCTTCCCGTTTCGCTCGCCCTGCTCCTCGCGGTCACCGCGTGCGAACAGCCGGTGGTGTCGTGGGTTGACCCGGAGGCGGAGGCCACCCCCCTCCCGTCACCGCTCGTCTTCCCGCCCTCCGTTGCGCCCGACTCCACGCTCGTGGCGACCTCGCCCTACGCCGATTTTCTGCTCACGCAGGATCTGTTGCGCGAAGTGGGGGGCGCGGCGCTGCTCGCGCCCGCGCTCGACGCGATGCCCGAGGCCCGGGAGGCGATGACGTCCCTCGCCACGCTGCCCCCGGTGGCCACCGGTCCGGCCCCCCGCACGGCGCTGGGTGACGCGGCGCTCCCCGACGACCCGCAGCGGTGCGCGCGGTCGGTGCGCGTGGCGGAGGCCGGCGTACGCGGCGCCGTGGCCGTGTGGTGGCATCGCGCCGACGGGGGGCGGGTGCACCTTGCCGCGGCATGGCGCGATGGCGTGGCGGCCCCCGCTGAGCCCGCCGAGGGCGCCCCGGCAGTGTCCCGGGCGTGGCGCGGCCCCATCCTGATCGACACCCTCGATCAGGGGCCGGGCGATGCGCAGGCGGCCGACCGCGGCGCCCATGGCTGCGCGCGGCCGGCGCCCAGCGTCGCGGTCGACCGCACGAATGGCTACGTGCACGTGACGTACGCGCTCACCGGCCCCGAGGGGCCCGGCGTGTTCTACGCGCATCAGATGGACCCGCGGTCGGCCTTCGAGCCGCCCGTGGCGATCATCTACGGTGACCGTCTCGGCGTGGCCCGGCTCGCCGTGGACGGCGAGGCGGTGGCCGTCGTCTACGAAGATCCCAACAGCGGCGTGGGCCGCCGCCGCATCGGACTCGCCGTCTCCCGCACCGCCGGCCATCTCTTTGAGGACCGGCTGACCGCCAGCAGCGCCACCGCCGACGCGCGCGATCCCCATGTGGTGGTGCGCGGCCGCGCCGTCGTGGTGGGGTGGAGCGAGCTCGCGGCCGGCACCGCTGATCCGGTGTTCCGCCAGCGACGCGCAAGGTTCCTGCGCTGACGCACTCTCACCACCTCCCCGACCCACTCCCATGACGCTCCTGCTCGGCGCCCATTGCATCGACACCGGCGGCATCCCCATGGCCGCCCGCCGGGCCGGCAACGGCGGGATGCGCGCACTGCAGATCTTCAGTGCCATTCCGAAGTTCTACAACGACAAGGTGAGCGTGAAGCCCGACCGGCTCGCGCGCTTCGTCGAGGCACTCGCCGCCGCGGGGATCGCGCCGCAGCACGTGATCGTCCACGCGGCCTACGTGCTCAACTGTGCCACCCCCGACGCGGAGAAGTGGGAGCGCGCCGCCGCCGGACTGGCCAAGGAGTTCGAGCGCTCCACCGCCCTCGGCGTGGGCGGCGTCTGCTTCCACCCCGGGGCGGCCACCGACGGCGACCGCGACGCCGCGATCGCCCGCGTGAGTGAGGCGATGCGACGCGCCCTCGCGGTGGTACCGGCCAGTCGCACGCGGCTGCTCATCGAGAACACCGCCGGTGCCGGGACCACCGTGGGGCGGACCCCCGCGGAGATCGGCGCGATGCTCGACGGGATTCCGGCGGCCGAGCGCTTCCGCACCGGATACGGGCTCGATACGTGTCACCTGTTCGCGTCCGGCTATGACCTCGCCGGTTCCCGCGTCGCCCTCACCGCGGTGCTCGATGCGTTTCAGGCCGCCACCGGCGAGCCGCCGGCCTTCTTTCACCTGAACGACAGCGAAGGGGCCCTCGGCTCCAATCGCGACCGCCATGTGCTGGTCGGCGACGGACAGATCGGTGCCGAGGCGTTCGGGTGGCTACTCCAGGATCCGCGCGCGCAGGACGTGCCGCTCATTCTCGAAACCCCGCAGGCGCACCCGGACATCGCCGAGGACGACGACACGCCCGACGCGTGGGACGTCGCATCGATCGCGCGTCTGCAGGCGCTGGCGGCGGAGACGTCGCGCGACGGATGACGATCCGATGGCGCACAAGCCGTCGGTGGTGGGCCACCCTCCTCGTCGGCACCATGGCCACCGTTGGTGTGGCGGCGGCGTGGCGCGCGCGGACGGCGGCCACCGCGGGGCGGCCGCCCGCGGTGATCGTGCGACGCGTGGTCCGCCTCGTGAACGACAGCACCATC
>JARIEV010000029.1 GCA_031127225.1 Gemmatimonadota bacterium | reverse complement strand
AGCGCCCCGCCGCCGGCCTGGGTGGAATCGCCGAAGGACGCCAGCGAGGCGTCGAGCACGTCACGGCCGCCATAGGCGGTAACCGAGAGAGCGCCGCCGTTGCGCAGCCGATGCCGCACGTGCGCCTGCATATCGGTGAAGTAGTACGGCAGCTGCTGATCGCTGAGCAGCGAGACGAAGCGGTCGGCGTACGTGCGTCGCGCGGCGACGTTCCAGCTGGTGGCGCCGCGCACGGTGCCGCCGAGGGAGAGGGTGCTGGCCAGCAGCGACACGCTGGCCGCGCCGTGCACGCCGCTGCGCTCTTCGGTTTTGGGGATCACGCTGAGCACACTCGACAGGCGGCTCCCGTAGCGGGCGGGGAATCCACCGGGGAGCAATTCAAACTCGCCGACGGTTTCGTCGATGAAGGTGCCGAACAAGCCGCCCAGATGAAACGGGTTGTAGATCGGGAAGCCGTCGAGCAACACGAGATTCTGATCGCTTTCGCCACCGCGCACGTTGTAGCCGGCGGTGAAGTCGTTGGTGGCGACGACGCCCGGGAGCAGCTGTACGACGCGCAGCACGTCGGGTTCGCCGATCACGGGGACGCGCTTGATCGTTTCGCCGCGCACGCTCACCACGCCGGGGCTGGCCGACAGGCGGAACTGATCGCGTTCGGTGGCGGCCGCCGCAACGCGCACGGTTTGGAGTTGCGCCGTGGCCGGGCGCAGCGCGACGGCGACGGTGGTGGTGTCCCCCGCCCGCACGACCACTGCGATGGTGTCGCTGCGGTAGCCGAGCCGCCCCACGATCACGCGCGCCGGTCCGGCGGGGAGGGCGGGGAGGACGAACCGGCCGTCCTCACCGGCGAGGGTGCCGATGCGCGTACCCATGACTACGACCGTCGCCGAGGGTACCGGCGCGGTGGTCGCGGCGTCCGTCACGCGTCCCTGCAGGGCACCGGTCGAGTCGGCGCGGGGCGGGGGTACCTGGCCGGTCAGGAGCAGCAGGGCAGCAAGCAGCACGTCAGCAGTGGCGAAAGTGGCAGATGGCCGCCGCGGTGGCCGCCGTGGTGCGGAAGATAGAGCAGTCCACCCGCGATGCGCAGCCGGACCGGCGCGCCTCCGCTACCGGTAGTTGTGCCCCTTCACATGTTGCTCACCGCCGCCGAGTTCCAGGGCCTTGAATTGTGTGGCGCGCACGTTGACCACCTGCTGCTCCACTTGCAGCGTGCCCCGAATGAGCAGCAGCGGCGAGGTGGCGATCAGGCGGGCCTGCGCCTCGTACCGATCGGGGGTGATGACGATGTTGATCATTCCGGTTTCGTCTTCCAGTGTGAGGAATACGAACCCCTTGGCGGTGCCCGGGCGCTGACGACAGATCACCAGTCCAGCCACGGCCACGCGCTGACCATCCTTGCCCAGCTCGTGCGCTTCACGGGCCGACAGCACGCCATTGGGTGCCAGAATGGGGCGCACGTGCGTCATGGGATGCCCGGCTAACGACAGACCGGTCATGCGATAGTCGGCTTCCGTGAGTTCGATGGGGGTGTGGGCGGGCAGTTGCGTGGGCACCGGCTGCGCCTGAAAGGGCGCCAGCGGCAACTCGGGACCACGGGTGGCGGCCATCACTTCCCAGAGCGCCACGCGCCGTCGGCGTTCGGCCGGCTCGTGCGCGAACATGCTGTCGAACGCGCCGGCTTCGGCCAGTCGACGCCATGACGTTTTGTCGAGCGACACGCGACGCACGGCGTCGTCGACACTGGTGAAGGGGCCGTGCACCAGCGCCGCTTCGAGCGCCCGTCGGGCCTTGGCGCCGAGTCCGCGCACGAGCCGCACGCCCAATCGCACGGCCACCACATCGCGCATGGCTTGCGGGCCGATGTGACGACCCCAGCGCACCACGCCATCGTTGGGTACGAGCACGCGTCCATCAGCCATTTCCAGCGCGTGATCCCACGTGCTGCGGGTGAGATCAACCGGACGCACTTCCACGCCATGTCGTTTGGCGTCTTCGATGAGCGTGCCCGGCGCGTAGAAGCCCATGGGTTGCGCGTTGAGAATGGCTGCGGTGTATTCGGGCGCGTAGTAGTGCCGGAGCCACGCGGTGGCGTACACGATGAGCGCAAAGCTGGCGGCATGACTTTCGGGGAAGCCATAGTCGGCGAAGGCGTTAATCTGGTTGTAAATGCGACGGCCGGTTTCTTCGGGAATGCCGTTCCTGGCCATGCCTGCAATCAGCTCTTCGCAGATCTGCGCCATGCGTTCGCGTGAGCGCTTGTGCCCCATAGCGCGACGCAGTTGGTCGGCCTGCGCGGGCGTGAAGCCGGCGGCCACGATGGCCACCTGCATGC
This sequence comes from Gemmatimonadota bacterium, assembly GCA_031127225.1. Lineage (GTDB taxonomy): Bacteria > Gemmatimonadota > Gemmatimonadetes > Gemmatimonadales > Gemmatimonadaceae > Gemmatimonas. The sequence continues at coordinate 26,273 of JARIEV010000029.1, read as the reverse complement.
CTTGCTCCTGAAAGAGCGGCACGCCGAGCGTGCGTTTGAGCACCTTCTCGAGCATGGGGTGCGGATACGTGACCGGTTCCAATCCCGCGCGCCGTCGGAGATACGGATGCACCATCTCGCCCTGAATGGGGCCGGGGCGGATGAGTGCCACTTCAACCACGAGATCGTAAAAGCAGCGCGGCTTCAAGCGCGGCAGCGTGTTCATCTGCGCGCGACTCTCGATCTGGAAGAGTCCCACGGTATCGGCGCGGCACATCACGTCGTACACGGCCTGATCGCTCATGTCGAGCTGCCCGAGATCGATCGTGGTGCCGCGCGTATGCCGGATGTATAACAGACAATCCTGCACCACGGTGAGCATGCCGAGTCCGAGCAAGTCGATCTTGACCAGTCCCACGGGGTCGAGGTCGTCCTTCTCCCACTGGATGACGGTGCGCCCCGGCATGGAGGCGGGCTCGATGGGCACGATGGAGCCGAGCGGTTCTTCGGTGAGGATGAACCCGCCCACGTGAATGGAGCGATGACGCGGCAGCTGGTGCAGGCCATCGACGACATCCGCCAAGCGACGCACGCGTGCGTCGTCGGGGTCGAGACCGGCGCGGGCGAGCACGTCGCTTTTCGGCTTCGGCTCAGGCTCCGCACGGGCGTCGGCCGCGATCTTCCGCTCGGCCTGCATATCGATCACCTGCGCCCACGTGCCATCGCGATCGGTGGGGCCCTTGGGGGCGCGTTGTGCGGTGGCGGATGTTTTCGTTTGCGTGGACGCGACTTTGCGCGATGCTTCACGCACCACGCGGGCCGTGGTGGTGGCTTCGGTGCCGCCGATCATCTGCTGGCCTAGGCGGTCGGCGTCGGTGGTGGGTTCGGCGCTTGGTGTGTTCGCGGCGGGTGCCCTGTCCACCCGCAGTGCCTCCGCCGTACTGCGCGCACTGAACCGATCACTCAGCGACGCCAGCATGTCGCCCTGCTGCACAGAGAAACCGAGCACGCGCGCGGCATCGCGCACGGCACTGCGGCCCCGCCACGTGATCTGTTCGCACACCATGGCGGCGTGTTCGCGGCCGTAGCGATTGTACACGTACTGCAGCACGCGCTCACGATCGCGGTGCGCGAAATCGATGTCGATGTCGGGTGGTTCTGTGCGTCCTTCGCTCAAGAACCGTTCGAACAACAGCTCCATGCGAATGGGGTCCACCGCCGTAATGCCCAGGCAGTAGCACACGGCGGAGTTGGCGGCAGAGCCACGGCCCTGACAGAGAATCCCTTCCCGTCGCGCGAAGCGCACGATGTCCCACACCGTGAGAAAGAATCCGGCGAGATCGAGCTTGCCGATCATCGCCAGTTCGTGCGCGAGTTGGGTGTCGTGCTTGGGGGTGCGCGACGTGTTCCAGCGCTCGTAGGCGCCCTGTTCCACCAAGCGTGTGAGATACTCCTGCGCGCTGATGCCGGGCGGCAGGGGAAACGCCGGCATGGACGGCTTGAGCTGCTCGAGTCGGAACGCACACCGTTCGGCGATGGCCAGCGTGGCTTTCACCCCTTCTTCGGCGCCACGCCACCGCTGATACATCAGCGACGGTTTCTTGAGCGCCCACTCGGCGTTGGGACGCAACCGCGTGCCCATGGTGTCGAGTGTGCGTTCGTGCCGCAGCGTGTTGAGCACGTCGTGTACGATGCGCTGTTCGGGGGTGGCGTAGTGCACATCGTTGGTGACCACCCACGGCACACCGAGCTTGGCTGCGATCGGGCGCAGCTGCTGCACCAGCGCGCGTTCTTCAGGCAGGCGGTGATCCCAGCATTCCACCGCGAGATGGTCGCCGAACACGTCGCGTAATTCACCGGCGGCGGTGTAGGCGTCGCTGGCGCGCCCTTCGGCCAGCAGTTGCGGCACCCAGCCACGCGGGCAGCCGGTGAGGGCCGTCACGCCCTCTACGTGGCGGGTCACGAGCGCCCAGGGCACACTGGGGGTGCCGCGTTCGCTATCCATGCGGCCCCGTGTGACGAGCGAGGCGATGTTGCGGTAGCCGTCGCGCGTTTCGGCGAGGAGCACCATGTGGGTGCGTCGTTCGGCGCCGGGGTTGCCGATGTCGGGCATGCGCACCGTGAGCTCGACGCCCAGGATGCCGCCGATGCCGAGCGTGGCGCAGGCGGTGCCAAAGCGGACCACGCCCCCCATTTCATCGTGGTCGGTGATGGCCAGGGCAGGGTACCCCAGCTCGGTGGCGCGCTCGGCGAGTGACTCGGGGAGCGAGGCCCCGTCGAGCAGGGAGAGTGCCGAGTGGCAGTGGAGTTCGACGTACTGGTTCGGCATGAGATACCGAATATACACCGAAGCTAGGGGCGGCGAAGGGGGCCGGCGGGGCCGTGTGTCGGCCGACCGCCGTTATCTTTCTCTCATGCCCATTGCTTGCCGTCCTTCCTGTGCTCCGCGTGCCTCGTGAAGAAGGTGCTCGAGCAGGCCGATACGATGTCCACCGAGGAGCTGGACAAGCTGCCGTACGGCATGATCCAGCTGGACGCGACCGGGCGGATTTTGAACTACAACGCCGTGGAGTCGAAGCTGGCGTCGTTGCGCAAGGAAGACGCGATCGGCAAGCAGTTCTTCACCGAGATCGCGCCGTGCACGAAGGTGCAGGAGTTCTACGGGCGCTTCAAGGAAGGGGTGATCCGCGAATCACTTGATACCAGCTTCCGTTTTCACTTTGCGTTCAAGCAGAACCCGCGTGACGTGACCGTGCGGTTGCTGTACTCGCGGCGGACGCGCACGGTGTGGGTGCTGATCTCGGATCATGAGGGGAAGCCGCTGGAGGGGTGACGGCGGCAGGTGAGTGTTGCCGTCGCGCGATTACTCCTTGATGCCACGCCAGAAGACGAGACCGATCCCCAGCACGTAGCCGAGGATGATGAGCAGGCTCCCGGGCTCCGCCACGGTGCGGCCGTGCCGAGAGCGATGCACCAAGGTCGCTGCGGCGATGGTCATGAGGACGATCGCCACGAGTGCCGACACGGCATGAGCGGAGTCAGCGATCGACAGAATGGGCGGGCCGGGCTGAGCCAGATCGAGGAGCGCGAAGAGCGCCATGTTCACGGCGTTGCTGCCGAACAGATTGCCGACGGCCATGTCGTAAGCGCGCAGGCGTACGGCCGCGAACGAGGTGACGAGTTCGGGCAGCGAGGTGGAGAGCCCCACGAGCCACGTCCCGACGAACGTGGTCCCCACGCCCGTCGCGATCGCGATCCCTTCGGCGGCCTTCGCGAACTGCGGTGCCGCCAGCACGATCACGAGCGCCGCGCCGACAAACAGCACGACCGCGCGCTGCAGCGACATGGCCGTCTTCGGCACTTCGTTGGTGCTTGCCGTGTCGTCCGTGACGTGGTCCATCGCGCTGGCGGCGCTGCCGATCTGCACGCTGCCGGACATCTCCACGACTTCCGTCGCACTCTGCGCCACGGTGCTCTGCCGGAATGCCGCGCGCGACGCGATGGCGTAGACTGCCAGCAGGCACCACGACGTGAGTCCGATGCCCAGCACCGTGACCGGTGGTCTCAGGATCAGGCCTACGGTGGCGATGGCCGTGAGCATGATGGCCAGCGACGCGTACAGCACATGATCGAGCGTTGCGCGCCGAAACAACTCGGCACCGCTGGGCGCCAGACTGACCAGCGCCAGGATCAGCATGTTGGCCATGCTGCTGCCGAAGAGGTCACCCACGGCGAGGTTCGGCGCGCCCATGCGGACGGCGGAGAGATCGGTGACGATTTCCGGGAGCGACGTGGCTAACGCGATAAAGACCGAGCCAACCCACACGCCGCCGAGTTGTGTCCGTGCGGCGATGATGTCGCCACTGCGGGCCAGCTGTGTGCCCGCGAGCACCACCATGATGGCCGAGAGCACAAAGCGAAGACCGAGTTCAGCCAGCGTCACGCCGTATCCTTCGCCGGGTTCCGGTACAGCAGGACCGGGCGGTCGGCGGTGCGCAGCACGTGGAGCGACACCAGCACTCGCCAACCGCGTGGCGCGTGGGGCATGGTGCGGCCCATCGCCTGCATCGCGCGTGCTCCTAAGTGGGGACGGTCGGATCGGGACATGCGCGCAATGTCGGGGAAGGGTGTCACGCGCGGCGTCGGCCGATCCCTGACACGATGCGGGGCGACGCGCGGTGCGAGCGCCTCCAGAACATGGATTGCGCCCGCGGATGGCGTGATACGCGGCCGACCTCCCGTTGGGCCGCCGTGACCGACGCGTGACCGCGCCGTCGCGGGGATGTGCCGCGGTGCGCGCTACATGTCGAGTGTGTGTCAGCGAGACACACCGGCATCATGCGTCTTCGCCGCGCTCTCGCGGTGAGGCCACCTCCACTTGTTCCCACCGCCATGTCATTTTCTTCGTGCCGTCGATGGCTCTCCGCGCCTCGGCTGTCCTTCCTGATCCTGCGCGGCGCCGTGATGTACACGCCGGCCGCCACGGTGGCACTGCTGTCGCCCGGATCGGCCCATGCGCAGTCCGCGGCGGCCGCGATCGACGGCACGGTCACGAATGACGCGGGGCGGCCGATTGCTAATGCGGTCGTGACCGCGCGCCACAGCGCGACCGGTTTCGAAGCACAGTCGCGCGCCGACGCGAACGGTACGTTCACGCTGCGACAGCTACCGTTGGGTGGCCCGTACCTCGTCACGGTCCGGGCCATCGGCCATCGGGCGGAGCAGCGGACCGGGATCGAGCTGGCCCTGAACGACCGGGTTTCCCTGTCGTTCCGCCTTAGCGCCACGGCCACGGAACTGGCTCCGCTGGTGGTGGCGGCGGATGCCTCGAACTCGCGCATCAAGCGCGTGGGTTCCAGCACGCTCGTGTCCGCGAATGACGTCAAGACCCTGCCGGTGGCGAACCGCGACTTCACCAACCTCACGGCGATCACACCACTGGCGTCCGGCACCAACCTTGGCGGCGCAAAGGGTACCTCCACGTCGTTTCAAGTCGATGGCGCTTCCGTACGTCAGAATCGCACCGGCGTGGCGGATGCCGGCGGCGGCGCGGTGATGACGATCGAGGCGATCCGCGAGTTCGAAGTGGCGACCAACGACTATGACGTTGCGCAGGGCCGTCAGGGTGGTGGGGCGGTTACGGCAGCCACGAAGTTCGGCACCAACACGTTCGAGGGCTCGGCCTTCACCTTCCATCGGAACGAAGCGCTCACGACGGCCAATTACGTGGGGCGGCCCGCCGATGCCTTTTCGCTGTATCAGTACGGTGGCAGCGCCGGTGGACCGCTGGTGCGAGACCGCCTGCACTTCTTCATGGCCGGCGAACGCCGGGAGCAGACGTCGCCCTCCGTGCTGTTCGACCTCCGCAGTCTTGACGATGAAAAGGCGTCGCTGATCGCAAAGGATTCGCTCACGCGCTTCCTCGACATTATCGGCCGCGTGTACGGGACGAATACGGCCGCGCAGCAAGTCGGCAGCTTCACGCTGCCCGTCACGAATGACCTGCTGTTCACCCGTCTCGACTGGCAGCTGTCATCGCGGCATCGTCTGACGCTGCGTAACAATTACGTGGCCTTTGACGGGGGTGATCTCACCGGCCCCGGCCCCGGCATTTATGAAGCGAAAGGGCGTGAGACCCAGCGCACCAACACGTCGGCGCTCGCGCTCCGGTCCACGCTCTCACCGCGCCTGCTGAACGAAGCCACGCTGCAGTATACGGACATTGCCGTCGCACGGACGCCGAACGCCGGCTACCTCCCGGTCGGACTCGTTCGTGTGCGGTCCACGCTCAGCGACGGCACAGCCACCAACCGGCAGCTCCAGTTCGGCGGCAATCGCAACATGCCGGCTAATCTCCCCGAGCGTCAGCTCCAGCTGATCAACAAGACGATCCTCGAGCTTGGCACCGCAACCGTCACGATCGGCACCGACAACCTGCTTACGGTGTACACCGACGAATTCGTGGCGCAGGAGCAGCTGGGTCGGTTCGAGTTCAACAGTCTCGCCGAGCTGGAAACGCTGCGGCCGAACCGTTTCGTGCGGCAGGTCCCGCTGCTCACCGAGTTCCCCTCCGTCGATCAGACGATGCTCGATGCCTCGCTCTTCGGGCAGGTGGAGTTCCGCCCGCATCCCCGCCTCACGGCGAATCTGGGCGTGCGCTACGACGTGTCGTTTGCGCTGAAGGATGCCGGCTACAACCCCGTGGCCGACAGCACTCTCGGGATTCGCACCGACACACCGATGCCGGTGGACTGGAACAACGTGCTGCCGCGCGCGCAGGTCACGTGGGACGTGCGGGGCGATGGCCGCGAGGTCGTACGCATCGGTGGGGGCGCGTTCACGGCCAACTCGCATCATGCCCCGTTCTACAACAGCATTCTGTTCAACGGGACCCAGCTCGCCGACATTAACGTCACCGGTACGGCAATTCCACGCCCCGACTACGCGTCGTACCGGGCTGACCCGACAACCATTCCCGGCGTTCCTGTCGGCACGCTGGCGGCACCGGCGCAGATCGAGATGATCGGCCAGAACTACCAGCTGCCGTTCACCTGGAAGGCGAACCTCGCCTACAGTCGCACCGTGTTCGATCGTCTCACGATCGGCGCCAACGCGCTGTGGAGCCGCACCGCCAACAACTATCAGATTTTCAACCGGAACCTGGTGGCGCAGCCCTTCTTTACGATCGAAGGTGGGCGCCCGGTGTATGTGCCGGCGGCGAGCATCCCGACGACCGGTGTCGTGAACGCCGTGAACAACCGCATCACCCCGAGGGTGGCCGAGGTGTTTGAACTCACATCGGAGGGGCGCGCGGAGCAGATGGGGCTTGTACTCGAGGCTGGTCTGCGTCTGCCGCGCCGGAGTTCCATCAACGCGTCGTTCACCATCAGCGAGGCCCGCGACAACAACGCGTGGAATTGCTGCCTCAGTGGCACGTCGGCCAACATGCCGGTGAAGGGCGACCCGCGCGACATCGCGTCGGCGTGGGGTACGTCACTCTGGAATGTCGGTCAGAAGGCCATCGTGTACGGCACGCTACCCACGGTGTGGGGCTTTCAGGTGAGCGGACGCTACGTTGGCTCGTCCGGCGCGCCCTATTCGCTCCTAGTGAACGCCGATATCAACGGCGACGGCGTGCTGGTGAACGATCTCGCCTACGTGTTCGATCCGAATGACGCGGCGACACCGGCCGCCGTGGCGACGTCGATGCGGAAGGTGCTCGACAATCCGTCCAATCTCGCGGCGGCATGCATCCGGTCGCAGCTCGGACGGATTGCGGATCGCACGGCCTGCCGTTCGCCGTGGGAGGGGCGCATCGATCTGCGGGTGGCCAAGACGATCAACACGTGGCGCGGCCAGAGCATCGAGTTCATGGTGGATGTATTCAACGTGGCGAGCCTGCTCAACCGGGACTGGGGTGGCAGCTACACCATCGGCGACATCAATCTGATGACCGTCCGTGGCTTCAACCGCACGACGCAGCGCTTCGATTACGCCGTCAACGAGTCGGCCGGCGCGATCCGCAAGGGTGGCACGCCGTACCAGATCCAGCTTGGCGCCCGTTACGGTTTCTGAGGCCATCATGACATCCTCGTCGTTTGAACAGCGGCTGCGCGATGGACGCGTGACGCGCCGTGAACTGTTCGCGTTGGGTGGCGGCTTCGCCGGCTTGCTGGCCTTTGGTGCCAGCCCGGTGGCGGCGTGGGCGTCGCGCCCACTGCCACGGGGTGGTGTGCGTGGCGCGTATCCGTTCACCTTGGGTGTCGCTTCGGGTGATCCGATCGACACGGGGGTGGTGCTCTGGACGCGGCTCGCGCCCAACCCGTTGTTGGGCGGGGGCATGTCGGACGCACCGGTCACGGTTCGTTGGGAAATCGCGACGGATGACGGCTTCCGTCGCGTCGTGCAACGCGGGGATGTGATCGCGCGCTCGGCGATGGGGCACGCCGTCCATGTCGAAGTGGATGGCCTCGAGCCTGCACGCCACTACTGGTATCGCTTCATCGCCGGTGGCGAGACGAGTCCCATCGGCCGGACCCGTACGGCGCCGCGGCGGGGGGCTGCCACGTCGGAAATGTCGTTCGCGTTTACGTCCTGTCAGAACTATCAGGCCGGGTATTACTCGGCGCATCGGCATCTGGCGCAGGAAGCGGTGGATCTTGTCGTGCACCTTGGCGACTACATCTACGAAGGGGGCATCGGGGCCAAGCAGCCGCGCCAGCACAACGGCCCCGAGATCACCACGCTCGAGGACTACCGGAATCGGTACGCGCTGTACAAGAGTGACCCGGATCTGCAGGCGGCCCACGCGGCCGCACCGTGGGTGGTGACGTGGGACGATCATGAGGTGGATAACAATTACGCCGGTGATCATGAGGAGCATGAGGCACCGCGCGACGCGTTCCTGATTCGTCGCGCGGCGGCGTATCAGGCGTTCTACGAACACATGCCATTGCGCCGAACGGCCATGCCCGTCGGGCCGTCGCTGCAACTGTATCGCCGGCTGTCGTTCGGGTCGCTGTTGCAGCTGGATGTGCTCGATACGCGTCAGCACCGAACGCCGCAGCCCTGCAACGATGGGTTCGTGCTGCGGTGCGACGGGGCGATGGACCCGAGTGCCACGTTGCTTGGCGCGGCACAGGAACGGTGGTTGCTGGATGGTCTCGCGGCGGGGACCAGCACGTGGAATGTGATGGCGAATCAAGTGCCGTTCATACCGGCGACGCGTCGGGTGGCGCCGGACGCCCGCGAGTGGAACGGCACGGGGACACCAGCCTTGAGCATGGACAAGTGGGACGGTTATGCGGTGCAGCGGCAGCGGGTGCATGCGCGTTTGCGCGACCACCGTGTGGCGAATCCGATCATCATCACGGGCGACGTGCACGTGAGCTGGGTTGCGGATGTGCCGGAGCGACTCGAGGATCTGTCGTCGCGGCCAATCGGCACCGAGTTCGTGGGGACGTCGATCAGTTCCGGGGGCAATGGCGCGGCGAGCACGCCGGTCGGCAATGGGATGCTGGCCGATAATCCGCACCTGCACTTTTTTAACGGACAGCGTGGGTATGCCCGGTGCCGAGTCACGCCGACGTTGTTCTCCACCGAGTATCGGGTGGTGCCGTACGTGGATCGTGCCGATGCGCCGATCGCGACGGCGGCGGCGTTTGTGATCGAGGCGGGGCGACCGGGGGTGCATCGCGCGTAGTGGGTATTGAGGCGGTCGAGGGCGGAGTTCGTTGTCGACGTGAACGGCCAACTGCAAACTGCCAACGGCTTCGTGTGCAGGAAGGAGGGTGTCAGGAAGGAGGAAGCAGGTGTACCACGGCGCCGTTACTGCCTGCCCCTTCCTGACACCCTCCTCCCTGCCTAATAAGCCGTTGGCAGTTCACCGTCAGTCGTACCACCCCTGCAGGTACCACTGCGCACCGGCCTCGTGGTACAGCAGCAATTCGCCGTCACCCTCAGCCACGCACCGCCAGTAATCACGGGCGTAGGCATCGGCACGCCACCAGTCGCCGCTCAAGCGTTCGGGGCCATCGGCGCTGGCGAGCGACAGGCGTCGTCCGCGCCACCACACGGCGTCGGGTGCGCCATGCGGGGCTTCCACGTCCACCGGTTCCGGCGTGTCGAGCAAGCGGAGTACGGCGTCGGTGTTCGGTATCGGCGACGCGGCTGGTGATGCCGGTGCAGGAAGCGGCGCTGGAATCGGTGCGGGTATCGGGGCGGCGCCGAGGGTCATGGCGTCGGCGCTGATCCAGCGGCCGGTGTCTTCGGGGCGATGACTGTCGCCGGCTTCGGGGTGCACGACGACGGTGCCGGTGTTGTCGGGGTCGAGCACGGCGCGCAGGCGCGCGAACACGGCGTCGGCATTCATGGCGGCGTCGCGCCACGACGGGATCAGCAGGTCGCCTTGATCGGCGGCGAGCGGCGCGGTGGCGGGAATGCTGACGGTGACGCCGATGATCGGCGCGGGAATGCTCCACCGGTCCAGCAGGCTGCGGCATTGATCGAACAGCGGCTCGAGCCGCGCGAGCGGACGCGCGGGGCGGATTTCGCGGGTGATGGAGCGCTGGGGGATACCGAGGAGGGATGCGGCCGACACTTCTGAAACTGCCAACGGCTGAGGAGGCAGGGAGGAGGGGGTCAGGGAGGAGGGGGCAGGGGGCGGCTCCTTCCTCCGTCCTGATTCCCTCCTTCCTGCTTCCTTCGTTGTCGTGTCGTCGGACGTTTCGGGCACGTGGACATGCCCGCGCATTTCACTGCCGATGTCGTCGATGGGATACTGCCGGCCGGCGTCGAGTACGAGCGTGATCGCGACCGCCGCGGCGGCGCGCCCGTCTTCCACACACTCGCGCAGTAGGCGCTGCAACTGCGCGCGCAACACGAACAGCACGGGCTCGGTGCTTTCCACCGCCGCGGGCAACTCCACGCTCGCACTGCGCGCGGCTTCCACGCGCACGAGTCCCGGCCGACGGGGATCGTGGCCGTGGGCGAGTCGCCACGCGGTGAGGCCGCCGGGGCCCCAGCGCTTTTCGATGTCGCCGGCGTCGAGTGATGCCAGGCCGCCGACGGTGCGCAGTCCCAACGCCTGCAGCGCGTCGCGCAAATCATCGTCCATGGGCACCAGCCCCAATGGCGCCGGTGCGAGATACTGCGCGCACTGTCCGGCCGGGATGATGGTGATGCCGTCGGGCAGCGTGAGGGGATCGCGTTCCCGCACACCCTGCGGATCACGTTCACGTACGGCGCGACTGCGCGCGCGTGGGGCCCAGGTGGCGGCGCGCGCAGCGACGCATGAATCGGCGATGGCGACACGGGCATCGGGGTGCCACTGCTGCGCGATGGCGAGCAGGGTGCGCGCAAGCTGGGCTTCGCCACCGATGGCCTCGAAGCCGTTGGCACCCACCCACCACATCCCGGGCGCACCGGCCACGGGCGTGACCTGGGGACTGGCGGCGAGCAGCGCGGTGCTCGCCGCCAACACGGCGTCGCGGATGGCGTGATCGTCCCATGCGCGCACGTCGAGATCGGCACAGCAGGCGCGGGCTTCGGGGAGGAGCATCCCCGCGCGGACCCCGGCCCGGCCGGCGGCGAGGGAGACCGCGCGGAGTTTGGTGTCGATGAGGAGGGCGCGGGGGGCGTTGTCCCAGTGGGCTTTGGGCTGGGGGCTATGGGCGCTCGGCCGTGAGCCGTGGGCCGTGGGCGGTGGGCTCGTGGCGTTTGGGGCGGCGACCGTACCCGGGGTCGGCGGCGCGGCGGCGGCCGCGCGCGCGCGTCCAGTCGCGGGTACGCTGGTCGGCTTCACGGTCGCTGCGCTCCCGCGGCGGGAACGGGCGGTCGCTGGTGATGGCGAGGCCACGGTCGGTAAACCCAGCGGCAAGGCGAGCTGGGTGTCCGGGAAGGTCAACTCCGTACAGGTCGCTGGCGGACACGCCGAGTCCGCCCCAGGTGACGGGGTGCTCGGTGTGCTGCCCGGGCTGCTCGGCGTCGCTGCTGTTGCTGCGGGCGGTCCAGGGACGACGCGCGCTTCGCGCCACCCCGCGCCGATCGGGAATCTCGGAATCCGTACACACGCGACGCGCCATGACGACTGCACTGCTCACCTCGATGGACTGACTGCGACCCTGACTGTGCCCGCCTTTCTCCACGGTTATCACACACCGTCGCGACGCATCGGCGACCGGTTCTGCTGGGGATGGGGTGGGTCGTCGTCGGCTGGGTAACAGGCGCATCGAGGGCGGCATACTCGGCGCGCACGGCGGCATCGCGGCCACGCGCAGACGCACGGTGCCGGCCAACCGGCTGGGACGCGCGGTACGGCCACTCTCGTGGTGCTCGAGCACCACGCACGCCGCATCGCGCTCTCGTGCCAGCTGTGCCAGGCGCACGCCATGCACGCGCGACAACGGGGGGGCACCGTCGATGACGACCAGCGCGAACACCCCGCTGCGCAGGAGCAGATCGGCGGTCCACGCACTGCGTGTGGTATCGGGCGGTCGGATCACCACGAAGCGCGACCCGAGCGCGGACCATGGCGCCGGGGCGAGCGTGCGCGTGGCGTCGATCCATGCCACCCACGCGCCGGTGTGCAGCACCTGCGCCACCAACCGCCGCAGCAACGCCGTTTTGCCGACGGCCAGGGGGCCGCTGATCTCGGTGACCCGCCCCCGCGGAATGCCGCCCCCCAGCGCCCGGTCCAATCGCGCCAGCCCCGTGCTCCACGGGCCGCTGGCCTGCCGTCCACTGGCCACCACCGATTGCAGTTGATCGCGGAGTGGCGTGAGGTCCGGCCGCGCCAACGCGGGAGCGGGATCGAGGAGGGCGGTGGCAGGAAAGGCGGTCATGCCGAATAAATACCGAAAATCAAAGGCGGCGGGAAGATCAGATTCTGGAAAATCCGATGAGGGGGCCCGCGGGAACCGTTCCGGAACCGGCGCCTATTGTCTGCGTACGAGGCACACTCTACTCTAGGAGACACATGCCTGCTCTGTCCGATATCGAAATCCAGCGAGGCCTCGGCGCCCTGCCGGGCTGGTCCCGTAAGGGCCACGCGCTCGTGAAGGGGTACCACTTCGCCACGTTTCCGGCGGGTGTGGCCTTCATCGCGCAGGTGGCCGATATCGCCGAAACGATGCAGCATCACCCCGACATCGATATCCGCTACACCAAGGTGCACTTCTCGCTCAGCACGCACGACGCGGGCGGGATCACCCAAAAGGATTTCGAACTCGCCCGCGCGATCGAGGAGCTGGCGGCGGCGTAGTCGCGGCGGCGAGCACCGGCACAGCGCGCTTGACGGCGGCGCGCCGGACGGCGGCTCAGGTTGCGAGCGTGGCGACGATGCCCGGCAGTTCTGTCATACTGTTCATCCAATAATCGGGTGCCGCGACCGCCAGTTCCTCTCGGCTGAACGGCCCCCACTGCGCAGCCGCCGTGCGCACACTGGCCGCCCGCCCGGCATGCATATCGTGCGGTGAATCCCCCACGAACAGCGCGCTGCGTGCCGGCAGCCCCAGCCGGTCGAGCGCCAGCAGCACGGGGTCGGGGAGCGGCTTGTGCCGCGCGGTCTCCTCGAAGGTGACGATCGCGTCGAACGACGACGCCAGCCCGACTTGCTCGAGCGAGCGCCCCGTCATGCCGCGCCCTTTGCTGGTGACAAGCGCCGTGGCATGCCCGGCGGCACGTGCCCACGCGATGGTCTCAAGCACCCCGGGATATACGGTGGTGAGCCGCGGCAGGTGGATGGTCTGATACTCGCGATAGCGCGTGGCCAACGCCTCGACCGCCTCCACCCCGTCACACCACTCGGCCAACTGGGTCCGCAACGGCGTCCCGATCCCCGCCACCCACTGCTCCGTCGTGGGGGCGCGCTCCTGCCCCGCAAAGGCGAAGTGCATGGACTCGAGGAGCAACTGGATCGAGTCGATCAGGGTCCCGTCGAGATCGAAGAGCAAGGCGTGTCGTGGCATGCCGAAGTGTAATCGGCGTGGAACTCCGGGCCGACCAGCAACAGCGCATGCACGACGAGCGGCGCGGCGCGCGCATCGGTACGCGTACTGGCACTGGCACCGCCACACACTTTGGTCTCGGCATCGGCATCCGCCCTCGTCGCGCCCGCCGCCAACACCGGCTCGCGCCGCCACGCCCCGAGCCACGTGTGGTCCCGCCCGGACCACTCAGCGCTCCAGCGCGCGAGCGCATCGTCGGCGCCGGTCCCCTGCGCGCGCACGACGACCTGCATGGCCTCATGAATGGCAGGCTGCCACGCCCGGCGCTCGAGCGCCGTCGCGCGCCCAACGAGCTGCTCGATCTGCCGAGTCACGCGCTGCCGCACGGGAGACAGCGCGCCGGCCGGTGGACCGGCGGCCTCGCGAACATGGCTGCGACGCTCCCACCGATGAATATCGCGCCGCGCACGGTGCACGGCCGCCGTGATCGCCGCCGTGACGACGGCCGCGTGCGCGGTGGACGTTTCCACCGCCGCGAGCGTGCCGTCCCCCGCGGGCTCCGCGCGCTGCGCGATCCGGATGGCGCGGACGAGCAGGCGAACGCCGGTGCCCACGCGCCGTCGCGCTCCCGCCCGTCGCCCGGGGATGGCGCAGAGTAGTTGGTGCACACCGTGGTGTTCGATGTGCGCTATCCATGCGTGGTCCGGTGCCACGGCGGTCGCCACCGCGGTAGTCACGGCGGTCGCCACCGCGGTGACTACCACCGTGGCCGGGTGGGTGGTCTCGGGCGTGGTGATCGGTGGCTGTTGCTCCGCGTGATAACGCCATGTGGAGAGCAGGCGGCGCAGGCGTGTGGCCTGCGCCGCGGCGCTCGCCGTGCGCACCGACGGCGCTGTGCGCGCGTGTGTTGGTGTGACGCCGGTGAAGCGTTTCGCCAGCCGCGCCTTTTGGGTGAGCCGGCGGTGCAGCTGCAGCGCGCGCTCCCCGTGTGGTGGTGGTGCGAAGCGGTACACGTGCACGACCGCATGTGGTGAGCCGATGCGGGCGCAGCGTCCGACGCGTTGCGTGCGCAGGGCGTCGGTCCACGGCAGGTCGAGGTGGACGACGACACCGGCGTCCTGCAGGTTCACGCCTTCGGCGAGCAGATCGGTGGAGAGCAGCAGGCGAATGGACTGCTGCGTGGGCGGCGGCGGGCGTTCCTGTGCGTGTGGGGCGAAGCGAGCCAGGGCGTCGCTGCGGCTGATACGGCCGCTGGCGATGCGGGCGTGTCGGCTGGAGAGCACGCCGACGCCGGCGATGTCGGCGAGGGCGCGATGCAGGGCGTGCACGGTGCGGGTGAACTGTGAGAATGCGATGATCGGGGTATCGGGGTGTGCCCGCATGATGTCCCGGAGCGCGTCGGCGCGGGCGACATCGCCACAGGCGGTGGCGTCGTGATGCTGGGCGAGCCGCTCGAGGGCATCGAGGTGGGCTGCCAGCCGGTCGAGGAGTGGTGCGGCTTCGACGGGGTGTTGCGCCATCAGTTCGGGGAACGCGAGCTGGACGTCGTGCTCGCCGACGAGCCAGCTGCGCAGTTCCGCCTGTGTGGGATGCCGTCCGGCACGCAGCGCCTGTTGCAGGGCGTGCCCCCGCAGGCGCCGCTGCCGGACGGCGTGCGTGAGGGCGGCGTCGCTGGAGCACCAGGCGCGCAGCAGCCCCAGCCTGATCAGTGCACCGGCGACGGCGCCATCGTGGGCGGGGAGGGGCGCGGGGATGGCAAGAATGTGGGCGAGCGTGTCGCGGTCGTGCGGGATCGGGTGCGCGTGGTGTCGTTGAATGGCGGGGGTGGCCACCGATCCGGGGAGTGCGTGGGCGGTGGTGCGCCGGATGACGACTTGTGCGAGCAGGGTGTCGGAGAGGAGGTCGGCCCGCGCGCCAAGAAAGAGGCCGAGCAGATGGCGCAGCTCGTCGGCCCGATTGTGGAGTGGCGTGGCTGACAGGAGCAGGGTGTCGCAGCCGCTCACGAACCGTGCGACGGCGGCGTAGCGTGCGGTGCGCCGGGTGCGCAGGTAGTGGGCCTCGTCGATGATCACGAGGACGGAGCGTGGCGGCGATGTGCGGTCGGCTGCTTCCCGCACGACGCACGGGGGCGTGTCGGTGCGCTCGGGTGCGCCGTGCGAGAACCCGTGGACCGAGTGCAGTCGGACGTGCGGCAACTGGGCGTGTGTGATGGCGGTGCGCCACATCGCCTGGAGGGCGGCGGGGGCGATCACGTGCACCTGGGTATAGCGGCTGGCGACGGCGAGGGCGGTGTATGTCTTGCCGAGTCCGACGTCGTCGGCGAGGAGTGCGCCGTGGTGTGTGCGGATGGCGGTGCGGATGCGTGCGACGGCGTCGCGCTGGTGGGGGAGCAGGGTGATGTCGCCCAGTGCGGCCGGTGGCGGGTCGGCCAGCACGGCGTCGGCGAGTTGTGCGTGTACGTGCCGGCGGTCGGTGAGCATCCAGGTCATGGGCGATACCAGTGGAGCAGGGGGAGGAGTTGGCGGAGGGGGATGTCGTAGGCGTCGGCGACGGCCTGATCGAGGGCGTCGTGCTGGGCGTCATCACTGGGCGCCTGTGTCGTGGCGATCTGGCGACCCAGGGGTGCGAGGATGCGGCGTGCGCGTGGCCAGTCGGCGGGGATGGGGAGTGAGGCGACCGTCCAGCCGAGGAATCGTCGGAAGCCGCCGCGTGCCGGTTCGGCGAGGACGTCGAGCCAGGCGGCGGTGATGGTGGCGTGGAGGAGGGCGTTGAGTGCGTGGGCGTCGTCGAGGGTGGGGGTGCGGACCACGTAGCACGTATTGAGTGGCACGGTGGGGTCATCGGCGTCGAGCACGCGTGTGCGCAGGCGTTTGCCGATGTCGGCCCAGACCACGCGGGGGGCGTCGCTGCGGGCGGCCTCGGTGCGAAAGAGCGTCCACCAGGGTTGTCGGGGGCGGGCATCGCGGCGGCCTTCGAGTCGTGGGCGCCAGTGGGCGAGCCAGCGTGCCGTGGCGGGTGGGAGGGTGCGCAGGGGCATGCCGTCGGGGCCGTGGGTCCAGATCAGGCGCAGTGCGTCGCCGGAGGGGCGGGGCGTACCGTCGTGGCGTGCGGAGAGGCATTCCCCGCGCAGGGCGGGCCGGAGGAGTTGTCGTTCGATGACGGCGGTGCGGGCGGCGGTGGGGTCGGCGCTGCGGACGGTGGCGCCGTCGTCGTCGTGTTCGTGGGCGTGGACGAGGAAGGCGGCGTTGCAGCCGCATTTGATGCCGAGGAGGGGGCGGCCGAGGGGGGAGTCGCCGAGTGGGGGTCCGGACGTGCGGAGCCGTTCGAAGGCCGAGTGGGCGTCGGGGGGGAGGAGGATCCAGGGGGCGGCCGGGTCGCCGCCCAGGGCGAGCCGTGCCGTGGGCAGGCGGAAGGGGCGGTCGTGGGCGCCGCGGGCGACCGAGACCGTGATGTCGGTGGGTGACAGGGGGGGCTCGGTGTGCGGCGGGTGTTTGCTGGCGACGAGCAGTGACGGATAGGTGGCCGCGTCGAACAGGGCCGGGGCATCACTCCAATCGCGGATCGTGCGGATGTCGGCGTGTTGTGTGATCGTGCGTCGGATGCCGCCGCCGGAGAGCGTGCGCCAGAGCTTGGCCGGGACCAGCAGGGCGAGGGTGCCGTGCGGGGCGAGCAATTCCAGGCTGCGTTCGATGAATGCGACCGCCAGATCCGGTTGTGAGGCGAAGCCCACGCCGGCGCCGGCGCGCGCGGCGCCGGCGTGCCAGGTGGCGGCGCGCATGCTGCGGAACTCGCGGCGCAGGCGTTCGCGGTCGTCGTGGGTGAGGGCGTGGGGGCGCACCCACGGCGGATTGCCCACGATGACGTCGAAACCTCCGGCGGCGGCGACGTCGGCGAAGTAGGTGACGAATCGGAACGGGAGGGCGCCGCCGTCGGCGAGCCGTGCGCGGGTGGCGGAGAGATCGCGTCCGTGCTGGCGGAGGAGGGCGAGGCGTTGCCGGTCGTGCCGGTTGGGGGGGCGGCGCTGTCCGAACAGATCGCGTGCGCGGAGCGTGCCGAGGAGGGCGGCGCGTTCCGTGCGGATCGCGTCGTGTCGTCGGGTGACTTCGGCGATGGCGCGCCGTCGTTCCTCGCGTTGCAGGGCGGAGGCGATGGCGTGTTTGCGGGGGCCGGCGGCGCGGGTGTAGCGCTCGCGCAGCGTGGTCAGGGTGCGGGCGCTGGGGGGCGCGAAGCGGAAAGAGCCACCGGCGAGCGAGTCACCGACGCGGATGTGATGATCCAGGTTGGGCAGTGGCGGCACGCGCGTGACATCCGTTTCCGGGCATTCGATGACCACCGACAGCCAGAGGCGTAATTCGCAGAGCCAGACCGCGACCGGATTGCGATCGACGCCGAAGATGCCGTGGGTGAGCAGGCGGCGGCGGATGTGGTGTGTGGCGACCGTGGGATCGACGCGTTGGTGCAGGGCGGCGAGGCGTTCCAGCGTGTGCACGAGGAAGGCGCCGGACCCGCATGCCGGATCGAGGATGCGCAGGTGATTGAGGGCATGCAGTGTGGCGGCGGGGAGGGTGAGCGGCGCGTCGTCGTGTGGTGCGACGCGGGTATCGTCGAGGGCGTCGGCGGGGAGACCGGGGAGGGCGGTGTGCAGGGCATCGCGCACCACGTGATCGACCAGAGCGGGCGGCGTGTAGAACGCGCCTGAGCGGCGGCGTTCGTCGGTGGCCATGAGTGATTCGAAGGCGCGGCCGAGCATTTCCGGATCGACCGCGGCTTCCGACCAGGCCGCCGAATCCTCGTGCGCGGTGAAGCGATGGCGATCGAGCACGGCGCCGATCAGGTGCGTGACGGCGTCATCGGAGAAGCGGAGCGTGCGGTGCCGGCGTTCGAGGGGAGTGGGCGAGAAGAGACCGCCGTTGAGAAACGGCACCGCTCCGAAGGCGCGGGCGGCGGGTGCGCGGTCGCGGCGCGGCGTGTTGAGCGTGCCGAAGAAGAGCGGGCGTAGCAGGCGCTGGTGGAGGTGTCCACCGCGTTCGAGCTGGGCGGTGGTGTGGTGCATGAGAAAGTCGAGGCGATGGTCGAGCCAGCCCTTCGCTTCGAGGAACGCCAGGAAGAGACAGCGCGAGGTGCAGAGCAGCGCCAGTTCGCGGCGTTCTGTGGGTGACGCGGTGCCCGTGGCGTCGGTGGCGAGCGTGCTGACGGCGCGTTCGAGCACGCCGTAGAACCGGTTGGACAGCGCGTCCCGTCGCAGGATGTCGGTGAAGCGGGCGTGGCGGAGCAGGGCCGATGGCTCCGTCACCGCCGCGAGCGTGCGGAGCGTGTCGGCGTCGGAGTCGACTACGCGCGCGCGGTCGATGCGGAGGGCGGCGATGCGCGGTCCGTTGGCGTGGGGCTGGACCGTGGCGATGCAGAGCGTGCGCTGGCGGGCATCGAGCGTGACCAGGCACCAGTGGCGCGCGGGCGCTTGCTGCAGGAGCGTGAGGGCGAGCCGTCGGGTGAGTTCGCGCGGGTCGGCGGCGGCGGCGAGATCGGTGGGTGGGGCGAGTTCGGCGCAGAGCAGGCGCAGGGTGTCCGGGCCGTGCCGCAGGTCGGCGCTGATCACGAGTGGGTCCAGGCGCAGCGGACTGCGGTCGTGGGTCGCGATCCGGATGGCGGGCGCGGTGAAACCCATGGCGTGGGCGATGGGGCGTAGCGCGGACCGGGAGTCGGCCTGCGCGAGCAGTTGGGCGGCGGCGCGGAGTGTGAGCACGGGGCCATCGTAGGGGTGCCCTGATGGCCGTGTGTCACCCGAAGTACGCCGGTGGTGCTTTCGGAGCGCGGGGCGGGTGCGTACGCTGCGGGATGGCAACAGCGGCGTGGGTCGAGGTGGCGCGCGTGTTCGGTCGACTGGGGCTGACGGCCTTTGGTGGGCCGGCGGCGCACATCGCGGCCATGGAGGACGAATGCGTGCGGCGGCGGCGGTGGGTGACGGCCGACGCGTTCGCCGATCTCGTGGGCGCGGCCAACCTGATCCCCGGCCCCAACTCCACCGAGCTCGCGATTCATCTGGGCTACCGTCGGGCCGGGTGGTCCGGGCTGTTCGCGGCCGGGGTGAGCTTCATCCTGCCGGCGGTCCTGCTGGTGTGGGGGCTCGCGGCCGCATACACCATGGCGCACGAGAGCGCGGTGTGGCGGGTGCGCGCCGCGGCCATGCTGGCGGGAATGCAGCCGGTGGTGGTGGCCGTGGTGGTGCAGGCGCTCTGGCGTCTGCGCACGAGCCTCGTGCGCACGCGCTGGGCGGCTGCGCTGGCGATGGCGAGTCTGGCGGCGGTGTTGGGTGGCGTGTCGGAGCTCGCGGTGCTTGCGGTGGCCCTGGTAATCTCGGTGGTGCGCGCGGGCGCGGGGACGGATGATGCCGGTGACGACGCCCATCCCTCAGCGCGCCCGGTGGCCGGCCTCCTCCTCGGCGCCGCCGCCGCCCCGCCGGTCGCGGCGACAACGACGGCGGCCGCCGCCGCCATCGCGCCCGCCATGGCGCCGTGGTCGATCCTGCTCGCCTTCGCCAAAATCGGCAGCGTGCTCTTTGGCAGCGGCTACGTGCTGCTGTCCTTTCTGCGCGGCGAGTTCGTGACGCGGCAGGGCGTACTCACCGATGCGCAGCTGCTCGACGCCATCGCCGTGGGCCAGATCACCCCGGGGCCGGTGTTCTCGGCGGCCACGTTCGTGGGCTATCTCGTGGGCGGACCGGCGGGCGCGCTGGCGGCGACGGTCGGGATCTTCCTGCCGGCGTTCGTGGCGGTCGCGCTCACGGCACCCTTCGTGGCACGCCTGCGCAGCTCGCATCGCTGGTCGTCCGCCCTCGATGGCGTGAATGCGGTCTCGCTGGCGCTGATGACGTCGGTCGTGCTGCTGATGGCGCGTGCGATTACCCCCGATCCCGTGGCGCTGGCTATCTTGGCCCTCTCGGCCGTGGTGCTCCTGTTCACGCAACTCGGCAGCGGGTGGGTGCTGCTGGCCGGTGCCGTGGCCGGTGTGTGCCGCACGATGCTCTGAATCCGACCGTTCTCTTTCCCTCACCGCCCGACTTCCCATGCCCGTCTGCTGGCTCAACGGATCCTTCGTCGCCGAACAGGACGCCCACGTGTCCATCTTCGATCGCGGCCTCCTGTTCGGGGACGGTGTATACGAAGTCGCGGCGGTGGTGAACGGCCGGTTGCTGGATGCCGACCGTCACTTGGTACGACTGTCGCGGTCGCTGGCCGCGATCGGTATCCCGGACACGCAGCCGACTGCCGTGTGGCTGGACGTGATGCAGCAGCTGGCCACGCAGAACGGTGTGCACGAGGGGCTCGTGTACCTGCAGGTCACCCGCGGCGTCGCGGAGCGGGATTTCCCGTTCCCCGCGCAGGTGGTCCCCACGATGTTCGCGTACGCCCGCCCGAAGCTGCTGCTCGCCGACCCGAACGCCGCCGGTGTCCGTCTGCTCACGGTGCCGGATCTCCGCTGGCAGCGGTGCGACATCAAGAGCACCAGCATGCTCGCGCAGGTGCTGGCCAAGCAGGCCGCGCGCGCGGCGGGCGCCTTCGAGGCGATGATGCACGAAGACGGACTCGTGACCGAAGGCGGTTCGAGCAACGTGTGGATCGTACGCGACGGGACGCTGTGCACGCGCCCGACGTCGAGCGACATCCTGGCCGGCATTACGCGTGACGTGGTGCTGGAGATCGCGCACGAGGCCGGCGTGCCGGTACGCGAGCGGGCGTTCACGGTAACGCAGGCGCTGGCCGCGGACGAATGCCTGATGAGCAGCGCGACGAGTTTCGTGCTGCCGGTGACGCGCATCGACGATCACACCATCGCCGACGGCGCCCCGGGACCGGTGACGATGCGGCTGCGGGCCGCCTATCTCGCGCGCGCCACGCGGCTCACGCGGTAACGCTGCGTCGGCGATGCCACCGCGGCTACTGTGACACGTAGCCGCGGTCTTTCCACTGGACGCGGTTGCCGCGCGCGATCGCCTGCACACAAATCAGCAGGACGATCGCGCCGCCCAGCGGGGCGAGCAGCGCGCGATACGCCGGGTCCCGGTTGAGCCGGTTGGCCGCGGCGAACGACGCGAGAACGGCGAGGCTCGTGACGGCGCTCCAGAGCAGCCAGCCCGACGGGCCGCCACCGGTGGCGGCGTTCCACCCACTGATCGCCAGCGCCACGAACGGTGCGAGCACGCCCACCGGAAAGGCGAGCAGGAACAGCGGGTACAGGCGCTGCCCCAGGGCCCCCCACCACATCGCGTGGCGTCCACCGGCGTACATGTTCTTGCCCCACCCCTTCCTGAGGCTGGACAGCCCGTCGTACATGCGTGTGCTGAGCTGTCCGATCCCGAGGGCCAGCGACACGCGCCCGCCCGCCCGGTTCACGGCCTGCGCCATCATGACGTCCTCGACGACATAGCCGCGGATGGGCTCGTGGCCGCCAAGGGCGTCGTAGACCGTGCGCGAGAGCATGAAGCACTGGCCGTTGGCGACGACGTCGCGCGGATTCGTGGCACGTTCCATGGCGTCGGCCCCGCCGTAGCGCGTGAGAATCAGCGTGAACACCGACGGCTGCACTGCGCGCTCCCAGATCGTCCCCATGGCCTGATGGCCCGCCACCGACAGTAATTCGGCGCCGCGCTGCTCGCGCATGCGCACCATGCGCGTCACGAGATCAGGGGCGTGCCGCGTGTCGGCGTCGGTGAACAACAGCAACGATCCGGTGGCATGCGCCGCACCGGACTGGCAGGCCCACTGCTTACCGAACCACCCCGGTGGCAGATCCGGGGCGTCGATCACCCGCACGCGGGCATCGCCGTCGGCGGCGTCACGGGCCAACGCACCGGTGCCGTCGGTGGAGTGGTCGTCCACCACGATGAGCTCGAGATCCGGCCATGTGCTGGCCCGGATGCTGCGCACGCACGCCGCGATGTGCACGGCCTCGTTGCGGGCCGGCAACACGATACTCACGCGAGGCTGGGTGCCCGACGTCAGCGCGGCCTCGTCGAGGTCGTCGAGGCTGGGCGTGGTGCGCAGGCGACGCGCCAGCACCAGCGGCGCCGCCACCCACGGTGCGGTCGCGATCGCCGCGATGAGGGGAATCGATGGGGAGAGCATGATGTGCTGCAAGGTGGCCGGTA
Source organism: Gemmatimonadota bacterium (assembly GCA_031127225.1). GTDB lineage: Bacteria > Gemmatimonadota > Gemmatimonadetes > Gemmatimonadales > Gemmatimonadaceae > Gemmatimonas. Next base: position 3,704 of record JARIEV010000029.1, on the reverse strand, counting down.
CACGGCGCTGACGACACTGCCACGGGCGACGTACCGGCCGGCCGGCGCATTCCGTTGCTCGCCCGTGGCAGGGCCGATACGTTGCGGGATGGCTGCAGCCGCGGGCACTCCTGATTTGCCGGAACGCGATACCGGGCGTGATGTCCGGCCCGGGTCCGATCGCGCGGCCGGTCCCGCGTCGTTGCGCACGGCGTTGCAGACGGCGTTGCGACTGCCGCCCCCGCTGCCGCCGGGGTCGCGGGTGGCCATGATCTCGCCGTCGGGACCGCTGCACGGGCCGCACGAGCTCGAGCGCGCGGTGGCGACCGCCGAGTCGCTGGGTTGGGAGGTGCAGGTCGGGCGACACGCGATGCAACGCACGGGGTACTTTGCCGGCGACGACGTGCAGCGCGGCGACGACCTTCTCGCCGCGATTGCCGATGATGCCATCGACGGCATCTGGTGTCTGCGCGGCGGCTACGGCGCGGCGCGACTGCTGCCGCGGCTGGGCGCGCCGTTCCTGCAGCAGCACCCCAAAGTCTTGCTCGGCTATTCGGACATCACGGCGTTGCACGCCGCCTGGCAACACGCCGGGCTGGTGAGCTATCACGGCCCCACGGCGCGGTCGCCGCTGTCGGACTTTTCGCGCGACTCGCTCGTACGCGCGGTGCAGCAGCAGGCGGACAGCGGCGGCATCGCCCCGGATGCGCAGGTGATCCGCGGTGGCCTGGCCCACGGCCGGTTGGCCGGCGGGAATCTGGCTCTGGTGGCCTCGCTGTGCGGCACGCCGTGGGCCGTTGATTTCAACGGCGCGATCCTCGTGCTCGAAGACATCAACGAGGCCACCTACCGGATCGACCGTATGCTCACCCAGCTGCGCCTTGCCGGGTCGTTCCACGGGTGTGTGGGCGTTGCGTTCGGCGCCTTCACCGATTGCACGGATACCACCGACGATGGCACGCGCAGCATCACCGCGATCGTGACCGAACTGGCGGACGCGTTGCAGGTGCCCACGCTACTCGGCATTCCGGTGGGTCATATTTCCGACCAGTGGACGCTGCCCTTCGGCGCCATGGCCACGCTGGATGCCGACACGCGCACGTTGCGTGTCGACACGACGCTCCACGCGACATCACCCTTTCTCACTTCACCCGGGACGTGACATGAAGACCGCACAACAACTCATCGCCGAGGCCAAGGCAGGGATCACCGAGGTGACGGCGCGCGAAGTTCAGGACCGGCTCGCCCACGGCGCGCCGCTGGTGCTCGTCGATGTCCGCGAGCAGAACGAATGGAGCCTTGGCCACGCCGCGCCGGCGCAGTACATCGGCCGTGGTGTTCTCGAAAGCCAGATCGAATCGATCGTCCCCCGTGACGCGCAGGTGGTGCTCATGTGCGCGAGCGGTAATCGCTCGGCGCTGGCCGCGCGCACGCTGGTGGAGATGGGCTACACCAACGTCTCGTCGATGGCGGGCGGCTTCCGCGAGTGGGTGGCGTCGGGAGGCGCGGTCGCGGACTGACGGCCGCCATGCGCGAGCAGCTCCTGCAACGGGCCCTGCAACAGGCCGATGTGTCGCGGCTCGCGCGGCGGCTGGCGGCGCGCACCCCGATCGATGCGGTGGCCACGGCGGCGTCGCGGCTGGCGGCGGTGTCGGTGGTGCTGCGCGTGGTTGAGCAGGAGCCGGAGGTGCTGTTCATCAAGCGCGCGGAGTTGGCGCGCGACCCATGGAGCGGCCACATGGCCTTTCCCGGTGGACGGCACGAGCCGGGTGACGCATCGCTCGAGGGAACGGCCGTCCGTGAAACGCGGGAAGAACTGGCGCTCGACCTGACGCAGGGGCAGATGCTGGGGCGGCTCGATGATTTGGCGCCCCGCAACCGTACGCTGCCTCCTGTGCTGATCCGGCCGTTCGTCGCGCTCGTGGAGCCGTCGGTGGTGCTGGTGCCGAGCGACGAAGTGGCAGCCACGTTCTGGGTGCCGCTGTCCGTGCTGCGTCACGACGATACGCAGGCCGAGCATGTGATGGAGATTCAGGGACAGTCCGCGCGGTTTCCCGCGTACCGCGTGGAGCAGCACATCGTGTGGGGGCTCACCGAGCGCATCGTGCGCCAGTTGCTCTCCCTCATCGCACCGTAGTCGTTCTCACCCGTACCTCCCCCGGAGGACCCGCCGTTGCCGACGAGCTTGACGCGCCACCGTTCCGTCCGAAGCGTCACCACGACTGCGCTGCTGCTTGCCGCAGGGGTCGTTGCCTGCACCCGTGCGGCACCCGGCGGTGCCATCGCGCCGATGTCGGGCAAGCGGGTGGAAAGCGACCGCGGCATGGTGGCCGCGTCGCACCCCGATGCCGCTGCCGCCGGTGCGGCGATCCTCGCGCAGGGGGGCAACGCCGTGGACGCCTTTGCCGCCACTGCGTTCGCGTTGTCGGTGACCGACGTTTCGCAGACCGGGCTCGGTGGCGGTGGCGCGTTGACGTACTACAACGCGCGGTCGCGCACCGTCGAGCATCTCTCGTTTTATCCGCGCTCGGGTGAGGACGAACGCTGGGGGCGTGCCGATACCGCGCGGGTCCGTCGCGCGGGGCGCGCGGCCGCGACGCCGGGGATGGTGGCTGGCATCCTCGAGGCGCACGAGAAGTGGGGCAAGCTCACACGGGCGCAAGTGATGGCTCCCGCCATCGCCCTCGCGCGCGACGGGTTCATCGTGTCGCCGTTGCTGGCGCGGACCATTGTCTCATCGCGTGACAAGATGATGGCCGACTCGCTCGCGGCCGCGCGCTTCATGCCGCGCGGCGAGGCGCTGCGCCCCGGAGATCGGCTGGTGCAGCCGGAGTTGGCGACCACGCTGCAGCGGATTGCGGAGCAAGGCCGACCGGCCTTCTACACGGGCGCCATTGCGGAGCGACTGGCGGCCAAGGTGCAGGCGCAGGGCGGGCTGATCACCGTGAGCGACATGAACCGCTACTTCCTCACGCCGATGCGTCCGCTGTGCACCATGTGGCGTGGCTACACGCTGCTGGGCGCGCCGCCGCCGATGGGTGGTGCGGCCGTGCTCGAAATGCTGCAGATGGCCGACGCGGCCGGCATCGCGGACGCCGGCAACTTCACCGAAAACGGCGACGCGGTGGCGAAGCTCGCCGACATTATGCGCATCGGCAACGCCGACGCCGGGGCGCATCGCGGCGATCCGCTCGCCCAGCGCGTGCTGGCCCACGGTGTGGTGCATCCGGGCTACGCGCGGCAGCGTGCGGCACTGGTGGGTGGCGTGCTCCCGGATACCGCCGTGGCCGGTGATCCGTCCGCGTTCGATACGATGCCGGCTCCCGGCGCGTGCGCGTCGTTCGATCCCTATCCCACCGCGGCCGCGCGCGTCGGTGCCGCACCGCCGGCGTCGCGTGATGCGGAGCCGGACGGGCAGAGCTTCACGTCGCACCTCGCGGTGGTAGACGGCGACGGCAGCGCGGTGTCGGCGACCACGACGGTGGGCGTCCTGTTCGGCTCCGGCGTCTACACCGACGGCTTCTTCCTCAACTCGGCCGGCAACAACTTCGACGCGAAGACGCGCGGGACGAATCGCTACGCGAACTCAACGATGTCGCCGACGATGGTGCTGGAAGGGAATCAGGTGCGGCTGGTGGTCGGCGCGGCGGGGTCGCAGTACATCCAGCCGGCGATCACGCAGGTCACGATTCGTATGCTGGCGTTCGGTGAGGATCCCGCCGTCG
>JARIEV010000028.1 GCA_031127225.1 Gemmatimonadota bacterium | reverse complement strand
CTCGTGGCCACGTCCGTGTAGGCCAACCGGAGCAGCAGGACGAAACCCGGCAGCACCGCCACGTACGGAATGAGACTGCCGGCCAGACGGTCCCGCTCGTGACGACGGCGGAGCGTCCGCTGCATGGCGGTGGCGCTGGTCAGCCACGCGGCCACGGCGACGAGCGCCAGGCCGATCGGCGACACCATCCGCACAACGTCGACAGCCGCGCCTCCCACGGTCAGCTGCACAATGGCAGCCACGTGCGCGACGAATTGCAGCATCAGCGCGGCCCCGAGGACGGCCAGCACCTGCGCCCCGTGCCGGAGCGCGGTGCGCGCCCACGCCACCGAGACCACCAGCATGAGCATCAGCGCCATCGTCGCCTGCAAGTGCAGGAGGGCGAACGCGCCCATCGGGATGGCCCGATCACCGACCATCCAGCTGTCGTACCAGGTGACCAGCAACCCCGCCACGGCCACCGTGAGGAGATCAATCGAAAGCTTGGCGCGATCGACCACCGACCGCGGCGCATTCGGCAGCCACCGGAAGCCGAGCAGCACCAGCAGTTCGGCAATGACCGGCGCGAGCATGGCGGTGGTCTCCGCAGCGGCCGGAAAGCGGGGGCGCAACACGACGTCCGACGCCACATGCACAATCGCGAGCACGGTGACGGCCAGCGCCACGATCCGCCAGAAGGTGCGCGACCCGCGGTCGAGCGCCTGTTCACGCCCGGCGCGGATGGCGAGTGCCAGCGCCGCGAGGCCGAGCGGCAGCAGGGCGAGCCCGCCGGACCAGCCCGCCGACGCGGGGCCGGCGGCGCCCACCGCCATTGAGGCGGTCACCAAGACGGTGTAGCCGATCAGGAGGGCGAGGAGCAGCCGATCCCGTGTCTCCCCGAAAACGGGTGTGCCGACCACGGGGACGCTCTGCAGCGATCTCCGGAGTGCGGTGGTCAGGACAGCGCCCGATGCTCGCAAGCCGGCGTCGGCTGATGAGGGCATGAAGACAGGAGGGTCAGGGTGTTTGCGTTTCCAGAAAGGGGGACGCACCGCCTGCCCGAACCGTCACATCCGCCGCGGGCTCCCGCGCCGGACTACGCGCAGCACGAACAGCAGCGCGAACACGCCCGCATACAACAGCGGCTCCGTGAGATCCTTTTTCACCGCCCACAGGAAGTGCACGCACCCAGCCACCGCCGACACGTAGACCAGCCGGTGCAGCTGGTTCCACCGCTTGCCGCCCAGCTTCCGGATCGACGACTTGGTCGACGTGAGCGCCAGCGGCACCATGAGCAGGAACGCCAGCATCCCGACCGTGATGTACAACCGCTTCAGAATGTCCTCGGCGATCGCGGGCCAGTCGAAAAACTGGTCGAGCACGAGGTAGACGCTCAGATGCCCCATCGCCCAGAAGAAGGCGGCCAATCCCAGAAACCGGCGCTGCGCGACCATCCAGCCCCAGCCGGTGAGGCGCATGAGCGGCGTGACCGCCAACGACGCCGCCAGCAGCCGGAGCGCCCACTCGCCCGACGCGTGCTCGAGCGCCTCGATTGGTTCGGCCCCTAACTGATCCAACAGCAGCTGCGCGACCAGCACGATCGCGGGCACGATCACGAGCAGCCACAGCGCAGGACGGAGCACGCGCCGCACCGGCGCTTCGGCGCGCGCCAGCCACGGCGACATCAACGGGCTCAGTAGTTCTTCCGCAGATCCATGCCGCTGTACAGCGACGCGACCTGACTGGCGTACCCGTTGAACGGGAGCGTGGGGATCTTCAGGAACTGCCCGATCCGACGCTCCTTGGCCTGGCTCCACCGCGGATGATCGACCATCGGGTTCACATTGGCGTAGAAGCCGTACTCACTGGGATTGGCGTCATTCCAGGTCGTGTTGGGCATCTTGTCGGTGAACTTGATCTTCACGATCGCCTTGATCCCCTTGAAGCCGTACTTCCACGGCACCACGAGCTTGAGCGGGGCGCCGTTCTGATTGGGGAGCGCCTTGCCGTACATGCCGGTGGCCAGCAACGCCAACGGATGGTTGGCTTCGTCGAGGCGCAGCGCCTCCTTGTACGGCCACGGCAACACCGCGCGGGCCTGCCCCGGCATCCGGCGTGGATCGTACAGGGTGGTGAACTCCACGAACTTGGCCCCCGGCAGCGGCTCGCAGCGCGCCACGACGTCCTTGAGCTGCACCCCCTGCCACGGGATCACCATCGACCACGCTTCCACGCAGCGATGGCGGTAGACGCGGTCCTGCACCGGCAGCTTCCCCACCAGCTCATCGAACGAGAACGGCCGCGGCTTCTTCACGAGCCCCTCGATGTTCACCGTCCACGGCATCGGCCGGAAGTCCTTCGCGAGCTCCTTCGGCTCGTCCTTCCCGGTGCCGAACTCGTAGTAGTTGTTGTAGCTGGTCGCGTCCTCTTCGGGCGTCAGCTTGTCGTCCTGCTGCAGCCCCGGGTAGGCGCGCGCCGACCCGCCACCGTAGGCCATGGCCTCCAGCGCGGACGGGGCAATGAGGCCGCCCAGCGCCAACGCGCCGGCAGTCCCGACGAAGGCACGACGGTTCTGGTAGACGGTCTCCGAGGTGATCTCGGACGACGGGATGTCTTCGGGACGGCGGATCAGCATGGCAGCGGGGTCGGGGGGCAAGGGTGCATACATTCTATCAACAAACGGGCATTTCCGTTCCCGGATTTCCGTTCCCGGATTTCTTTTCCCGCGACTCCGTCCCATGCGCTACACCACGCTCGGCTCCACCGGGATGACCGTCTCCCGCCTCTGCCTTGGCTGCATGAGCTACGGCACCCCCGCCTGGCGCCCCTGGGTGCTCAGCGAGGAGGACTCCCGCCCGTTCTTCCGGCGTGCCATCGAGGCGGGAATCAATTTCTTCGACACCGCCGACATGTACGCGCTCGGCATGAGCGAGGAGGTCACGGGACGCGCCCTGCGGGAATACGGGCGCCTGAACGAGATCGTGCTGGCCACCAAGGTCTACCAGCCTATGGCCCCCGGCCCGAACATGCGCGGTCTCTCCCGCAAGCACATCGTGCAGGGGTGCGAGGCCAGCCTCCGGCGACTGGGCGTGGACACCATCGACCTGTATCAGATTCATCGGTTCGATGCGTACACACCGATCGAGGAGACGCTCGCTGCCCTCGAGCATCTCGTCCAGTCGGGCAAGGTGCGCTACATCGGCGCGAGTTCCGGCTGGGCATGGCAGTTCGCCCGCGCCCTCGGCACCTCAGACCTCAAAGGCTGGTCGCGCTTCGTGAGCATGCAGAACCACTACAACCTCATCTACCGCGAAGAAGAGCGGGAGATGATTCCGCTGTGCGAGGCCGAGGGGATCGCGGTGCTGCCGTGGTCGCCGCTGGCCCGCGGCATTCTGGCCGGCACACGCACGGCCCTCGACGACCGCGCCTCGACCACGCGCGCCTCCACCGACGCCTACGCCGTGGGGCTGTACGAAGGCGAGAAGGATTGGGAGATCGTGGACGCCACGCGCGCGATCGCCGCCGAACGCGGCGTCCCGATGGCCCAGATCGCGCTGGCCTGGCTGCTCGCCAAGCCGGCCGTCACGGCGCCGATCATCGGGGCGACGAAGATGTATCAGCTGGAGGACGCCCTGGGCGCCGTCGAGATCGTGCTGTCGGCCGACGAGATCACGCGGCTGGAGGCGTCCTATCGCCCCCATCCGGTGAAGGGGCACGAGTAACGAAGCGACACAGCGAGACGGCCGCTCAGTCCAGCGTTTTCGAGAACCGCCGCACCGACACCACCAGCAACAGCGCGGCGGCCAACGACAGCACGCCCAGCTGTGTCCACAGATCACGCATGCCGACGCCCTTGAGCATTACCCCACGCAGGATGTCCAGAAACCACGTGAGCGGCAGCAGCGCACCGATCCACTGCGCCGGCTCGGGCATGGCGGCGCGCGGAAAGATGTAGCCAGACAACAGAATGTTCGGCAGCATAAAAAAGAAACCCAGCTGCATCGCCTGCACCTGACTGCGCGCCACCGTGGAGATCAGCAGCCCCACCCCGAGACTCGCCACGATGAAGACCAGCGCCAGCGCATAGAGCAGTCCGAGGCTGCCCATGATCGGGATGTCGAAGAAGGTCACACCCAGCATCAGAATCACCGACATCTGCACGTAGCCCACCAACACGAACGGCACGAGCTTCCCGAGCATCAGACTCGTCCGACTGATCGGCGTGACAATGAGCTGCTCGAGCGTGCCGCGCTCCCGCTCCTTCACGATGGCGGTACTGGTGATCAGCGTCATCGTGATCGTGAGCAGAATCCCCACGATGCCCGGCACGATGAACGTCGCGCTCTTCTGTGCCGGGTTGTACCACGGACGCACACGGATCTCGACCGGCGGGCGGATCTTGTACTGCGAGGCCAGCAACTGCGCACCGCGCGCCTGCGCGGCTAGCTGTGCACCGGCGATGGCCGCGCCCGAGCTCTGCGGATCGGCCGCGTCGATCAGCATTTGCGCGACGCCGGTGTGTCCGCTCCGGATGTTGCGCTGATACTCCGGGGGAATCACCAGCGCGACACGCGCCGCACCACGTTCGATCCAGCGCTTCGCGGACGCGCGGTCGGGCACCGACGCGACAAACGTGAAGTTGTCGGTGTTGGCGAGCACCTGAATCAGCGCACGACTCTCACTGGTGCGCGACTCATCCAGCACCACCGTGGGCAATCGTCGCACGTCGGTCTGAATGGCGTACCCGAACAGCAGCAGCTGCATCGCCGGCAACCCCGTCATCATCGCGAACGTGAGCCGGTCCCGACGCAGCTGCAGAAACTCTTTCCAGAGCATCGGCCACACGGTCCAGCGGCGCACGCGCTCGAACAGCGCGCTCATGACGTTGTGCCGGTGGCGGCCAGCGCTTCATCCGCTTCATCGCGCTGCTGTAGCATCACGAAGACATCTTCCACCTTCTCGGCGTTGAACTGTTTCACGATTTCCGCCGGGGTGCCGAGACCGATCAACTGCCCGCGCGACAGAAACGCGAGCCGCTGACAGCGCTCGGCTTCGTCCATGTAGTGCGTGGTGACCAGAATCGTCGTGCCTTCGCGCGCCAGCTGATAGATCGTTTCCCAGAACGTCCGACGGGCCGCCGGATCGACCCCGGCCGTGGGCTCGTCGAGAAACACCAAGTCCGGGTGATGGGCCGTGGCGCACGCGAGCGCGAGTCGCTGCTTCCACCCGCCGCTGAGCGTCCCCGCACGCTGGTGCAATCGCGCGCCCAACCCGAGCGATTCCACATGCTCCGCCAGCCGCACGTCGCGATCGTGCCCCACGAGACCGTACACCGACGAATAGAAGCGGAGATTCTCCGCCACCGTGAGTTCGTCGTACAACCCATAGCGCTGCGACATGTAGCCGATGCGCCGACGCACCCCCTCCGTGTTCGTCTCGACGTCGAGTCCCGCCACCTCCGCCGAGCCACTCGTGGGCACCACGAGTCCGCAGAGCATGCGAATCGTGGTCGTCTTGCCCGATCCGTTGGGGCCGAGCAATCCGAACACCTCGCCGCGCGCGATCTCCAGATCGAGTCCGGCCACCGCCACCAGTTCGCCATAGGCTTTCCGCAGGGCCCGCGTCCGCACGACGGGGGAGCCGACGGGGGAGCCGGCGGGGGAGCCGGCGGGCGCTCCGTTGGCCGGTACCGGCTGGATCACTTGGCGGTGCGTGGCAGCCGCACGGAAATCGGCATGCCGGCGCGCAGTCGCTGCGTGGTATCGGCGAACTCCACCTTCACACCGAACAGCAGGTCGGCGCGTTCCTTGTCGGTGAGCGCCACCCGCGGCGTGAACTCGGCCCGCGACGCGATCGCGGCGATGCGGCCGCGGAACACCGTGCTGTCGCCGTCGAGTTGCGCGGAAAGCGAATCGCCCGGATGCAGGGTGGGGAGCACGAACTGCGAGACGTAGATGCGGGCCCACGGACGCGACGGCTGCGACACCGTCACCGCACTTTGACCGGCGGCGAGCACTTCCCCGGGCTCCACGTTCCGGCTGGAAATCACCCCATTCACCGGCGACAGCAGGACAAGGTCACTGGCCGTGGCCCGCCACCCCTCGGCCGCGGCCGCCGCCCCGCGCGCTTCCGCGGCCGCCGCCACGCGCCGCTCGGAGCGGGCCCCGGCCTCCAACAGCCGGAGCGCTTCGCGCGCCGCATCACGACGTCCCGCCGCTGCGCGCGCCGCGGCCCGTACGGCATCCAACGACGCCCGACTCACGTCGCCGGCCGCGGCCAGCGGTTCGAGACGCGCCAGATCCGCCGCCGTGCGCTCGGCGTCGGCCTCGGTCACGCGCAGCTCGGCGGCGGCACGGTTGATTTCACCCGGGCGGGCGCCACGCGCCAGTTCGCGCGACGCTTCGCGGGCGGCCACCGCCCGCGCGTCCGCCTGTGCCGTGGCGCTGGCCAGCGTGGGCGTCGTGAACAACACCAGCGTGTCACCGGCGCGCACCACGTCACCTTCCTGCACCAGCACCTGCAGCGCCCGCGCCGGCTGCAGCGGCCCGACGTCGACCTCGACCACCTCGAGCGTGCCCACCGCCATGTCGGGCACCGCCGGCCCGCTGCAGCCCGCGACCAGACACCCGGCGATCACGCCCGAGGCGAGTACCACCACCCGCGTTGCACGCACCATCACGCCCGGACTCACGAAAGAGAGACCCTGCCGCGACCGGCCACGCTTGACCCGTCGACCGTCGCAACATTGCATTCCGGGATGCCCCACGCCACCCCATCGCCCACGAGCAGCCCCGCGGTACCCGAGACGGCAGTGCCCGCCGCGGCACTCCCCGACGCGCTGGCTCGCACGCTGCGCCAGTTCCGCCTGCTCGAGCGGGAAGACAAGATGCAGGCGCTGCTGGGGTGGTCGAAGAAGCTGGAACCGCTGCCGGCTCGGCTGGCCGAACTGGACCGGGCGGCGTTCACCGTCCCGGAATGCCAGACCCGCGTGGACATCTTTCCCGAACGGCAGGCCGACGGCACCCTGCACTTCTACGCTGACGTGAATGCGCGGCAGTCACCGACCGTGGCCGCGGTCCTCGCCATTACCTTCGCCGCCGTGAACGACCAGCCGCCGGCGGTTACCTTGGCACTTCCGGGCGACGTCGTGCGCTTGCTCATGCAGGACATCGGGCTCGGTGCCCGTGAATCCGGCCTGTCGGCCATGATTGCCCGTCTCAAGCGCTTCGCGGCCCAGAGCGCCCCGGCTGTTTCGGCGTAGGACCGCACGTCCTGCTCCGTCCCCCATACTCTTTACTCCGTCCCGTTTCATGCCCATTACCATCACCGTCCGCAAGAACGGATCGCTTGGCATTTCCGCCGACGATGCCGCCCAGATCGTCCTCCTCGACGCCGACGGCGCGGTGATCCCGCCCCGTGCAGAAGGTCGCCCGATGTCGCTGTGCCGCTGCGGCGCCTCCAAGGTGAAGCCGTTCTGCGACGGGTCGCATAAGGAGGCGGGGTTCATCGATCCCGTGGACGCGCCGGTCGACACGCCGGCCAGCTGAGACCGGTCATGCGGTGGGTGCGCACGCTGCAGCACTGGTGGGCCTGGACGGCCACCGTGCTGGTGGTCATCCTCGGGACGCCCGTCGTGGCCCTCGTGTACGCCATCACGGCCCCCTTCGATCCGGGGCGCTATGCCGCCGGTCGCGCCTTCCGCCTGGTCGGTGTCACGGCGCTGCGCATCAACAGCCTCTGGCGCTTCCGCACCAGGGGCTCGCTGGCCGATCCGCGCCGGCCGTATGTGGTGGTCGCCAACCATGAATCGTACGCCGATGTGTTCCTGATCAGCTGCGTCCCGTGGGAAATGAAGTGGCTGAGCAAGGACACCATGTTCAAGATTCCGTGCATGGGCTGGATGATGCAGATGGCTGGCGACATCAAGCTGGTGCGCGGCAACCGCGATTCCGCGGCCGATGCCATTCTGCAGTGCCGCGACCGCCTCGCGAAAAAGGTTTCGGTGATGATCTTCCCCGAGGGTACCCGGTCCCGGTCGTGGGAGATGCTCCCCTTCAAGGACGGTGCCTTCCGTCTCGCGATTGAATCGGGGGCGCCGATCCTCCCCATCGCCGTGGCCGGCACGCGGTACGCGATGGCGAAGGGCACCTTCCGCTTTCTGCCAGCGCGCGCGATCGCCGAGTTGCTCGAACCGATCGACACCACCGGCTACACGCTCGCTGATGTGCCGGCGCTCAAGCAGCTCGTGCGTGACCGGATCGAGGGGGCGCGCCGCGCACTCGCGGCGGAGCTGGGGATCCGCGTGGATGCTCCCAACGCCGTTACCACGGCCTGACGCCCTGATGCGCACCGCGGCGCCGACCGACGAGCGCGCACTCGACGCCGCGCTCTCGGCGCCCGACGACGCCACGATCGACGCGCTGGCATCGCTGCCGGGTGACGTGCTCATTCTGGGTGCCGGTGGCAAGATGGGTCCCACGGTGGCGCGCATGGCCCGCCGCGCCATCGCCGATCCCGCGCGCCGCGTGATCGCGGTGTCGCGTTTCTCCGACGAACGCGCCGCCGCCGCGCTGCACGCGCACGGCGTCGAGACCATCCGCGCCGACCTCGCGGATCCGGCCGCCGTGGCCGCGCTCCCCGACGCGCCGAATGTGCTCTGGATGGCCGGGCAGAAATTCGGCTCGACCGGCGACCCGGTCGGCACGTGGACGCAGAACGTCGTGGCGTCCGCGCTCGCCGCGCAGCGTTTCGTGGGCGCGCGCATGGTGTGCTTCTCCACCGGCAACGTGTACGGCCGTCAGGCCGTTTCACTCGGCGGGGCCCGCGAGCAGGACGCGCTCGTGCCCGACGGCGAGTACGCCGCCTCGTGCATCGGCCGCGAGCGCGTGTTCGAGTCCATCGCGCGGCGCACACACACACCGCTGCTACTGTATCGGCTGTTTTACGCGTGCGACCTGCGCTACGGCGTGGTCACCGATATCGCGCACAAGGTGCTGCACGGCGTGCCGGTGCCACTCGACACGGCGTTCGTGAATGTGATCTGGCAGGGCGACGCCAACCGGCTCGCGCTGCGGGCCCTCACGCAGGCGGCGGTCCCGGCCATCGAGATGCCGGTGGCCCTGAACGTCACCGGGCCGATCGTGTCGGTGCGCGAGCTCGCGGAACGGATCGGTGCGATCGCCAACGTGACGCCGGTGTTTACCGGCACACCAGGCGATGATGCCTTGATCGCGAATGTCGACCGACTGACCGGGCAACTGCCGTACGCGGCGCTGCCCCTCGACACGCTCTGCGCGTGGGCCGTGCAGTGGATCCGTGGCGGTGGCCGGTTGCTGAACAAGCCCACCAAATTCGAGGTGCGCGATGGCCGGTATTGAGCACCACGCGCACGAGGCCTTCGACGTCCGCCGCCATCTGCATACGGGTCAGGTGATTCCGGCGCACCCGCTGGCGCTGCACCCCACGCGCGCGATGGATGAGCAGCACCAGCGTGCGCTGACGCGCTACTACGTGGCAGCGGGTGCGGGTGGCATGGCTGTTGGCGTACACACCACCGGCTTCCCGATTCACGACGCCACGATCGGCTTGTACCGGCCGGTGCTGGAGCTCGCCGCCGAAACGGCCGACGAGGCGCTGCGCCGCGACCCGCGCCCCTTTGTGCGTGTGGCCGGCCTGATCGGCGACACCGCGCAGGCGGTGCGCGAAGCGCAGATCGCGCAGGCGCTGGGCTATCACTGCGGCCTGCTGTCATTGGGGGCGTGGCGCGACGCCAGCGAGGCGGCGATTCTGGCGCACTGCGCGAGAGTGGCTGACGTGATGCCGCTGTTCGGCTTTTATCTGCAGCCCGCGGTTGGTGGCCGGCGGCTGTCGTACACGTTCTGGCGCGAGTTCGCGGAGATCCAGAACGTGGTGGCCATCAAGGTGGCGCCGTTCGACCGGTACGCCACGCTGGATGTGGTGCGGGCGCTGGCCGATGCGGGGCGCGATGATATTGCGCTGTACACGGGCAACGACGATGCGATCGTGCCCGATCTGGTGACCGATGTCCCGGTCACGAGCGGCGGCCGTGCGTACACGCGCCACTTCGTGGGCGGACTGCTGGGGCAATGGGCCGTGTGGACGTCGCGCGCGGTCGAAATGCTGCGCGAGATCCAGGCGTGGCGCGCATCGGGTGAGACCACGATGCCGCGGGCATGGCTCACGCGGGGCGCCGCGCTCCCGATGGCCAACGCCGTGATCTTCGACGCGGCGCACGGCTATCAGGGCTGCCTGCCGGGCATTCTCGAAATTTTACGGATGCAGGGGCTCGTGCGCGGCACGTGGACGTTCGACACGCACGAACAGCTCTCGCCGGGACAGGGCGAGGCCTTGGCGCGCCTGTCGGAGCAGTATCCGGACTTGGCCGACGACGACTTCGTAGCGGAGCGGCTGGACGAATTCTTGGCGTGATGCGGAGAGCGTTGAACCGAGCACCTGCATCGTTGAACTGATCACGCAGAGAAGAAAAGAGAGCGCAGAGGCCGCAGAGAACAACGGTGTTTCTCTGCGGCCTCTGCGCTCTCCGGAAGTTCTCTGCGTGATCGGTTCAGCGATCTATGAATTACCGCGCCACCGGCAGCAACTTCCCGTGCCAGCTCTCGGCGGCCGCCTTTTCAAAGCCCGCGCGATACGCACCGACCGTCGTGACCGTCGTATCGAACACGGGCGTCTCCGGCACCACGGCGCCACCCGCCGCCGCCTCACGGAACACCGGCCGCGCCCCGGACACAACCGCGCCCGCCGCGTCGCGCCAATACACCGTGCCGCCGCCCACGAGCGTCGTGCCGACGAGCGATTCGATGTCGCGGAGCACGTGAAAGAGTCCGTCGATCGAACAGCCCGTGGCGCCGGTGGCCCCTTCGTCCACGCCGATCACCACAAACCGGTCATCACGCCACAGGCGGGCGCACACCAGCGGTGCGCCGTGGGCCCGCCAGGTGGCGAGATGGGCATCCACGGTGGAGAGCAGCGACTGCGCCGCGGCACCGACCACCGGCGCGGCGGCTCCAAACACCCACGCGCGCGCGTCGTCGGGCAGCGCGTCGAAGTTCACGACCGGCATGACGCTTACTCCGGGTTCTTCGAGCCGGGGAGCTGCAGCATCGGCATCGCGCCGCCGGTCACCTGCGGCATCTGCCCGTTCCATCGCTTCGCCATCTCGTACTGCACCAGCGTGTTCGTGATGCTCTTCGACAGCAGTTCGTTGGCGCGCGACTGCGCTTCCGCTTCGGCTGTGATCGCCTTGGCGCGGCCGGCGGCCTTGATGCTGTCACCCTGCGCCTGGAACGTGTTCTTCTGGAGCTCGTTCTGCGCCGTGAGCGCCTGCTGCTGCATGACGTTCTTGAGCGAGATCGCGTCCATCACCGCCTTCGGGGCGCGGAACTCGTTCAGCGTGAACTGACGCACATCAATGCCGTACGGGTCGAGCCGTTTCTGCAGATTGGCCTGCGTGCGCGTGACCACTTCGGCCTTCTTCGGACCGAGAATGGCGGCGATCTCCTCGTTACCCACCACTTCCTGCAGCGACTGCCGGATCGCCTGACGGATATAACCGTGCGAGATGGTCTGCACATCCGTGCGGAACGTCTGGTACAGCTGCGGCACTTTGTCGCCGCGCAACTCAAAGCTCATCGACACATCGAGCGACAGCGGCTGCCCTTCCACCGAGTTCACGTTGATCTCGTCGTTGTTCTCGGAGCCCTCCGTGCTCTCGCGCGTGAGCACCAGCGTCTGCATGAACGTGGGATACTCCTGGATCTGCGTCATGAGCGGGTTGCGCAAATGAAAGCCGGGGCCGAGGGGCGTGGGGTCCACCCCGCCGCCACCGCGATGAATCACGATGCCCACGTGCCCCGGCTCGATGTAGGCCACGGAGGGACGCACCAGCAAGAGCAGCACGAGCAGCACGAGCACCGCGCCGACCAGGAGACGGACGCGGCCGCTGCCACCACCGCCGTCCGGCAGGCCGGTCAGCGGATTGCGCATCGCGCTGCGAAGCTCGTCGAGCGTGGAATCAATCGATGTGGCCATGGACGGCCTCCTGGTAGCAATGAGGGCATAACGGGTCGCCCGTGGGGAGTCGCACGAGATCCTCTTCGCGCTGCACCCCGTGAATCGGGCACGTGAGATCGGCGAGGCGATCGATGCGCTTGCGGTTGGCGGTCTGCCGAATCCGACGGCCGAATGGGGTTCGGCCCAGCGCCGTGACGAAAAGAGCGCCGACCACCGCCAGCAGGGCGATAAAGAGGGCGCTCTCGAGCATGATGGCGTTCATATCGGTAAAGAATACTACGCCGCGCGGCGCAGAAAGTGTCAAACGCCGGGGTGATCCTCCCAGCCGCCGCGGTCAGGCCCCCAGTTCGAACCGCAGCATCTGTTCCAGATCGGGGAGCCGCCACACAAATCCGGCCTCCTGCAGCACCCGCGGCACCACCCGCTGGCTGGCCAGCACGGTGCTGTTCGCCATCTCCTCACCCAGGAGCAGCCGCAGCGCGAACGCCGGCGCGTGGGCGAGCGTAGGCCGGTGCAGCACGGCCCCCAGCACGCGGGTGAACTCCGCATTCGTGACGGCCGTCGGGGCCACCAGGTTGACCGGACCGCTGAGATCGTCGCGCATGAGGCAGAAGTGGATGGCACCGATCTCGTCGTCGAGCGCGATCGGGCTGATCCACTGGGTCCCGGCCCCCAGCGTGCCGCCGGCCCCCAATCGGAACAGCGGCGCCTGCATGCCCAGCGCGCCACCGGCCGCGCCCTGCACGATACCGGTGCGCAGGTGCACCACCCGGATGCCGGCTCGCGCCGCCGGGGCGGTGGCGTCCTCCCAGGCCCGGCCCACGTCGGCCAGATAGTCCGTGCCCGCAGCGCTCGCCTCGTCCAGCAGTTCGTCGCCGCGACTGCCGTAAATCCCGATCGCCGATCCGCTCAGCAGCACCGCCGGCCGACGCGACAGCTGCGCCAGCGTGTGCGCCAGCAACGACGTGCTTTCCACCCGGCTGCTTTTCAGCGCGGTACGATGCGCCGCGGTCCAGCGGTCGGCAATCGAAGCGCCGGCCAGATGGATCACCGCATCGACCCCCTCGAGCGCCCGCGGGTCGAGCTGGCCGCGCTCGGGGTTCCACTGCACATCACGGCTGCCCGGGCGCGGCGTCGCGCGGCTGATCCGGACGATCTCGTGCCCACCGGTGGAGAGGAAGGCCGCCAGCTGCGTGCCGATAAAGCCCGTGGCCCCCGTGATGGCAATGCGCAGCCGCGGCCGATGGGAAAACTCGGCGTGCCGCGCCAGATCCCCCAGCATCACCGCGTGGCGATACGCAAACACCCGCGCGAGCGTGCGCTGCGTGAACCCACCCGCTACCGCCTGCCCCAGCGGGCCCAACGGGAGCGCATACCTGATGTGATCGTCGAGGGTGCTGGACGTGGCATCCACCGGGGCGAAGCCGTGCGTGTGCTCCCACGCGGCGAAGGGCCCGTCGCGCATGACGTCACGGAACTGACGATTGGCGATGTAATCCCGGTGCTCGAGGCGCCACGTGGTGGGCACCGGCCCCGCCTGCACCTGCAGCACCACGCGGGCCCCATCGCGGATGCCGCCGGTGTGTTCGAGCACCTTGGGACGATCCCACGGCGGGGAGAGCCGCTCGAAGGCACCATCGCGCTCATGCCACGCGAACAGCGCCTCCACGGGCACGGGCGCCTGCACGACCTTCCGGAATTCCTGCATCGACACGACCACACTCCGCTGCGACGACCTGCGTTGCCCTCACCAGCCGCCGGCGTCCTCGAGATCGAGCACACGCCAGCAGTACCAACTGGCAACGCTTGCCCACGGGCGCCAGTTCCGCGCCACCTGCTCAAGTCGCTTCGCCTCGGGGAGCGCGCGCATCCGGTAAATACGCTGCGCGCCCTTGCGCACGCCCAGATCGAGCACGGGGAGCACGTCGGGGCGTCCCAGCCGGAACATCAGGAACATCTGGGCCGTCCAGCGTCCCACCCCGCGGACCTGTACGAGGGCATCAACGATCGCGTCGTCGTCCATCGACGCGAGCTGATCAAGTGGGAGCCGCGCGTCGGCCACATGACTCGCCAGATCGCGGATGGCACGGGTCTTCGCGCTGGAGAGTCCGCACGCGCGCAGCGTCTCGTCATCCGCGGCGAGCACCTCGTCCGGCGTGGGTGCACCACCCTCGCGGCCGATGCGCTGCACGAACCGCCCGTAAATCGTGGAGGCCGCGCCGCCCGACAGCTGCTGAAACACGATGGCGCGCGCGAGATGGTCAAAGTGCGTCCCATCGGTGCGCGGCAACATCGTGCACGGACCCACCCGCTCGATGGCGAGCGCCATCTTCGGGTCGCGGGCCGCGAGCGCCGCCGCCGCTTTCGTCAGCCGATGGCGCGTGAGGGTGATCAGCGGGGCCACGTGCTCACATCGTCATCGTAAACATGATGTGCGCCTTCGGGGTGCCGGGGAGCATCAGCCACGGCTTGGTGTCGGATGGCGTCGTGGACAGCCCCGTGCTGGCCGGCGTCGCGAACGGGATGTACACCACGAACAGCGGGTTGCCCTTCTTGACCGTGCCGGTGGCCGGATCGAACGCATCCTTGGCCCCGAAAATCTGATACAGCGACGCCGGCGCCGTCGGCATCTTGATCTTACCCGCCTTCACCTCGGCAAAACGCACGGTATCCACCTGTGCGCCCTTCACGCCCGTTTCCCGCAGCGCGCGCCCACGGGCCATGAACGGGTCCATCGCATCGTGGTAGCAGGACACATGGAACTGCTCCTCGGCCGGATCATCGGCCAGGCACATCATGCCGTTCTTGGTGGGGCGCAGCCACTCGAGCTTCCCGGGGGTCTTGTAGCCCATCACCCCGGCGCCATCGCGCAACTCTTTCGGCAGGGCCTGGACGGCGGCGGTAATCTGGTCGGCTACCGGCGGTGCGGTCTGGGCACCCACCACGGCCCCCACGAGCGAGCAGGCGGTAGCGGCGACGACGCGCATGAATCGGACGGACATCTGCAGACTCCCTGAAGGGGACGGACAGCGGGACGGTTGTGCAGCCCACGGATCTGCGTATTCTACGACCTATATGGCCGACTCCACAAATGCTGCGCCCGACACCGAGGCGGTGGTCCGCTTCGCGAGGCGCGTGTCGCACGTCATCAACTACTTCTCGACGGTGGTCCGCACGTACAGCGAACTGCTGCTGTCCGATGTCAACAGCAGCGATCCCATGTACGCGGACATCGAGGAGATTCATCGCGCCTCAGATGCCACGGTCGTGTATCTCCAGCGCGTCACGCTGTTCTCCCGCGCCGAGAACATGCGACGGGCGGTGACGTCCGCGGATAACGGCATCGCCGACGCCGTCGCCCAATTGGCCACCGAACACGGGGCGCGCCCGGTCGAACTCTCGCTCGGCGGCGGTCACATCTTCGCCGAAGCCGGCTGGTGGCGCGACACCGTGATGGAGCTGCTGCGCAACGCCCATGAGGCAGCACCGGCTGGACATGCCATCGTGGTGCGCAGCCGTGTCGAGGACAATACGGTCGTCGTGGACGTCGAGGATGACGGCCCCGGTATCCCCGCCGAATTGCTCGGCACCGTCACGCAGCCGTTTGTGACCGGCAAGCACGGGGTACGCGGCGCCGGGATCGGGCTCGCCATCGTGGACGCGTTCGTGCGTGTGCTCGAGGGCCGCCTGCTGTTCGAGCGGGAGGCAGGGCGCACGCGGGTCCGTGTGGAGCTGCCCACGGTCTCCGGCGGCTAACGCGGCGGAGCACCGTGGCTCCGACGCCGCGCCTAGACGCGCGTGGCGGCGACGGCCTGCAACAGGGCGTCGGCGATGCGATCGAGCGGCAACACCTCCACGGCCGCATCGATTTTGACCGCTTCGCGCGGCATCCCGTACACGATGCACGTCTCTTCATTCTGCGCCACCGTGTAGGCGCCAGCCTCGCGCATCGCCAGCATCCCCTTCGCGCCGTCCGAGCCCATGCCGGTCAGCAGCGCCCCCACCGCATTCCGTCCCGCGCTGCGCGCGACGCTCTGAAAGAGCACATCGACGGCCGGACGCTGATGATGCACTTTCGGCCCGTCCTTCACGCGTGCCACCCAGCGGGCGCCGCTGGCCTGCAGCACCAGATGCTTGCCTCCGGGCGCGACCAGCGCGAGGCCGGGCACGACGTAGTCGCCATCCTTGGCTTCCTGCACGCGCATCGCGCACACCGAATTGAGACGGTTGGCGAAGGAGAGCGTGAAATGCTCGGGCATGTGCTGCACGATCACCGTGCCGGGTGCGTCGACCGGAAAGCGCCGCAGCACCTGCTCCAGCGCCTGCGTCCCACCGGTGGACGCGCCGAGTGCAATGATCTTGTTAGTGGCGTTGAGCGAGGCGATCGCCGAACGTCCGGGTACCACCGGTACCTCCGCGGCCGCGGTGCGCTTCACCACGCGCGCGTGCGACGCCGCGCGCACGGCGCGCACGAGTTCGTCGGCGATATCGCCCGCCGCCAGCGACGAGCCAGGCTTGGCGATCACATCCACGGCGCCGAGCGCCAGCGCGCGCAGCGCCGTTTCGCTGTTCTTCGGCGCAAGCGAACTGACCACCACGACGGGCAGCGGGAAATGCCGCATCAGCTTGGACAGAAACGACAGTCCGTCCATGCGTGGCATCTCGATGTCGAGCGTGACCACATCCGGCCGCAGCTGCACGATGCGTTCGCGCGCCACGTAGGGATCGGTGGCCGTACCCACGACCTCGATGTCGGGGTACTGCGCGAGCGCCTCACTCAGAATGCGGCGCACGAGCGCCGAATCATCCACGATCAGCACCCGCACCACACCGGGCGTGCGCGTGACGGCTCCCGCCGCGGCCGCGCCGCCGTTCGGCATCACCGTCACGCCGCGCTCACGGCGTCCTGCACCAACGGTGTCGGGCGGTCGCGGGTCGCGAAGATGTAGAGCAGCGCTTCCACGCGCCCCTGCTCGATACCCAGCTCGACCCTTGCCACCGGAGCATCGTCGTCACGCGAGATCAGCGCACCGCCCTCGCGCACGAGCGGCGCTGAGAGGTGAAAGACCGCCTCGGCCCCGGCGATGGCCGGCAGGACGTTTCCGCAGATCACATTGCACAACTCGCCGAGCGCATCGCGCTGCAGCGGCTGCTGCCGCGAGGCGTCGCCGCCCAGCATGTTGGCGGTGATCTCCGGCAGCACCACCGATGAGGCGCGCAGCACGAGCCGCCCGCGGGCGTGCCCGCGGAACTCCACCGAGACCGCGACGTCGAGCGGCGCCTCCGCCTGTTCCGGCGTCAGTTCGGTTTCCGCAAAGAGGAGCGCCAGCTCCTCAAAAGTCGCCGTCGTCGCTCGCGACAGGGACTGGACCGTAGTACTCGGCATCGGTGACTCCAGTAACACGCAGAATGGTGTCGCGCAGGGTTTCCGGCGCGAAGGGTTTGCGGACGATGGCAGCACCAAGTTCCTGCAGCGCGGCCAGACGGGTTTCACTGCCTTCCGTGGACACCACGATGACGGGCAGCTGTTCGGTTTCCGGTGCGGCGCGTAGACGCCGCAGCATCTCCTCGCCGTTCATCACCGGCATGTTGATATCGAGCAGCAGGAGATCCACCCACTGCTCCTGCAGGACGAACAGTCCTTCCTCACCGTTCCCGGCCTCGAGGACCGTGCCCAGCGGAAGACCACTCATCCTGAGGGTACGCACGACCATCTGCCGCATGACGGCACTGTCGTCGACCACGAGAACATTAAATGCCATGAGTTGGTTTCCGGTGCGTCAAAGCGTGCGTTCGGCGCCGTTGATCTTCAGTGTGACCTCGCCAGTGGCCACGTCTACCCACATGGTACGGGACGTCTGTACGCCCCCGGTGTCGTGCGCGTGCACGAGCACGCCGTTCTTCCACAGCAGCTTGCGCAGCGCGATCATGTTCCGCTTGCCGATCTGGAAGCGGTCATCTTCCTCGGACGCACCGGCATGGGCGCCACCGGCGACCTTGCACTGCATGCGTTCTTTTTTTGCGCCGAGCTTGTAACACTCTTTGAACAGCATCGGCACGCCGCTGTCCACGAACATCGCCGGCTTGGCCTGCATTTTGGCGGCATCGATCGTGCCCGTAGGCAGCATCACATGCAGCAGTCCTGCCACGTTCACGACGGGATCGTAGACCACGATCCCCAGACAGCTACCCAGGGCGTACGTGATCAGCCGTTCGCCGGGCACATTGGACACTCTCACGTCGGCAACGCCGACGACGCGATCGATGAGACGCACGGGCGCAGGAGCACTCATCTTACTTCACGTACGCCGCCGGCTGCACATACCGGAATTGGTGGGTGAGGCCGGTGAGACTCTCGGAGTGGCCGACAAACAGATAGCCACCCGGTCGGAGCAGCGCCCAGTAGCGGTCGACCAGCTGCTGCTGCGTCGCCTTGTCGAAATAGATCATCACGTTGCGACAGAGGATCACGTCGAACGGCCCCTGCATCGGCCACCGTTCCATCAGATTCAGCTTGGCGAAGTGGACCAGCCGCCGCAGCGACTTCCCCGCCTCCCACACATCGCGCCCCTGCGCATCGCGCGCGCGCGACCAGTGCTTTTGCAGCCACGCGGCCGGGACATCGCTCATCGTCTCGGCGGGGTACGCGCCGGCTTTCGCCGTGGCCAGCACCCGATGACTCAGGTCGGTGGCCAGAATACGGACGTCGCGCGTGGCAATATCGGCGAAGCTGTCGTGGCAGAGCATCGCCAGCGTGTACGGTTCCTCGCCGCTCGAGCAGCCAGCGCTCCAGATCCGCACCGGACCGGTCAGCGTCGGGAACACCGTATCGCGCAGGAAATCGAAGTGCGACGCTTCCCGCAGGAAGCTGGTCTTGTTCGTGGTGAGCGCGTCGATCATTTCCGCGAATTCGCGGCGAGACGGCTCCTGCTCCACAAAGTCGAGGTAGGCGTCGAAGTCGGGCAGGCCGAGCAGCCGCAGGCGCTTGGCCAGGCGGGCGCGGACCAGCCCTTCCTTCCCTTCGCGCATGCGGATGCCGGCGTGCTCGTGCAGGACCTGTGCGACCCGCGCGAATTGCTTCGGCGTGATCTCGCACTCGGTCACGAGCGATGACGGCGGGTTGATGCTGGCCATGGATTCGGCGGCGCGTGGCGTGAGGCCGCGCGTCAGTCCACGTGGCTCTGGGCGGCTTCGAGCGCCTCAATTTCGCTGGAGGCGAGCACCTTGTCGATGTCGAGCAGCAACCGCACCCGTCCGCCGGTTTTCCCGATGCCGAGCAGAAATTCCGTGCGGATCCCGGCGCCGAACGTGGGCGCGTCCTCGATGTCCGCCGCGGCGATCGCGACCACCTCGCTCACGCGATCGACCACGATGCCCGTCTGGATCCCGAGCATCTGGACCACGATGATGCAGCTGTCCGTGGTGCCCTCGATGGACATGCCGAACTTGCGACGCAGGTCGGTGATCGGGATGACCTTGCCTCGCAGGTTGATGACGCCGCGCACGAAGTCGGGCATGCGCGGCACGCGCGTGATCGGCTGGAGGCCGATGATCTCGCTGACCTTCAGGATTTCGAGGCCGTACTCTTCACCGCCCAGAAAAAAGGTGAGATACTTGCCTGCGCGGGACGTCGTGACAGCGGCCGAAGCCGGATCGGTGTGCGTGCTCATCGCTCGAAAAGAAAGAGGGTCGCGGACGGAACAGCCCGCATGTGTGCTGGTATCGGCGCCCCCCCGTCGGAGCTTGACTCGAACACCGTGCCGCCGCCGTTCATCCCACCCGGCGGCGGTTCTGCATCAGGCCGCGTGCGGCCGGTCGCCTCGAGCCGGGTGGCCCTCCGCGCTTTGTGCCAGCGCCACGGTCTCGGCCACGTCGAGGATCAGCCCCACCCGTCCGTCGCCCAAAATCGCGCCACCGCTCACCCCGGGCACCTTGCCCAATCCGTCACCGAGCGTCTTGGCCACCACCTGCTGCTGGCCGAGGAGATCGTCCACCAGCAGCGCCTGCCGACGCTCACCGTCGCCGACGATCATGAGCAAGCCGTCGAGCGGGGACTGCACGGCGTTGGTCACGTCGAACAGCGTGTGCAACCGGATGATCGGCAGCAGCTCGCCGCGCAGGAGCACCACTTCGCCGCGTCCCACCACGGTGGACAGCATGGCCGGCTCGGGGCGGAAGCTCATGTGGATGTGCGTGAGCGGGATAATGAAGCGCTCGTCGCCGACGCGCACCAACATGCCGTCGGTCACGGCGAGCGTGAGCGGGAGACGAATGGCGAAGGTGCTCCCCTTGCCGGGCGCCGAGGTGATGTCGATGCGGCCGTGAATCTTTTCGATGTTCCGGCGGACAACATCCATCCCCACACCACGCCCGGAGATATCGGTCACTTGCTCGGCCGTGGAAAATCCGGGCGCAAACACGAGGTTGAACACGTCGCTGTCGGTGAGCCCCTTGTCGGTTTCGATCAGCCCTTTCTCGATGGCTTTCTTGACGATCTTGTCGCGGTGCAATCCACGGCCGTCGTCCTTGAGCTCGACCACCACGTTGCCGGAGGCATGGTAGGCGTGGAGCCGGACCACACCAACGCGCGCCTTTCCGGCCGCCTCGCGCTCCACCGGCCCTTCCACGCCATGGTCGACGGCGTTGCGCACCATATGCACCAGCGGATCGCTGAGGACGTCCACCATGTTGCGATCGATCTCGACGTCATCGCCCTCCGTCACGAACTGCACGATCTTGTCGGCCTTCGAGGCGGTGTCGCGCACGACGCGCGTGAGCTTCTGGAACGTCGCGCGCAGCGGGACCATGCGCATCGACATGCTCAGGCCCTGGAGTTCGCGCACGATCTTGCCGGCGTGCGTGACCTTGCGCTGGAGATCGTGCTGCTTGCCGCCGGCGAAGAGCGTGTCGCCGGCGATCATCGACTGCGCGATCACGAGTTCGCCGACCATGTCGATGAGGCGATCGAGGCGATCCGTGCGCACGCGGATGGTGGCGTCGGCGTTTGACTCCACGCGACCCTTGGCCGCGGGTGCGGCGGCGGGGGCATCACCGGCGGAGCTCGCCGGCGGAGCAGCGATGGCCACGGCGGGCGCGACAGCCATCAACGCGGGTGCGGAGGCAGGTGCGGACGCTTGCGGGAGTGTCGCCAGCGGCGTCGCCGCCGGGTCGTAGCCGGCCAGGGCGTCGAGCAGGGCGTGATACCCGTCAGGAATCGGGAGACGGCCATCACCATTGAGTCCGGTTTCCACCGACATCAAGAGGGCCTTGAGCATGTCCGCCGAGCGAAGTGAGAGATCAGCACACCCCTTGGTGTAGGCGATCTCCTTGTCGCGCACACGGCTGAGCAGCGATTCGGCCTCGTGAGCGAATGCGGCGATCCGGGCGAGCCCGAGAAAGGCCGAGGTTCCTTTGACGGTGTGAAAGGCCCGGAACACCGTGTTGATGGCTTCCTCGTCGTCGGGCGACTCCTCGAGTTGCAACAACGCGGCTTCGGAATGGACCACGCACTCGTGGCTTTCCGTCAGGAAGTCGGGGAGCAATTCACGATCGGCGTCGTCCGGCAGCACATCGAGGCTGGGATCGTCGGGGCGCACGCCGATGTGCTCTGCTGCCACGTCCACGACCGGCGTGGCCGGTACGACCACCCGCGCGGGTGCCGGCGCGCGTCCTTCGCTGGCGCGCATGGCCCCCTCGAGCGCTTCACCGACCTCGGCAAACGCGGCCGGAACATCTGCGGCCGTCCCATTCACGATGGTACCGAGCACGCGGGCAGCGCGCGCCACGAAGGGCTGGGCCTCATTGGGCACACCATTCTCGAACGCGAGATCCATCAACCCCTCGCGCAGGATCGCGAGGTCAGCGGTGTCGGTGGCCTCCAGCTGCATCAGCAGCGTCGCGGCATCATCGAGATTTAGAGAGGGCACAGTCTAACCGTCGGGAGTCGGCATGCGGTGCCCACGCGGGCACCCGTATCACATCACAGTATCGGCTGGTTGTGCCACGAGGTTGACTGCGGCGGCGCATTCGCGATTGTCATGCCGCCACCACCGCATCGCCGCTGCACGATCAACGAAAACGGCCCGTACCGATGAAGGTACGGGCCGCTGCGATCACGCGTCGGAGCGTGGGGGGACGCTACGCCGCGGGAGCGCGGACGGCGGTGAAAATCTCGTCGGCGAGCGCCTGACGGCCTTCGGCATTGCGGGTCGTGGCGTTCGGATCGTACGTCGTCTCGTCGGCCGAGCCCTGAGTAGCGGTAAGGTCCGCCCGCGCCTGATCAACATTGTGATCGAAGAGGCGTGCGACATCGAGGAGGCGCTCCTCCATCTCCACGAGCACGGCGGACGCATGCGCCAGCTGCTGCGAGGTGATGTCCTGGAACTGGAGCGCGCCCATCATGAGGAACAGCTCATCGCGCAGGGTGGAGCGGATGCCGGATGCCTTCTCACGGTCCGGCACGGCTTCGCCGTCGATGGTGTCGAGTTCGTCGACCATCTGCGTGGCGCGGTCGCAGGCATCCATGATGTTGATGGCCGCATCCTCGGTGGCCGACGTGACTTCACGGAT
Source organism: Gemmatimonadota bacterium (assembly GCA_031127225.1). Classification (GTDB taxonomy): domain Bacteria; phylum Gemmatimonadota; class Gemmatimonadetes; order Gemmatimonadales; family Gemmatimonadaceae; genus Gemmatimonas. Next base: position 6,786 of record JARIEV010000028.1, on the reverse strand, counting down.
CTTCTCGTGCGTCGTGGCCAGCTTTTCGAGGGCGGTACTTTGCAGCGCGGCACGGCTGGCGCGCAACCGGGAGAGCACGTTGAGAATCTGCGCGTTGGCCTGCTCGAGAATCTGCGGCAGCTCGGCCAGCGACAACTCCGGAACGGTCACGACCTGGGGCTCAGCTTCCGCCGCATCACGCGCGTCATGCATGCCGGTCAACTCATGATCCACGAGGCGGAGCGCGGCCTCGGACTCATAGAGCACTTCCTGCGCTCTGTTACTGGTCATGGATCAATCCTCACGCCGCAGCGGCCGGGAGGAGCGCATCGATTTTTTCTTTGAGCACCTGCGGTGTGAACGGCTTGACGATGTAGTTGTTCACCCCGGCTTCCATCGCCGTGAGGATGTCTTCCTTCACCGAACGGGCCGTGACCATGAGAATGGGCACGGTGCGGCCGTCCTCGCGAGAGCGCAGCACCTTCGTGAATTCCGTCCCGCTCATGTTGGGCATGTTCCAGTCGGTGATGACGAACTTCACCGAACTATCGAACTTGGCCAACGCTTCCTGTCCGTCGCCGGCTTCGACGGTTTCGTTGAAGCCGATCCGCTGCAGCGAGTTGATCACAATTCGCCGCATCGTCGCGGAATCGTCTACCACTAGGAACTTCATACAGCCGGTCTCCTGAGCGTGCCGGTCGGAGTGGGCCGCGGAGTTACAGGTCGCCGCGCGTCAGAATACGGCGCGCCACCTGGTCCACGACATCGAGAGTATTATAGGCGCCGGTGAGCACCTTGGTACGCAACTCGGCCACGCGCTCCGGATTGAGGGCGTTCGCCTGCTCGGTATTGAGGCGACGACCAGCATCCGAAATCTGGACCGAGTCTGACTTGACCGGCTTGGTCGCCGGCGTAGGGGTGATCTCTTGCGCCGGACGCTGAACGGCAGGGGCGCCGTTGGGTGTCGAGCGGACTGGATCGATACTTCCGTTAATTCGCATAGGGGTTCCTCCTCCTAACTAGGGACTATCGGCAGGAATGTCTGGTAACTTGAGCGCGGAATCTTTTTCTTATCCTGGAACGCGACGTCCCTGTCGCCGAACTGCTACGGGTGAATCCCGACCGGGACCAGCGGAGGCTCCCATGGATGGTGCGGTCGGTCGTGCGGGGTAGCTGATATCCAAGGTGGGCGGCGGCATGTCCAATTCCGACACATCCCCTTGAAAGCGCACTTCAGCACCAGTTTGCCACGGCTTGCCATCAGTACGACTCACCAGGTAGGCCGCATGCAGCCGCAGCTGCTCGACCTCATCATGCACCAGCAGGGCCTCATGCTCTGCGGCCGCATCGAGCTCGTCGAGCTTCTCTTGCAGCAGGGAGCTGAATGTTTCCTGGGGCACTGCGCGGTGGGTCATTTTGTCCTCTTTTGGTCAGCGCAGCCGGTCGACGACGCGCGGTCCGACCGCCGCGCCGTAGCCCAGACCGGCACTGCTGGCCCGCTGCACGGCATCCAACTCGCTCCGGATCTCGTCCGTCCGACGGGCGACCTTGGCGGCCAGCTCCATCGTGACACGGTGCGAGGTGCTGAGGGCCGCGGAGACTTCCGTGAGCAGGGCGTCGGCGTCATCCACCACCCGCTCCGTAGCCGCATACAACGCACTGTCGGCCGTCGGGCGCTCGTGCCGCAACATGACCAGGTGCTCGGAGAGGTCCTGGAGCATCTCGTCGCGCTGCTCCAGCAGGCTGAACAGGCGGTCGTCGTCGTGACCGACCACTTCGGCCGCTTCACGGGCCAGCTGGTCCGCCGTCGCACAGAGCGCGAGGGCATCGCGCGCCGCCGCCAGACGGCTGCCCGGCAGGCGCCGACCGAAACGACTCGTACGGATGGTATCGAACGCGGTCATCAGAAAGTCCGGTTACGCCGTTTTCAGGCGGGCACCGACTGCCACGGACTGCGCAGCCGACGTAAAGCCATCGCGCAGCGATGTGGCGATGTTCACCAGCTTCCGCAGCGTGACCACATCGCCCCGCTGTCCGATGTCCACCAGTTCGTACAGCATGTACTGGTAGAGGTCGGCCAGCTGGGTGGCGATTGCCCCGCCCTGCTCGAAATCGAGCGTGGCCAAGAGCTCGCCCACCAGACCGCGCGCACGCCGCAAGGACGTGACGCGCAGTTCGACATCGCGGCGTTCCATCGCAATCCGCGCGCGCTCGAGATTCACGACCAGGTGCTCGAACACGATCACCACCAGCCGCTCAGGAGCGGCCGCCTGGATTTCCATGTCGCGATACGAGGAAGTTTGCGTGGCGTAGGACATCAGTGTGTATGGCTGGAGTCAGGACAAGGCCAGAACGGCGTCTGCTCTGAGTATCGGCACTTACTTGTTCCCCTGAAGTCCCTGCACGCTCGAAAGCAGTGAACTGCTCTGGGAATTCAGCCGGCTCATCGCTGACTCCATACGCGTAAACTGCGCCACGAGCTGCTCGCGCCGGAGATCGATGCGCTTCTGTGCATCCACCTCACGCTTCTTCAGCGCGATCGTGTTCTGGTTGATGTTCTTGAGCTGTGAACTGATCGTTCCGACGCCGTACTGGGTGGCGTTGTCGGTCGCCGTCACGAACGCCTGCCCCACACCGGAAAACCCGAACAGCGCTTCAATCTCGGCCGGCTGCTCGTTCAGTGCCGTCTTGAACGTGTCCTGATTGAACGTCAGCATGCCGTTGCGGTCGAGCGTCAGCCCGGTCAGCGTCAGCTTGTTGTACGTGGTGTTGGCCGTCACATCGGTGCGCAGCGCGTCCTGAAAGGTCGTGACGACGCCACGCAGCAACGTGTCGGCGTACAACGGAGCATCCACCACGCGCTGTTCGTCGAAGAATTTCCGGATCTCGTTGTACGAATCCACGAACTTCTGCACCGAGTCCACTGTCCCCTTCACATCGCGATCCACGGTGACGTCGATCTCGGTGCCGGGTTCAGCCGTGCTCAGCGAGAGCGTGACACCCGTAATGCCATCGGTGATGGTGTTAGAGGTGCGCGTGACCTCGCGCCCGTCCACGCGGATGATCGCGTCCTTCCCCGATTGCAGTTCGCGGCTGCGCCCGGCCACCGACGTGCTGGCCACGCCAAGCGACCCGCTGGTGCCGTCGGCACGCGTGACCGTCATCGACAGGGACAACCGCGACGCACCGCCACTGTCGTCGGTCAGACGGATCCGGCCATCGCTGCCGAGGGCGGCGGTGGCCGTTCGTGTGCCCGAGCCGAAGCCCGAACTGGCATCGTTGATCTTGTCGAGCAACGTCTGCATGGTGTCGCCGGCACCGACCACGAGACCGATGGTCACGGCCGTGCCGTCGCCACGCATCCCGCGGATGTTGATCGCATCGCCCACCGCCAGATTCGACGCCGTGCCGCCGGCCTTGAGGCCGACGAGCGACGTGGAGACACCGGCCACGGCGTCGGCCGAGTCGGTATACACCGGCGACTGCACCGTCTGCTTGATGCTGCCGGTGGTCCCGGCCGCGAACCCGAGCGCGTCGATGATGGCCTGCGAATTCGCATCACCGTCAACCGCGGTGACGTTGCCGTCCACCACTAGGCGATACCGCGTTTCGTTGCCGTACGCTTCGGGTTCCACCGACGCGGCGGCACCCGCCGCGTTGATCTTGGCCGCGATCGATGCAATCGACTCGGTGGCGAGGTCGGCGGTGATGAGCGTGTTCCCCACGCGAATCGACGCCGGCTGCGGATACACCGCCAATCCGAGCGCGGCAGCCGCCGCCAGGCTGGCCGATGAGATGGGCTTGGAGCGGGTATCAATGAACCCGAGCTCGCGCGCCATCCCGCCGGTGCCGTCGGCAATCGTGATCCCGGTTGACCCGGCGGTGTTGCTGGTGAGCACCAACCGACCGGCCGTCCCGCCTTCGCTCACGATGGCCGCCGTCACCCCGACGTTGGCATCGTTGATCTTGGTGCGGATATCGGCCAGCGTATCGGTGCTGATAATATCGATCGCGGTGCCGTTGAGCGACATCGATCCCGTCAGACCGCGGGCCGCCGTGGTATCGGTGACCGAGCTACCGCCGACTCTGGCGGTGTCGGCCAGTTGCAGCACCTCAACGCGATAACGCCCCGGCGTCGCGTTCAGCGATGCCGTGGCGGACAACAACGAGCGGGACGTGGTCGGACTGGTGGGCGCGGTCGCGACAAAACCACCGAACCCGGTGCGACGCAACGCGCGCGCATTCGTGCTCAGTGTTTCCGCGAGACCCTGCATCTTGGTCCACGCCGTCTTCTGCTCCGCCCGCTTGGTAATACGATCGGTGATCGGCTTGACCTGCCGGGCTTCGTAGGCCTTGATCGTCGAATCGACGATATCGCCCCACTGAATCCCGGTGCTCAGACCACTGATGTTGATCGGACTGGACATCGTCGCCTCCCTGCTACTTGCTAAGGCCAGACCCCGGGGCCGGCGAATTCGCCGACCCCGGGGTTATTCACCCGCCGGAAACCACCAGGTTTAGCGGAGCAACTGCAGCACATTCTGGCTGCCCTGGTTGGCCTGCGACAACATGGCCTGTGCCGCCTGCGTCAGGATGTTGTTCTTGGTGAAGGTGGCCATTTCTTCCGCCATGTCGACGTCGCGGATGGTGGACTCGGCCGCGCGGACATTCACGATGGCCGACTTCAAGTTCTGCACCGTGTAGTCCAGCACGTTCTGGCCGGCACCGATCTTACCGAGGACGGCGTTGACCGCATCGAGCGCCGTGTCGGCGTTGGCCAGCGTGGATCCCGACGCCAGCGAGGTCAGCGTCAGCGACGTGTCGACCGTCACCGTGCCGTTGGTGGCCGCATCGGACACCTGGAACACGAGCGACGCGAACACGTTGGCGCCCTGGAAGTCCGCGTCCGCAAGGATACGGGCCGATTCCGTCTGGAGCGTGGCGATTTCCGTGCCGAGCGTGGCCGACACGGTGCTGTTGTTGCCCGTGGAGACCTGCTGCGTGATCAGTTCCTTCTGCCGTTCGATGATGCGCTGGATCGTGGACGCCGCACCTTCCGCGATGCTGAGCATCGCATTGCCCTGCTCCGCATTCGACGACGCCTGGGTGAGCGAGCGGCTCTGCGTGCGCAGCTTGTTGGCGATCGAGAGACCGGCCGCATCGTCAGCCGCACGGCTGATCTTGAGACCCGAGCTCAGCTTCCGCATGCTGTTTTCCGTCGCCATGTTGTTAATGAAGACGTTGCGGGAAGCGGTAAGAGCGCCGACGTTGGTGTTAATACGCATGAGACTATCCTCCTTGATGTGAACGCTGAGGCATCCGTGCCTCGCCCGGATCCGACTATCGAATCGCGGTCAGAGTTTATTGTCGTCCGGGTGCGGAAGAACTTGAGCGGGAGATTTCGAATGCCACGGCGGGATGGAACGGAGTGTCACAATTCGCCCCCACCTGTTTCGACTCGGGCACGGACCGTCACACCGGCGGCACGCCAGGCATGACGGATCGCCCCAGCGACATCGAATCGTGGCTCATGGCGGGGCAGACCGCGCTCGACGCCGGTCGTCATACCGACGCCGCGGCGGCCTTTCTGCGCGTACAGGCCGCGTTGCCCGGCGAGATCACCGTGGCCCTGATGGTCGCGAACGCCTGGCGACTGGCCGGTAACACCGTGGGCGTGCGCCACGCACTGCTGGCGGTGTTCCATCACATCACCGCGCCGTCTACTGGCTCGCCTTCTTCTATAGGCGCCGGCGACGTCACGGCGATGTACGAGCTCGGCGCGGCGCTGCTGGATGCGGGTGCCCCGTCGGAGGCGCGCGAGCTGTTCGAGCGGGTCGTGCGGAAACGCCCGAAGGATCCCGCCGCACTGGGCGCCCTGGCCAGCGCCACCCGCGCGGCTGGCGACCCCCAGCGGGCCTGGCCCATCGTGCAGCGCGCCATGGCCATCGCCCCCAAACAGCCGGCGCTCCTGCTCACGGCGGCCCAGGTCCGACACGCGCTGGGCGATCTCACCCGCGCGCGGTATTGGCTGGATCGCGTGGAGGCGGTGCGTCCAGCGCACGGGCCGACACGATTGCAGCGCGCCCTCACGTCGTTACTTGGGGGGCCGACGGCCGAGGGCTGGGCGGACTTCGAGTACCGTGGGCTCCCCACCCCGCCCGCCACCGGCGCATCGCCCTGGCAGGGGGAGTCGCTCGACGGGCAGTCCATTTTGGTCACGGCGGAACAGGGGCAGGGGGACAACTTTCACTTCATCCGCTACGTCCCCGAGCTGACCGCCCGCGGCGCGGCGCGCGTCGTGGTGGAATGCCATCCGGGGGCGCTGTCGCTGTTCGCCGCCAGCGGATTCGACGCGGTCGTGAAAGGCGAGGCACCGGTTACGGACTGGTATGTCCCCATGCTGTCGCTGCCGCACTGGCTGGGCACCGGCGCCGACGTGGCAGCCGGTCGCGTGCCGTACCTGCGCACCGGCGCGGATCGCCCGACCGGGCGGTCGGCGCCACGACCGGCGGGTCGGCGTACGCTGGGGCTCGTGTGGCAGGGGAATCCGGCGTTTCTCGCCACGACCCTGCGCGACTTTGACCACACGCTGCTGCCCGCGCTGCTGGACATGCCGGGCATCGACTGGGTCTGGATGCAATACGGTGCGGCGCCGCCCATCGCGCACGAGCGGCTTGCCACGCCACCGCTGTCGTCGAGCTGGCTTGAGACCGCGAGGCTGCTGGAAACGCTCGACGGCCTCGTGTCCGTCGACACGGGTCTCGCCCATCTGTCAGGAGCGCTGGGGCTGCCGACCTACGTCATGCT
>JARIEV010000213.1 GCA_031127225.1 Gemmatimonadota bacterium | reverse complement strand
GCTCAGAATGAAGCCGTGATCGACATCGGCGACGATGAGCATGGCCTCGAGGCGACGCAGGATGCGATCGCTGCGCCATTCCTTGGCCAGCTCGACCGCGGCCTTGGGGAGGTTGCCCGGATACCGGTCGAGCTTCTCCTCGAACTTCTCGAAGAGGGTGATGGCGTCGCCGACGGAGCCGGCAAAGCCGGCGATGACGCGCCCGCCCTTGAGGGGGCGGACCTTGACGGCCTGCGACTTGGCGATCGTGTCGCCCACGGACACCTGTCCGTCGCCGCCAATGGCCACGCGTCCGTCGCGGCGGACGGCCAGAATCGTGGTAGCCCGAATGATAGGAAGAGGCATATTAGAAGAATGTATCCGATCACCTACCATGACGTACTGGCCGCGCGCACGCGACTCCAACCGTTTCTCGATCCGTCCCCCCTGCGGCACTACCCGCCGCTGGATGCCTTGGTCGGGCACGGGATCCGCGTGCTGGTCAAACACGAGAACCATCTGCCCACGGGCAGCTTCAAGGTGCGTAACGGCACCGCGTCGATCACGGCGCTCAGTGACGCCGAGGCGGCCCGCGGGGTGATCGCCGCCAGTACGGGGAACCACGGGCTGGGGCTGGCGTGGTCGGGAGCGCAACGCGGCGTATCGGTGACCATCTGCGTCCCGCGCGGCAACAACCCGGAGAAGAGCGCAGCGATCCGCGGACTGGGTGCCACCGTGCTCGAGGTGGGTGACCGATACGACGAGACGATCGCCGCCTGTCGCGCACTGGCTGATCGTGACGGCAAGACGTTGGTGCATTCGACGAATCACCGCGAGGTGATCGCCGGTGCGGCCACGATGACGGCAGAGGTGCTGGAGCAGGCGCGGGACGTGGATGCCTTGATCATCGCCCTGGGCGGCGGTTCACAGGCCGTCGGCGCGGCGGTGGTTCGCGATGCCCTCAAGCCGGGGCTCGAGGTGTACGCGGTGCAGAGCGTGGGCGCGTCGGCGCAGCACGATGCGTGGCACGACGGCGCCCCGCGCGCGGGGGCGTCGGTGCAGACGTTCGCCGAAGGGATCGCGACCGGCGCGACGTACGACCTGACCTTCGCGGCACTCCGCCACGGCCTGGCCGGGTTCGTGCTGGTGGAGGAAGCGGCGATTGCGCAGGGTGTCCGAGATCTGTGGCGGATCACGCACAATCTCGCCGAGGGTGCCGGGGCGACCGGACTGGCGGGGCTACATGCGTTGGCGCCGCAGCTTGCCGGGCGCACGGTGGGCATCATCCTGTGCGGCGGCAATCTCGACGCGGCCCGCGCTGTTACGGTGCTTGCTGGTGGCACGCCTGTTTGAGTTGTGAGTTGGTGGTGTGCTTGCGGAGGGGTGGTGGTCGTCGATGCACCTCCCTTTCGCCGCTTGCTGCGGGCGGGACCCGTGGGTTCGCCACGCGGCTGAGGAGCGGCCGCCCGCAGAGGCGGCTGCAGGGAGATGCACCGCCGACCTACCTAGGGGCCGGGGGAGCACACGGCTCGAGACTCGAGGGTGGCGTGCCCTCGGGGAGTGCGTGTCGCGCGGGCCGCGTCGCCGTGATTGCTGTCGGGCTTTTCGGCGGCGCGTAGTTCCGCGCGATTTCCCTTTCCCCGTACCCGCGCGCCGGAGCCTCGATGGGGGCGAGTCTTACGGCGAACCACACGGGTGTGATTGCCGGCGGGCGGTGCGAGTGTAACCGCTCGGCCCGTGGGGCTCCACGGCGGCTCTCTGCGAGGGCCGCACGGGCTGTCGAGGCGCTCCCGCGGTGCACCCCGCAGAAAAGCCGACGGGGAGCCCCACGGGCCGATGCGGCGTGCGCCCCCAAGCCAGCCATCGCACGCACCACGGCCAAAGCCAAAAGCACACCGCCAAACACACAAAACGACTCAGGCGCGCGGGTGCGCCTGCCTGTAGACCTTTTTGAGACGCTCGACACTGGTGTGCGTGTAGATCTGCGTCGTGCTGATGCTCGCGTGCCCGAGCAGTTCCTGCACCGCGCGCAGATCCGCGCCGCCGTCGACCATGTGCGTGGCGAAGGAGTGCCGCAGCGAGTGCGTGCTGAGCCCGGCCCCTTCGTCTACTGCTGACAGCAGCGTCACGACGGCGTGCTGAATGCCGCGCGGGCTCAGGCGCGCGCCGCGCTCGCTCAGGAAGACCGCCCCGCGAGCGGGCTTCTTGTTGCTGTCCTTCACCTTCGTGAGCAGGACGTCGCGCTTCACGAGATAATTGCGCAACGCGCGCTGCGCGTGGTCACCCAGCGGGACGATGCGTTCCTTGCGCCCCTTGCCGCGCACTTTCACCTGCTGCACCACCAGGTCGAGATCGCCGAGGTCGATGCCGCGGAGTTCGGAGAGACGCAGCCCGCTGGAGTAGAACAGCTCGAGCATGGCGAGGTTGCGCACGTCGGTGAATTCGAGGCTCTGCGCGCGCGTGGCGGCATGCTCGAGCAGGAGTGCCGCCTGCGACTTGTCGAGGTAGGCCGGCAGGGTCCGCGCGAGCCGCGGTGAGGCGACCGCACGCGCGGGGTTGGCCTCAATGCGTTCGTCGCGATGCATCCAGCGGAAGAAGCTGCGCACGGCCGAGAGTTGCCGGGCGATGGAGCGCTTGGCGAGTCCGCGTCGCGTGCAGTGCGCCAGAAACCCGCGGATGTCGGTGCGCCCGAGCGCGTCCCACTGCCAGCCGTCGGCCCCGCGCGTGGTGGCCAGCCACGTGGAGAAGTCCCGCAGATCGCGACGGTAGGCGAGGACGGTGTTGGGTGAGAGATCGCGCTCCTTCTCGAGATGGACGAGGAACTCGTCGATCTCGGCAGGGAGCGGCGCGTCGGAGAGCGCCGGCGCCGGCGGGTCGATGCCGTCGCTCACCGTGTGATCACCCGTGAAGATCGGCCGGCACGATACCAGCCTCATCCCGCCAGGCCGTCATCGCGGCCAGCGCGCGCTCGGCGAACAGCTCGCGCTTCTTCGCCTTGTCCTTGAGCACCTTCGGCGCAACGCCTTCCAGATCATCGAGCAATCCGAAGTTGGCGTTCATCGGCTGAAAGTGCTTCGGGTCAGCCTCGCGCATGTAGCGATAGAGCGCGCCCATCATCGTGCTGGGGGGCGGCACGACAGGCGCGTCGCCGGCCATCTGGCGCGCCAGGTTGATGCCGGCGAGCAGTCCGGTGGCGCTGCTTTCGGTGTACCCCTCGACGCCGGTGATCTGCCCGGCGAACATGAGCATAGACGCATCGCGCAGCGCGAGATGCGGCGAGAGCGCCGCCGGGGCGTTCACGTAGGAATTGCGATGAATGGATCCGAAGCGGAGGAACTCCGCCTCGGCCAACCCCGGGATCATGCGAAACACGCGCGCCTGCTCCGGGATGCGCAGCCGAGTCTGGAACCCGACGAGGTTCCACATGCGGCCGCCCCGATCTTCCATGCGCAACTGGACCACGGCGTGCGGACGCGTGGTGGAACGCGGATCCTGGAGCCCGATGGGCTTCATGGGACCGAAGCGCAGCGACTCGCGTCCGCGCCGCGCCATTTCTTCAATGGGCATGCACCCTTCGAAGTAGGGCACCGCGTCGAACTCGTGCGCGGTGAACTGGTCGGCGGTGGTAAGCGCGTCGATGAAGGCTTCGTATTCGTCGCGCGTGAACGCGCAGTTGAGATACGCGCCTTCATCGCCGGCGCCGTCCATCGTTTCCTTGCCCCAGCGCGAGGCGCGGAAGGCGATGTTCTGGTCAATCGACTCGAGCGACACCACGGGGGCAATCGCGTCGTAGAAAGCCAGCGACTCGACCCCGAGTCGGGCGCGGATCGCCTCGGCCAGCGCGTCGGAGGTCAGCGGGCCGGTCGCGATGATGCCGACGTCGGGGAGCGACGTGATTTCCTCGCGCGACACGCGGATGCGCGGATGCGCATGAATGCGATCGTGCACATGCTGCGAGAAGATCTCGCGATCGACCGTAAGCGCCGACCCGCCCGGGACGCGCGACTGGTCGGCGCAGTCGAGGATGAGCGAGCCGAGTTGCCGCATCTCGGCTTTAAGCAGGCCGTGCGCGTTGCTGGTTTCGGTGCTCTTGAACGTGTTCGAGCACACGAGCTCACCGAGCTTCTCGGTCCGATGCGCGGCGGTGCCGCGGACGGGGCGCATTTCATGCACCACGACAGAATGCCCACGCTCGGCGAGCTGCCAGGCGGCTTCGCTTCCGGCGAGCCCGCCGCCGATCACATGCACTTCGTTGGATGCCATGCGTGAAGTCTAACGGGGCGCGCTGTTGCTGGTCTCGTGGCTGCTTTGGGCTTCGGTCGGCGTCGACGCTCGTGCGGCATCGGGGCGTCCCCGTGCCGAACGAGCTACACGGGGGACAGTGGTGCGCGTCGCCACAGCCCGTAGCAAAACGGCCGCACCAGGCCCAAAGCCCGTGCGACCGTTCCACGATCCATCCGAACGCGCGCCGGTCAGGCCACTTCGGCCACCAACTCGGCTTCGTCCGGGCTCGGCACATCCCACTCGTTCGCGCACTTGAGGCACTTCCGGAACGCGCCGCGGGTCTTGTTGCTCTTGGCCTCGGCCCCGACGTACCCGCACTCCGGGCACGTGTCCGCCACCGGCTTGTCCCAGACCACGAAATCGCAGTTCGGGTAGTTCTCGCAGCCGTAGAACGCCTTGCCCCGCTTCTTGCTGCGACGCTCCGCGATCTCGCCGCCGTCCTTGGGGCACTGCACCCCAGTGGGCATCGAGCGCGTGCCGCGACACTTGGGGAACTTGGAGCACCCCAGGAAATCGCCCGAGCGACCGTGGCGCACCACCATCGGCTCGCCACACTCCTGGCACATGTACTTCGTGAGCTCGGCCGGCTTCTTCTCACCCTTGATCGGGCGCGTGTACTTGCACGCCTTCGGGTGATGCTCACAGGCCACGAAGGGACCGAAAAAGCCGCCCTTGGCGACGAGCCTGCCGCCGCAGTCGGGGCACTTCTCGGTGGCGAGCGCCGACAGATCGTAGGCTTCGCCGATCAGGGCGTCGAGATCGTT
>JARIEV010000212.1 GCA_031127225.1 Gemmatimonadota bacterium | reverse complement strand
AACGATCTCCAAGTACAGTACGGCGTCCGCGTCGACGGCAATCATTTCTCGAAGGGACCGCAGACGAATCCCGCCGTGCTGTCCGCGTTCGGCCTGGACAACGCCGAGACGCCGAATCGCCTCTATGTGAGCCCGCGCGTCGGATTCTCGTGGACGGTCGGACAGGCCGATCAAATGGCGCTCCTGCCGGGCATGATCCGCGCGCCTCGCGCCGTCATCCGCGGTGGTGTCGGCGTCTTTCAGAACACTCCCGGCGTCCAGCTCATCTCGAACGCCATCGACAACACGGGTCTTCCCTCGGCGCTGCAGCAGCTCACCTGTTTCGGGTCGGCGACGCCGCGACCGAATTGGTCGGCGTATTCGGTGGACGAAGCGAACATCCCACGTGCCTGCGCCGACGGCACCAGCGGTACGGTCTTCGCCAACAGCTCGCCGAACGTCACGCTGTTCGTCCCCGACTACCTCGCGCAGCGCTCCATTCGCGGCAACCTGCAGTGGGCCGGCGCCGTCCTCAAGAATCGTTTCATGTTCTCGGTCGACGGTACCTTCTCGCGCAATCAGCGCCAGCAGGGCGGTGTGGATCTCAACTTCCCGGGCATTGAGCGATTCACGCTGGCCAACGAGCTCGGCCGACCCGTCTTTGTCACCCCCGCCGCGATCGTACCGACCACTGGTCAGGTGGCGTGGCGTCAGTCACGCGTTGCCGACGCGTTCGGGCGCGTGACGGGACAGACGTCCACGCTCGAGTCGGAAAGCAAGCAGATCAACATGAGCTTGCGCCCGGCGGTGTTCAACTCGCACTACAACTGGAGCTTGGCGTACGTGCTCGCCGACGTGCGTGAACAGTACCTTGGCTTTAATAGCACCGTCGGCTCACCGACCGGTACGGAATGGTCGAAGAGCGCGTTTTTCTCGCGGCATCAGATCCAGTATTCGTTCAGCTATAACGCCTGGGATGCGGTGCGCATCTCGTGGAACGGCAACTTCCGCTCGGGCATCAACTACACGCCCACGATCAACCAGGACGTCAACGGCGACAGCTACGGCAACGACCGCGCGTTCATCTACGATCCGGCCACGGTCACTGATCCGGCGCTCAAGGCCGGTCTCGAGAACCTGCTCGCGACCGGCACGCGTGAAGCGGTATCCTGTCTGCGCGGACAGCTCGGCCAGTTCGCGTCCCGCAACTCGTGCACGAGCCCGTGGACGATGCAGGGCAACCTGAACATCTCGTTCAACTCGCTCAAGATCGGATTGCCGCAGCGCGCGAACCTGAATCTGCAAATCGCCAATCCGCTCAATGGGCTCGATCGCCTGATCAACGGCGAATCCGGTCTGAAAGGGTGGGGCGCCAATCCGAGCCCGAGCGGCCAGTTGCTCTTCGTGCGCGGCTTCGATGCGGCCTCGAATACGTTCAAGTATGAAGTGAACGAGCGCTTCGGCTCCACGCGTCCGGCGCAGACGACGCTCCGCTCCACCCCGGTGTCGATCACCATGACGATGAGCATCGACGTCGGCCCGACACGCGAACAGCAGCAGCTGTTGCAGCAGCTCGATCGTGGCCGCTCGCGCGCCGGCAACAAGCCGTCGTTGCAGCAGCTCCGTGGTACCGCGACCTCCGGCATCATCAACCCGATGCAGCAGCTGCTCCAGCAGTCGGATACGCTCAAGCTCACGCGTAAGCAGGCGGACAGTCTTGCCACGCTCAACCGCTACTTCGTGCTCCGGTCCGACAGCATCTGGAATCCGGTCACCAAGTTCCTCTCTGAGCTGCCCGATAAGTACAATCATGATGACGCGTACGGCCGCTACCGGGACGCCCGTGAACAGACGGTCGACATGCTCATCAAGTTCGCCCCGGGCATCAAGAGCCTGTTGACGCCGGCGCAGATCCGGATTCTCCCCGCCTCGCTGGTGAGCTTCCTCGACAAGCGCACGCTGCAGGGATTGCGGTCGGGTACGGCGGGTGGAAATCAGTTCGGTGGCGGCATGGGTCGTGGCGGTGGTGGCGGCGGCCGAGGAGGTAACTGATCATGACCGACCTGACGAACCGCAATTTCTCTCCACTCCAGAGTGGTACTCGCATGAGCATCAGCATGAACATGTCGCGCACAAAGTCGGCGGCGTGGGCGATGGTTGGTGTGTCGATCCTTGCCGCCACCGCATCGACCGCGTCGGCGCAGGTTTCGCCGGAGACGCCGTCCACCGCCACGGTGCCCGTTCGTGACGTCACGGCGCCGCTGGCCAAGGCCACGCGTCCGATTGGCGGCGCGAATATGCTCCGCGCGCTCCCTGATGGCTCGATCTTCATCAACGACGTGCAGCGCAGGCAGCTGCTGCGCTTCGACGCCACGTTGCAGAACGTGGTGGTCGTGGCCGACACCGCGCCGGGCGCCCTGATGCCGTACGGTCAGCGTCCGATCGGCTTGCTGCCGTACCTCGGCGATTCGTCCATCGTGGTCGATCCGGCCACGCTCTCGATGGTCGTGCTCGACAAGAACGGCAAGACGGTGCGGGTGATGGCATCGCCGCGCACAAACGATGTGAACACGCTCTCCAACATGAACCTCGGCTCGCACGCCTTCGATCAGGCGGGTCGCTTGTATTACCGGCAGGGCAACGCCGGCGGTGGTCCCGGCGGCGGCGCGGCGGCCATGATGTTCGGCAGCGGCAACGATCGTGGCGGCGGTGGAGGTCGAGGCGGTCAGCCCGGAGGGCAGGGCGGCAACACCCAGCAGCAGGGTCGTGGCGGGGCGCAGCCTGCGCGTCCCGCGGCCGGCGACGATGCGGCGTTCCGCGCTGGCGGACAGGGCGGTGGTCAGCCGTTCGGTGGGCCGGGCGGTCGCGGTTTCAATCCGGCAAGTCAGCCGGATTCCGTGCCCATCGTGCGCGTCGACTTCGACACCCGCAAGGCCGACACCGTCGCGTACGTGAAGGTGCCGAAGAACGAAACGCAGATGACGCGCGGCGAAGACGGCGCCATGAAGCTGTCCATCAAGATCAACCCGCTGCCGCAGGCCGATGACTGGGCACTGCTGAACGACGGGACGGTCGCCGTGATGCGGGTGCTCGATTACCACGTGGATTATTACCGGCCCGACGGCTCGCACGTGGCGTCGGACAAGCTGCCGTTCGACTGGAAGCGCATCAGCGACGAGGATAAGACCAAGCTGGTAGACTCGCTGGCCAATCTCGCGAAGGCGGCGACTGAGCGCGCCGGCGGTGGCGGTGGCGGGTTCCGCATGTCGTTCGAGCCGGTCGCCGCCGAACGGCTCCCCGACTACTATCCGCCGCTCCGCGCGGGGACGTCGCTCGCGGACTACGACGGCACCCTCTGGGTGCTCCCCGCCACCTCCAACCTGTCGGCGCAGCTCGCGGCGCAGTTCATGGGCGGAATGGGAGGCGGCCGTGGCGGTCCCCCGGGCGCCGGTGGTGCACCGGCAGCCGGTGGCGCCGCGGCGGGCGGTGCGGCGGGCGGTGCGGCGCGCGGTACCGGTCGCGCGCCCGGTGACACCACGCGTGGCGCCATGCCGGCTGCCGCCATGGGGATGATGGCGGCCATGATGAACCAGCCGCCGCTGGTGTACGACATTATCAGCCCGGCGGGCAAGATGATCGAGCGCGTGAAGCTGCCCGCCGGTCGACAGCTGCTTGGATTCGGTCCCAACGGCGCGATCTTCCTCGGTGCGCGCAATGGTCGACAGATCCTCGTGGAAAAGGTGATGCGGAAGGAGTGAGGTCGCTCGCCGATGAAAACGAACCGCCTCGGAGCAGCACGCTTCGGGGCGGTTCGGTCTTTCGGGCATTAAACGACGGCAGGCGCGCTTTCACGAACAGCAAAAGCCTTACCGCGGATTGGCACGAATGATCGCGGATGACTTTGGTGTAGCGACGACAGGTTGCGAACGCTCCGCACGCTTTACGAGAAATGCTGTTCATCCGTGGTCATCCGCGCGGATTCGCGGCAAAACTGTTTGTGAAACGCAAACCGCCCCGGAGCCAAGTGCCTCGGGGCGGTTCATTTGTCAGCAGTCTTCGGCCAGCAACCAGCGAGGCTCAGCCCTTTGGACCCGCGCCCAGAATGGCCGGCGACACCGCCGCGCCGAACTTGGTGATGTTCTCGCGGAACATGCCAGCCAGCTTGCTCGCCTGCGTGTCGTACGCGGCACCATCCGCCCACGTGCGGCGTGGGTCCAGCACCTCGTTGGGGACGCCGTCGAGGGCGTGCGGGATGTGCAGGCCGAAAATGGGATCCGTGCCGAACGTGGCGTTGGCCAGCGAACCATCCAGCGCCGCCCGCACCATGGCGCGCGTGTAGCTCAGCTTCATGCGGCTGCCCGTGCCGTACGCCCCGCCGCTCCAACCCGTGTTGACCAGCCACACCTGCGAACCGTGGGTGCGCAGCAGTTCGCCCAGCATCTCGGCGTACTTCGTGGGATGCCACACCAGGAACACCGCCCCGAAGCAGGCCGAGAAGGTGGCCTGCGGTTCGGTGACGCCGCGCTCGGTACCGGCCACCTTGGCCGTGTAGCCCGACAGGAAGTAATACATCGCCTGTTCCGGCGTGAGCTTGGCGATCGGCGGCAACACACCGAACGCGTCGGCCGTGAGGAACACCACGTTCTTGGGGTGTCCGCCGCGGCCGCTCGGCACATGGTTCTTGATGTAGTGCAGCGGGTACGACGCGCGCGTGTTCTCGGTGACCGACTGGTTCGAGAAATCCACCAGCCGCGCGGGCTCGTGGAGCACGACGTTCTCGAGAATCGTGCCGAACATCTGCGTGGTCTGATAGATGTCGGGCTCGTTCTCGGCCGACAGGTTGATCACCTTCGCGTAGCAGCCACCTTCGAAGTTGAAGGTGCCTTCGGAAGACCAGCCGTGTTCGTCGTCGCCGATGAGTCCACGCGACGGATCGGCCGAGAGCGTGGTCTTGCCGGTGCCGGAGAGGCCGAAGAACAGCGCCGTGTCGCCCTCGGGGCCGATGTTGGCGGAGCAGTGCATGGACAGCACACCCTGCTTGGGCAGCAGGTAGTTCATGACGGTGAAC
>JARIEV010000027.1 GCA_031127225.1 Gemmatimonadota bacterium | reverse complement strand
CACCGGACTGCCCCTCGCGATCGAACAGGATCTACACTGGCAGACCGCTGGTGCGGCGGGGCCGGTGTCCGTGGTGGCGCACGACGATGATGCGCTGGATGGGGCTCCCGCGCTGGACGCGCATTTCTTTGCGACGATCCGTCCCGTGATGGAGCGCGCACTCGCCGAGAACCGGCGCGAGACGTGGCCGCTTATCACGCTCAATCTCGACTTCAAGGACAACACCCCGGCGCATCTGGACTACGTGTGGGATCTGCTGAGCCGCTACGACGCGTGGCTCACCACCGCGCCGCGCACCGCGACACCGGCCGATCCCGCCCCGTTCCGCGTGGGACCGATGTTGGTGCTGACCGGCTCCGACACGGCGCAGCGCCGCCGTTTCCACGATGACGTGCCCGTGGGGGCCTCGCTGCGCGTATTCGGGGCCATGCGTCCCGTACCGGTGCCGGGCGACACGAAGGCGCAGCGCGCGCGGCGCGCCATGCGGATGACCCCCGCGCAGCACATCGATCGCGCCGTCGATAATTATGCACGCTGGGTGAATTTTCCCTGGTCCGTGATCGAAGCCGGCGGGCAGCAACAGGCGGGCGCGTGGACGGGTGCCGATGCGGCGCGCCTGACGGCCTTCGTCCAACGCGCGCACGCGCGCGGATTCTGGATTCGCTTCTACACGCTCGACGGGTTCGCCGCCGACGACGACCATGGCTTTACGGCGTCGTACAATTTCGGATCACGCGAGGCCGCTGCGTTGCGCTGGCGCGCGGCCATCGCGTCGGGTGTGGACTTCGTGGCCACCGATCAGTACGCCGCCTTCAGCGCGTTCCAAGCGACACCCGCTCCCATTTCTCCCGGCGGATCACCGCGCCGATGATCGCGCCGGGAATCGTGCCCGCCACGGCGTAGAGTGCGACGTCGCCGGCCGTCGCGTTTCTGGTGCGTTGGCAGCCCGTGCCCTCCACGCAGCGGTCAGTGAGCGCGATCGCGAAGAGCGTGTAGAACCCAGCGCTCCAGAGAGCCCCCACCTTGGCCCCTTCCGCGCGGCTCTTCCCCCGCGACATGTCGAGCGTGGTGATGGCGCTGATGGGCATGGTGAACGGACTGCCGCGCTCGGGCGCCACGCGCACGCTGTCGCCGGCACGCTCCAGAATCGTGCCTGTGGTACGGCTGGACACCACCGACGGCGCCCGGAAGCGCACCCGTGCGCCGGGACTCACCTCGGCCAACTGCGCCGGCAGCGCGTGCGGCAGGGCGCACAGCGCGGCGATGGCCACGGTACGACACATGGTGTTCCAATGCATTCCGCCCTCCATTGAGCGTCTCGAGTGCAAAGAGGCTAGTCGGCCGCGACGCGCCGTGCCGTCAGGGAATCCCCGTGACATCGGTGGCGATCTCCGGATGACCGCGTCCTGCGCGGTGTCGTATGCTTCGCGATATGGACCGTCGACATTTTCTTGCGCTCGGGAGCGCGGCCGGGCTCGCCGCGGTGGCGCACCGGGGGCCCGCGCTCGAAGCCGCGATGGCCGCGTATCACGCCAAGCGGCCGCGGCGGCATCCCCATCTCGATCGGGCGCTGTTGCGCCCGCCGCCCGAGGTCTCCGCCGCCAATCTCACGCTCCGTGCGGCCGCGCGGCGGGTGGAGATCGCGCCGGGCGTCCCGGTGGAGGTGTGGAGCCCCGGTGACGGTCCGGTGGGACCAACCATCCGCGCGCGTACCGGTGACACGGCCACGATCACCCTCGAGAACGCGCTGGCCGAGCCCACGATTCTGCACTGGCACGGGCTGCGGGTGCCTGAGGCGGCTGACGGACATCCCCGGCTCGCCATCGCGCCGGGGAGCACGTACCGCTACACCTTTCCGGTGATCGATCGGGCGGGCACCTACTGGTATCACGCGCATCCGCATCACCGTACCGGTGTGCAGGCCTATCGCGGCATGACCGGGCTGCTGCTGGTGAACGACGCGGCCGAGGAGGCGCTGGGGCTCCCCGACGGCGCGCATGAGGTGCCGTTGCTCATTCAGGACCGTCGCCTCGCGGCCGATGGCACCTTCGCCTACGAACCGGCGATGCACGAGCAGATGGAAGGCTTTTTCGGCGATGCCGCCTTTGCCAACGGCATCCGCCTGCCGACGATGCCGGTGGAGACCACCACGTACCGTCTGCGGGTGGTGAATGCCACGACGTCGCGCGTGCTCCGTCTGGCGCTGTCGAACGGGCATGTGATGACACTGATCGGCAACGATGGCGGTCTGCTCCCCGCCGCCGAGACCGTGACGTCGGTGGATCTCGGCACCGGGGAACGCGCGGATCTGCTCGTCGACTTTGCGCACCTGCCCGTGGGGTCGCGCGTCACGCTGGTGTCGGCGCCGTTCGCCTCGCCGGCCCGCATGGGCGGCATGGGGATGGGTATGGGCGGTATGGGACGTGGCATGGGGCGCGGCGCGGGCGGTATGGGCGCGGGCGGTATGGGCGCAGGCGGCGTGCCGCAGGGGGGCGCGATGGATCTGGTGGAATTCACCATCGATCGCGCTGTGACGCCGCGTGGCTGGTCACCGCGCCCGCTGCCGACGCTGGTATTGCCTGATCCAGAGCGGGCTACGCGCACGCGCATGTTCCACTTCAACAGTGCGATGATGCAGCACGACATCAACGGCCGTGCGTTTGACATGGAGCGCATCGATGAAACCGTGCGCTTCGGCGACACCGAGGTGTGGACGTTCGTGAACGACAGTCCGTTCCCGCATCCGGTGCATATGCACGAGGTGCAGTTCCAGGTGATCGAGCGCGTCGGGGGGCGCGCCCGCGTCATGCCATGGGAACGCGGTCTCAAGGATACGGTGCTCGTGTATCCCGGCGAGCGCGTGTCCGTGGCCGCCACCTTCGACCGCTATCGCGGCCGCTTCCTCATGCACTGCCACAACATGGTGCACGAGGACATGGGCATGATGATGAACTACGCCATCGTGTAGTCCACCCACGCGCCTCAGGCGGGCGTGATATGCTTGGCGGTGATCGCGGCGAGCGATGTGGTGCCGCTCTGCTTCATCGCGACTTCGAATTCCTTGCGCAGGATGCCGAGCACGGCCTCCACGCCTTCCTGGCCGAACGCGCCCAGTCCCCAGACGTACGGGCGGCCGATGCCGATAGAGGTGGCGCCGAGTGCCATCGCCTTGAACACGTCCGTGCCGCGACGGAAACCGCCGTCGCAGATCACCGGAATGCGCCGTTCGGTGCCGAGCAAGACCTCCGGCAGTGAGGTGATGGTCGCACGACGCGAGTTCTCCGCGCGACCGCCGTGGTTGGACACGAACAGGCCGTCCACGCCGTGCTTGACGGCGAGATCGGCGTCTTCGGCCGTCACGATGCCCTTGATCAGCACCTTCATGCTGGTGGACTGCTTGAGGCGGTCGATGAATTCCCAGGTGGGCGTGCCCACTTCCGGGATCGGTGTGGCTTTCTCGTAGCCCACCAGATTCGGCTTGCGCCGGTTGTCGCGATCGTCCACGCGTCCGCTCACCCCCGGCAGTGGCGCGCCGCCCAGATGACACTTGGTGCAGGTGCGCGTGTCCTTCCGCGCTTCGCGGGTCATGGTTTCGCGGTTGCTGCCACCCAGCAGGTCGACGGTGAACGCGATCGCGGGCGCGCCTGCTCTCTCCACGCGCTTCACCATCTGCTTGGTCACCGCCCAGTCCGACTGGTGGTACAGCTGGAACCACACCGGTCCGCCGCGCGCCTCGATGACATCTTCGATGGACGTGGTGGCCACCGTGGAGAGCACCATGAGGTGATCCTTGGCCTTCGCCGCCCGGGCCGTGGCGATCTCACCGAGCGGGTGAAAGGCCTTCTGGCTGCCGAGGGGGTTGACGATGATCGGCGTGGGATAGCGCGTGCCGAACCAGGTGACGCTGGTATCCAGCCGGCTCACGTCGACCAAGCGGCGCGGGCGCATCGCCCAGCGGTCGAAGCCCTGTCGGTTGGCCTGAATCGTGGCGTCGTCGTCGGTGCCGGTGGCCAGATAGCCCCAGTGCGCCACGGGGATGTTCTGCTTCGCGACCGGCTCGAAGTCGAAGACGTCCAGCGCCTCGCCGGCGGAGCGGATGTCTTGCGCCAGCTGGAGGGCGGCGACGTCGAGGCGCGTGCGCGGCCCGTCACTGGCGTCCAGCAACCGGGTGAACACGGATCCGTCCAGTCCGGCGGCGGCCAGCAGCGGACTACCGGCCAGGAACGTAAGAAAATGGCGGCGAGCAGGGTCGATGGACATGCCGAAAAAGGCACTCATCGCTCGCGGTTGTCCAGCGTTCTAGATTGTCCGCACCCCCCTTTCCACCTGCAGCTCCTCTTCCTTTGCTTTTCCTCTCCGCGTTGCGGCGCCGCATGTCCGGCACGTCCGTTGCTCCGTCCGTCTCGGCGTTGGTGGTTGTCACGGCCGTCGCCCTCGCCGCGACCGCCCCCGCGGCGCATGCCCAGGTCACCCCACCGGCCACGGCGCCCGTGCGCCTCGATGCCGCCGTGGCGGATTCGTTCGCACGCGCGGCGCGGGCGCGGCCGCGGCCCACGTTCAGCACCCTGCGCGTGACGACGCCGCCGACCATCGATGGCAAGCTCGACGAGGCCATGTGGACGCAGGGGACGCCGATCCGCGATTTCGTGCAGCGGGAGCTGAACGAGGGCGTGCCGGCCTCGGAGCGCACCGAAGTGCGCTTGGCCACCGACGGCGTCAATCTCTACATCGGCGCCCGGATGTACGACCGCGAGCCGCAGCTGATCGTGCCGGGTGAGAAGATCCGCGACGTGCAGCTCGCCAACAGCGATCACATCGCGTTCATCTTCGACACGTACCACGACAATCAGAACGGCTTCGTGTTCGCGACCACCCCGGCCGGCGTGGAGTACGACGGACAGGTGATCCGCGAAGGCGAAGGGGGCGGTGCGCAGGTGGCGGGGCAGAACCGCACACAGGCCGGCGGACTGGGCGGCTTCAACGTGAACTGGGACGCCAGCTGGACGGTGGTGACCACGATCGATTCGCTGGGGTGGATGGCGGAGTTCCGCATCCCGTTCTCGACGCTGCGCTATCAGTCGGGTGCCGCCGAGCAGACGTGGGGCATGAACGTGTCGCGCAACATCCGCCGCAAAAATGAAGAGCTGTACTGGGCCTTCATTCCGCGCCAGTTCAACCTGTATCGCCTCTCGGTGGCCGGGAATCTGGCCAACCTCACGCTGCCGGTGCGCCGGATCCGCACGGTCACGCCGTACGTGCTGGGCGCGTCGCAGGAGCGCTGGAGCGGCGGCGCGAAGCTGCCCACGTCGCGCCCTCTGGAGTTCGGCGGCGAAATCAAATACGGCGTCACGCCGGCGCTGACGCTCGACCTCACGGTCAACACCGACTTCGCACAGGTGGAGGTGGACGACCAGCGCGTGAATCTCACGCGTTTCCCGATCTTCTTCCCGGAAAAGCGGCCGTTCTTCCTCGAGAACGCCGGTGTGTTCTCGGCCGGCACACCGCAGGCCGTCGACCTGTTCTTTACGCGCCGCATCGGCATTTCCGACGACGGGACACCCCAGTCCATTCTGGGCGGCGGCCGTTTGTCAGGACGGGTGGGCAGCACCACGGTGGGGCTGTTGCAGATGGTCACCGATGCCCCCGACGCACAGAACGCGGGGCAGTCGTTCACCGTGGGACGCGCCACCCGCGAACTGTCGGCACGCTCACGCGTGGGCGCCATGGTCGTGCAGCGCATGGCCACCGACGACGGCAGCGACGTGAACCGCACGTTCGCGGTCGATGGCCGGCTGGGACTCGGCCAGCGCTGGACCTCCGACTGGTGGGCAGCGCGCACCACGACGCGCGACCTCGACGGTGATGCCAACGCGTTCAGCGGCCGCGTGGCGTATCAGACCAACGTCTGGAACCACAACGCGCGCATCGCGCAGATCGGCGGCGATTTCAATCCGGAGGTGGGCTTCATGAGCCGGCCGGGCGGCTATCGCGCCTACGACATCTCGCTGATGCGCTTGGTGCGCAAGCCGGAGTGGGCGTGG
This sequence comes from Gemmatimonadota bacterium, assembly GCA_031127225.1. Taxonomy (GTDB): domain Bacteria; phylum Gemmatimonadota; class Gemmatimonadetes; order Gemmatimonadales; family Gemmatimonadaceae; genus Gemmatimonas. Next base: position 23,657 of record JARIEV010000027.1, on the reverse strand, counting down.
TTCCGGCAGTGGAACCCGCACGTGAGCTACCGCAGTGCGTACGGACTGACCGATAATTTCTATCAGTCGGGCTACCTGCATATCGACATGACCGAGATCGAGCTCGCCAACAGCACCAAGTTCGGTCCCGAGTACAACATCTCGCACGAAGGGCTGCAGGCGCCGTTCACGATCGCGCCGGGCGTGGTGCTGCCCGCCGGCCAGTACGACTGGGGGACCTTCGGCTGGGACTACGTCACCGACCCGAGCGAAAACATCACGGCCACGGGCCGCTTCGACGTGGGACAGTTCTGGACGGGACGCCGCAGCGGCGGTAGCGGCACGATCACCGTCCGGCGCGGCGCCACGTTCTCGGGCTCTTTTACGGCCGATTACAACGACGTGCGCCTGCCGCAGGGCAATTTCATCCGCTCGCTGCAGGCGGTGCGCCTGAACTACTTCTTCTCGCCCCGCGTGTTCGTGCAGACGCTCACGCAGTACAACAACCAGCAGAACATCTTCTCGGCCAACCTCCGCTTCGGCTGGTTGAACACGGCGGGCACGGGACTGTTCGTGGTGTTCAATGACGGTCGCGGCGCCAACAACTTCTTCGACCTCGGCGCCCCGCAGCAGCGGTCGGTATTCGTGAAGTTCACGCGCCAGTTCGGCACCGGCGGCTGATCTACGGCTGGTGTGATACGCCATGAGCAAGGTCAGCGCGATGGTGCGCTGACCTTTTGCTTTGCCGTGTTGATTCCGTCCATCGATCTGATCCGTGTTCTGGCCGTTTGAACGGCCGACGGATCACAACGAAAAAGGCCAGCGCACACCCCGCGCTGGCCTCTCGATACCGCACCACTGCCACCGCCTACATCCGATCCAGCACCCACCCCGGCAGGACGGCCAGTGCGAGCGTGCCCACCAGGCACAGCACCCCCGCGGTACGCGCCATGCCACCGGCGCGGTGTTCGGTCGGTGCCGCTTCTCCCGCGGTCATGAACAGCAGCTGGATCACGCGCAGGTAGAAGTAGATGCCGAGGTAGCTGCCCACGAGGCCGAGGACGGCGTAGGTGGTGTACCCGGCGGCCACGACGCTCTTGAAGATCAGGAACTTGGCGGCGAAGCCCGGGAATGGCGGCAGTCCGGCCAGCGACAGCATGGCGACGGCAATCAGCACCGCCGCGAACGGTTGGCGGTGGTAGAGCCCCTTGAGCGCGTCGAGTGAATCACGCTGCTGATCGTCGGTATTCTCCGGCATGGCCGCGAAGGCCAGCAGATTCACCACCGAGTAGACCACCACGTAGAATAGCACCGCCTGCGGCCGGCCGGCGGCGTCGCCCAGAAAGGCATAGAACAGATAGCCCGCGTGCGCGATCGAGGAATAGGCGATCATGCGGCGGAAGCTCTGCTGGCGCATGGCGGCGAGGTTGCCCCACACGATCGAGACCAACGGCAGCACCATCAGCAGGTCAGCAAGCGGCCCCGATGCGTTCACGCCGCTGAACAGCCGCACTGCTGCCAGCAGCACCGCGCCCTTGGTGAGCGTGGCCATGTACGCCGTGACCGGGATGCTGGCGCCCTCGTACGTGTCGGGGGCCCACGCGTGGAACGGGACGACCGCCGCCTTCAGGAACAGGGCCATCAGGATCAATGCCACGGCGCTGCGTGAGAGCAGATCGCCGGCGGCGATCGCCTGCCCAAAGGTGTCCACGCTCATCGATCCGGTGGCGCCGTACAGCAGCGACACCCCCATCAGGAACGTGGCCGACGCCGCGCCGCTCAGCACGAGATACTTGAACGAGGCTTCGGCGCTTTGCGGGCGCCGGAAGGCGAGCAGCACGAGCGCGTACACCGGCATCGCCAGCAACTCGAGCCCCAGGAACATCACCAGGAAACTGTCCGACGACGGCAGCAGGCAGAGCCCGTACAGCGACGACAACAGGAGGATGGAGAACTCCCCGTCGCTGAAGTCGGTGCGCGACATCAGCAGCACCGGCACCGCGAGCGCGAGCAGGGCGCCCTTGGCCAGCAGGACGGCTGGGGTGACCGACAGCTCGCCGGCAAACGGAGCCGCCGCGAACTGGGCGTTCGCCAGCCAGAAAGCCGCCGCCGACGAGGCCACCACGGTGCCGAGGGCCACCCACAACGCGGAGCGGGCGTTCGTCCCCAGAATGGCCTGCACGATCAGCAGCACCACGCCACCCAGCAACAGATGCTCGGGGAGCATCGCCATCAGTGCATCCTGGGCGATCACGGCGTCACCTCCGTGGCGGCGGCCGGCAGGGCGGGTACACGGGACGTGGTCACGAGCGACTGATACGACTTGGCCGCCAGTTCGGTCTTCTGCAAGGCACCGTCCGGGAAGAGACCGAGCGCGAACACGGCGATCGTGAGAAGCCCAAGAATGCTCTTCTCACGCAGCGACAGATCGGGCAACGGATGGTCCGGCGCATGGTGCGGTGCCTTCACGGCACCGAACAGGAACGTGAGCGCGAAGCGCAGCATGTACATCGCGCCTAGGACCACGCCCGTGACCGCGACCGAGGCGAGCACCAGTGGCAGGTTGTTGCCGTCGAGATGCGCCGGCCACGCCGCCGTGAACGCACCCATGAGCGCGAGGAACTCACCGGTGAAGCCGCTGGTGGTGGGCAACCCCACCGAGGCCAGCGTGAAGATCATGAAGAACACCGAGTACACCGGGAGCAAACGGGCCAGACCGCCGTACGCCGCGAGGTCGCGCGTGTGGCAGCGATCGTAGATCATCCCCACCAGCAGGAACAGGCCGGCCGCTACGAGACCGTGACTCACCATCTGAATGATCGCGCCCTGAATGCCCACCAGTTCGAGACTGAGCAGACCCAGCATCACGTAGCCGAGGTGACTGATCGACGAATACGCGATGATCTTCTTGATGTCGGTTTGCACCAGCGCGAGACAGGCCCCGTACACGATGCTGATCACGGCCAACGTCATCAGCAGCGGCGTGAAGGCGCGCGCGGCGTCAGGGAAGAGCGGGAAACCGAGCTTCATGAATCCGTACGTCCCCATCTTCAGCAGCACGCCGGCCAGAATCACCGAGCCGGCCGTGGGCGCTTCCACGTGTGCGTCGGGGAGCCACGTGTGCAGCGGCACCATCGGCACCTTGATCGCGAACGACAGCGCGAACGCGCCCAGCAGGATCGTCTGCACCGACAGTGGCAGCTGCGTCTGATACAGATCGGCGAACGCGAACGACATCACCCCGCTGCTCTGCTCCATCGAGTGGACGAGATAGAGCACGGCCGCCAGCATGAGAATGCTGCCGAACGCGGTATAGAGCACGAACTTGAGCGTGGCGTACACGCGCCGCGCGCCGCCCCACATGCCGATGATCAGGAACATCGGAATCAGCATCGCTTCCCAGAACAGATAGAACAGGAAGAGATCCTGCGCGACGAAGGCGCCCATCATGGCGGACTGCAGCAGCAGCACCATCCCGTGAAAGAGCGGCACGTCCTTCTTGATCGACGTCCACGCGCCTAGCACCACGATCGGCCCCAGGAACGCCGTGAGCACCACGAGCAGGATGTTGAAGCCGTCGAGCCCGATCAGGTACGACACGCCCCACTGGGCGATCCACGGGAGCTGCGTGGCGAACTGCAGCCCCGCCGCCGTGACGTCGAACTGCAAATACAGCACCGCGGTCAGCGCGAACTGCACCGTCATTACGGCCGCGGTGATCGTGCGCGCCAGCCCATCGTTGGCGCGCGCCAGCAGCATCAACAGCCCCACGCCCACGATGGGCAGCCACAACACGAGATTCAGCAGCATCGGTCCCATCGTGAACTCAGACATGACGCCAGCTCCAGAGCAAAGCGCCCACGAGGCCGACCATCACCAGCAGCGCATACAGGTGCAGGCTGCCGGTCTGCGCTCGGCCCAGCAATCCCGCCGTCCGCTGCGCCAGCGACGCCAACCCGTTCAGGGAGCCGTCCAGCAGCATCTTGTCACCGCCGCGCAGCAGCACGACGTCGGAGAACCACGCCAACGGCTGCACGATCACGCGATCGTAGAGCTCGTCCACGAAATACTTGCCCGACAGCAGCCGGTGAATCGGGAGCATCGCCTGCTTGATGCCCTCAGGACGCGAGGCCGGACCGCCGAACATGAACGCCGCGAGCCCAAGTCCGGCGACGGCCAGTACGATCGAGACGTACAGCAACGTGTGCTCGTAGTGCTCGAGACTTTCCACGATCGGCGGCAGCGGAATCTGCGGCTCGAGGAAGTGCGGAATGGCGATGTACCCGCCTCCCGCCGACAACAGCGCCAGCAGCATCAGCACGCCGGTCATGGAGAGCGGCGACTCGTGCACATGGTGCTCTACCTCATGGCTCATGCGCGAGGCACCCATGAAGGTGAGCCACAGCAGGCGGAACATGTAAAACGCCGTCATCAGCGCGGTGAGCGCGGCCATGCCCCACAGCCACGGCGCGCCGCCCTTCGCACTGGCGAAGGCGTACCAGAGGATCTCGTCCTTCGAGAAGAAGCCGGCGAGTCCCGGAATACCGGCAATGGCCGCCGTCGCGATGGCGAAGGTCCAGAAGGTGAGCGGGATCTTGGTCCGCAGGCCACCCATCTTGCGGATGTCCTGTTCGCCGCCGAGCGCGTGAATCACGCTGCCCGCGCCGAGGAACAGGCAGGCCTTGAAGAAGGCGTGCGTCACCACGTGGAAGATCGCCACGCCGTACGCCCCGACGCCGAGCGCCAGGAACATGAAGCCCAGCTGCGACACGGTGGAGTAGGCGAGCACCTTCTTGATGTCGGTCTGCACCAGCGCCACCGTGGCGGCGAAGAACGCGGTGAGCACGCCAACCACCGCGATGACCTGCGACGCCTCGGGGGCCATCATGTAGATGCCCGACATGCGCGCCGTGAGATACACACCCGCCGTGACCATCGTGGCGGCGTGGATCAGCGCCGACACCGGCGTGGGGCCGGCCATGGCGTCGGGGAGCCACACGTACAGCGGGATCTGCGCCGACTTGCCGGTGGCACCCACGAACAGCAGCAGCCCCACCAGACTGGCCGGCACCAGGAGCGCCGCGCCGGTGCCGCTCACGAACGCGCTGTTGATGGTGTCCATGTCGAGCGTGCCGAAGGCGCGGTACAACAGGAACATGCCCAGCAGGAAGCCGGCGTCGCCGATACGGTTGGTGATGAACGCCTTGCGGCCGGCCTTCGCATTGGTGAGATCGTCGAACCAGAAGCCGATCAACAGGTACGAGGCCAGGCCCACGCCTTCCCAGCCCACGAACAGCACGAGCATCGAGCGGCCGAGGACCAGCAGCAGCATGAAGAACAGGAAGAGATTCAGGTACGCGAAGAAGCGCCCGAAGCTCTTGTCGCCGTGCATGTAGCCGGTGGAATAGATGTGGATCACCGATCCGACACCCGTGACCACCAGCGTCATGATCGCGCTGAGGCGATCGAAGTAGAACGCGATCTCGAACGACGACGTCCCGATCAGCGCCCAGCGATAGAGCGGCTCGACGATCGGGGCGAAGCCACCGGCCTGCAGATCGAGGAATGCTTTGATGGTGAGCGCGAAGGCGGCCAGCGGAAAGGCCGAGCCGATGATCCCGGCCGCGCGCTCGTTGGCGCGATGACGTCCAAGGGCGGTGGCGAAGAAGCCGTTGAACAGAAAGCCGACCAGCGGCAGCAGGGCGATGAGCGCCAGCGGATGGGGCATGCGGCTCAACCCTTGAGATCAGTGTAGCGATCGATGTCCATCGAGCGCGTGAAGCGCACGAGCAGCAGGACGATCGGGATGGCCAGGGCGATTTCCGCCGTGGCGACGACGAACACCAGGAACACCAGCACCGCGCCCGCGGCGTCGCCGCGCTGCTGCGAGAAGGTGACGAGGCTGAGGTTCACGCCGTTGAGCATGAGTTCCATGCACATCAGCATCACCAGCGCGTTGCGGCGCACGATCACGCCCAGCAGCCCGAGCGAAAAGAGCGCGCCCGACAGCCAGAGCAGCAGGGTGACTCTATCCATGGGCTCTCCGGCTCACCTTGATCACGGCGAGGGCGGCCACGATGGCGGCCACCAGAAACACCGACGTGAGCTCGAACTCCAGCCAGTACTGCGTGAGGAAGGCCGACGAGAACTGCGTGAGGCTGAAGGCCGGTGCGGGCTCCGGCGTCAGCAGCCCCGGGCTGCTGCGGTACACGCCAATCCCCAGAGCACCCACAAGCAGCGCGAAGCTGGTCACACCGGGCACCAGCCAGCGAGAATAGCGCCGGCTGTCCGGTGCCTCACGCACCTCGAGCAGCATGATGACGTACACCATGAACACCATCACGGCGCCCACGTAGATCAGGATCTGGAAGGCGGCGATGAAGTGCACGCCCTGCAGGCCGTAGATGCCGCCGAGCATGATCATGGTGGTGATCAGCGCGAGCGCCACGCGCATGGGCTCGCGCAGCACGAGCATGAGAACGGCGGCCACGAGCGCTACGGCGCCCAGGCCGGCCAGGATCAGTGTGTCGATGACTCGCGTCCTCGCAGAATGCTGTCGCTGACCTTCAGCGCGACCGGCTTCGGTGGATACGGCTTGAGCACGTCCTGCTTCGGGTTCCAGGTCAGCATCTCGTCCATCGTGAGCCACATGTTGTAGCGATCGCCCGACACGAGGTTGGGGATGTCCTGTTCCATGCGGATGGCGTCCTCCGGACAGGCTTCGACGCAGAGACCGCAGAACACGCAGCGCGAATAGTCGATCTCGAAACGGATCGGCGACTTGGGGTGCGCCGGATCGTTGATGTCGAAGGCCGACTCGATTTCGATGACCTTGGCCGGGCACACGGTCGCGCACATGTTGCACGCGATGCACTGCGGCGACCCGTCGGGACGCTGCGTCAGGATATGCTTGCCGCGATTGGCCGGCGCAAAATCCGCCCGCTTCTCTTCGGGATAGTACGTGGTGATCGCGCCGCGTCGCCCGGTGATCCACTTGCCCATGTTGCGCAGGAAGATCCCGGTGGTGATCGACAGCCCACGCAGGATCTCGGGGAGATACGCCTTCTCCCACCACGTCATGGTGGGCTCGTTCCAGTACTGCTTGCGCGCGTACTTCGCCGTCTTCACGGGCGTCTTGGTGCCGGGGGTCGTCATACCATTCCTCCGCGGATCCACATTACAACGGCCGTGACCACGAGATTCGCCAGCGACAGCGGCAGCAGCATCTTCCACGCGAACCCGAGCATCTGGTCGTACCGGAAGCGGGGCAGGGACCAGCGGATCTGAATCTGGACCACGCACATCAGGAACACCTTGACGAGAAAGCCGAGCATCTGCAGCGGCACCACGAGGCCGTGGCTCAACGCCACCGCATGGCCGCCGGGAAACAGGAAGCCGGCGTCGCTCATGAAGGGCAGGTTGTAGCCCCCCAGGAACAGCGTCGTGAACAGCGCGCCCACGATGGCGATCTGGATGAACTCGGCGAACATGAAGAGACCCATCTTCATGCCGCTGTATTCCGTGTAGTAGCCGGCCACCAGCTCCGACTCGGCCTCGGGCAGGTCGAACGGGATGCGCTTGTTCTCGGCGATCGCCGCCGTAAGGAACAGGAACGCGGCCACGGGCTGCATGAACACGCCCCACGCCGGCAGCACACCCAGCAGCACGCCCGACTGCTGGCGGACGATCGCCCCCAGATCCACGGTGCCGTAGATGAGCATGAGCCCCATGATGGTGAGGCCCATGACCAGTTCGTACGAAATCATCTGCGAGCCGGCCCGCAGCCCGCCTAGCAGCGAGAACTTGTTCTCAGAGCTCCATCCGGCGAGCATCGCGCCGATGATCGTCAGGCCGCTGAACGCGAAGACGATCAGCAGCCCCGCGTCGAGTTGCGCGATCTGCAGCGGATACGTGCGTCCCCCGAACCACGCGGCCAGCGACGGAAACAGCCGCGCCGGGTCGAGCGTGCCACCGAAGGGAATCACCGCGAACACCAGCAGCACCGGCGCGAATACCACGAACGGCGCGAGGAAGTAGCCCACGGCGTCGTGCGTCTTCGGTTTGAAGTTCTCCTTGAAGAGCATCTTCAGACCGTCGGCCATGCCGTGAAACAGTCCCAGCCACACCAGCTTGATGTTGGTGAACGGGATCTTGATGTAGGCGCGGTTCGCGCCGATGCGGTCGGACATCACCGCCGCCTGCTTGCGCTCCACCCACGTGAGCAGCCCGCCGAAGCTGAGCAGCACGACGAGCGCATACGTGATGAACACCAGCGCCATGACCAGATCGGGCACGAACAGGTTCATGCGCCCAGCTCGGCGAAAAGGGCGGCGGCGTGCGCGATACCGGGCTTCACCGGGAAACAGGCCGCGAAGGCCGTGACGACTCCCGCGACGTTGGTGTAGTGCCCGTCACGCTCGGTCTGGATGCTGATGGGGATGAACACGTCCGCCTGCGCGTGGTCCGCGTGCGCGAACCCGTCGAGACGGATCACCGTGGCCCCCGCCGGGATGTGCGCCTGATCGAACCCTTCGCCCCACACCAGCACGAGGTCCGTGTCGGGTGGCAGCGCCTCACTCACCTGCGCCGGCAGCGCCGGATACAACGCCAGCGCCGCCTTGCGGTTGGGATTCTTGTCCGGCTTGATCAGCAGATGGTCCTCGAGCACCTCGCCCGGGAGTGGCCGGTGATCGGCCTTCACGAAGCCCGGCACGCGCGTCCCGAACGCGGCATGGAACGCCGCCAGCTCCTCATTGGAGCCCCAGCTCGACACGATCGCCACGGGGCGCGTCGCTGCCGCGATGAGCTGCGCCGCCAGCCGGACGGCCGTGGCCAGCTCCACCGGCGCCCCGCGCTGCATGGCCTGCTCCGCGCGCGGCCGCTCGAACAACTGCGCCAGGTCACGCGCCTTGTTGCACACCCACAGGCCGTTCACCGCGGGATTCTCGCGCGGCGTGATCCGGTCGATGGCCGTGTTCAGTCGCGGATCGAGAGCATTGAGCTTCCACTCGTGCCGGCGGTGCCACACGTCGATGCTGCAGCCCCGCTCGCACCCCGGGCACACCGAGGGCGTCTGTTCCAGATACCACACACGCGCATGATCGAGCAGCGTGGTACTGAGCAGCGCCCCCACGGGGCACAGGTCGATCACGTTGTCCGAGTACACGTCGAGGTTGAAGTCGGCGTCCTCGGCGGGACGGATCAGCGCGTGGTCGCCGCGGTTCACCGCCCCGAGGGCCTTCGAGCCCGACACTTCGTTCGTGAAGCGAACGCAGAGCGTGCACATAATGCACCGCTCGTTGTCCAGCATGATCCGGTCGGACAACGGGAAGAACTTCGTGGCGTGCGTTTTCGGATCGCGCGACTTCGACGCGGCGCCGTTGTGCTCGTAATGGTAGTCCTGCAGCATGCACTCGCCCGACTTGTTGCAGATGCCGCAGTCGACCGGGTGGTTGAGCGTGATGAACTGCATCGTGTCCTTCCGGAGCGACACGATCTTCTCCGAATTGAGCAGCACGCGCATCCCGGCCGTCACGGGCATGTTGCAGGCAATGTCGAACCACGGATCGCCAGCATCCTGCTCGATCTCGACCATGCAGATCCGGCAGTTGCCCGGCACCGACAGCTCGGGGTGCCAGCAGAAGTGCGGAATGTCCACGCCGTTGGCGCGCGCGGCCTGAATGACGGTCTGCCCGTCCTCCGCCTGCATTGGTACGCCGTCGATCGAGAAGTCGAGCATCTTCCTGGCCGCCACCGTTACCTCGCTCACGTGGCGGCTCCGGCCACGGCCCCCGCCAGCGCCGCGGCGAACGGGTCGTGCACGGTCAGGTTGCCGTCGTACATGGACCGTCCGTTCTTGATGTAGTACTCGAACTCATCCCGGTAGTGATCGAGGATGGCCGAACAGGCATAGCCCGCCGAGTCGCCGAGACTGCAGATGGTGGTGCCGTCGTTGGCTTCGGAGATCCGGTACAGTTGATCGATGTCCTCGGGGCGTCCGCCGCCGGCGACGATGCGGTTGAGGATGCGCTCCATCCACCCCATCCCTTCGCGGCAGGGCGTGCACTGTCCGCACGACTCATGGTGATAGAAGCGCTGAATGACAGCCGCCAGGCGGACCATGCAGGTGCCTTCGGCGATCGCAATCATGCCGCCCGAGCCAACCTGCGAACCGGCGGCCACCGCCGAGTTGTGGTCGAGGGTGACCCCCTCGATCTCACTCGCGCTGAGCAGCTTGGTCGACACGCCGCCCGGGATGATGCACTTGAGCGCCTTCCCGTCCTGCATGCCGCCGCAATCATCGTAGATGAACTTCGTCCACGAGTAGCCGTATTCAATCTCATACACGCCCGGCTTCGCGATATGGCCGGAGATCGAGATCATCTGGGTGCCCGGGCTCTTGGCCGTACCGACCTTCCTGAATTCCGCGGCGCCAAGACGCAAAATCACCGGCACGTTGGCCAGCGTTTCCACGTTGTTCACGACGGTGGGCTTCTGGTACAGCCCCTTCACCGTGAGGCGCGGCGGCCGGTTGCGCGGCCATCCCTTCTTGCCCTCGAGCGACGCCAGCATGGCCGACGCTTCGCCGCACACGTACGAGCCGGCGCCGCGATACAGCACCACGTCGAGCGAGTAGCCGGTGCCGAGAATATTCTCCCCCAGCAGTCCGGCCGCGTACGCCTCTTCGATGGCCTCGGCCATCCGGCGATGGGCGAGATCGAATTCGCCGCGGATGTAGATGAAGGCGTGACGTCCCTGCAGCGCGTACGAACCGATGATCAGCCCCTCGAGCGACATGTGCGGGACGCACTCCATCAGCCAGCGGTCCTTGAAGGTGCCCGGCTCGCCTTCGTCGGCATTCATGCAGACATAGTGCGGCTCACCGTCGCCCAGCTTGACCACGCCCCACTTCCGTCCGGCGGGGAACGCCGCGCCGCCGTGACCCAGCAGCCCGGCCGCCGCGACTTCCTTGGTCACATCGGTGGGCGCCATGCTCAGCGCCTTCTCCAGCGCCTGATAGCCGAAGCGCGTGCGGTACTCCGCCAGCGTGTGCGACGTGTCCGTGACCGGGAAATTCATGAAGAACTTCGTGCCCGACAGCTCGGCGGTGCTCATGCGGCACTCCCCTTCCACTCGGTGAGCAGCGCATCGACCGAGGCCGGCGTCAGATTCTCGTAGTACGCGTCGCCCACCATCATCATGGGGGCCGTGCCGCACGACGCGAGGCACTCCACCGTGGTCAGCGTGAACTGGCCATCGGCGGTGGTTTCTCCTGGCTTGATGCCGAGGCGCGCGCACAGATGCTTCACCAGCCCCTCGGCGCCGCGCAGCGAGCAGCTCACGTTGTGGCACACCTGGATGTGGTGCTTGCCGAGCGGCACACGGGTGAACTGCGTGTAGAACGCCACCACCTCGTCGATCTGCGTGCGGGGCACGCCGAGGTACGCGGTGAGATCGGTGACGTCCTCGTCACTGATGTAGCCGCGCTCTTCCTGGATCCGACGAAGCGCGGGAATCGAGAGCGAGCCCTCGAAGCCGGCGGGGTAGCGCCGCTTCCACTGCTCGAACTCGGGGATCAGACGTTGTACCAGACCGGTCATCGGTCGCACTCCCCACCGATCATGTTCACGGAACCGAACGTCGTCACGACGTCGGCAAGCTGATGGCCATTGAGCATGCGGTGCACGCCGCCCATGTGGACGAAGCTGGGCGACCGCACGTGCACCTTGTGCGGCGTGCCGCCACCGGTGCTCACCAGGAAGAAGCCGAGCTCTCCGTTGGGCGCCTCGTGCGCCACGTAGATCTCGCCGGCCGGCACCGAGGGGCCGTCCATGACGAGCTTGAAATGGTTGATCAACGATTCGATCTCGTTGTACACGAGCGTCTTCTCGGGGAACACGCAGCGGCGATCGTCCACGTTGATCGGGCCGTCGGGCATGAGGTCGATCAGCTGCCGGATCATGTACACCGACTCGTCCATCTCCCGCATGCGCACGTAATAGCGATCGTAGTTGTCGCCGTTGATCCCCACCGGCACGTCGAAATCAAGCTCGGCGTACGCGAGGTACGGCGTGTCCTTGCGCAGGTCGCGCGGCACACCGGTGGAGCGCAGAATCACGCCGGTGAAGCCCCAGTGCAGCGCGTCGGTGGTGCTGATCGTGCCCACGTTGCGCAGCCGGTCGATGAAGATGCGGTTGCGGTCCACGAGCCCGTGCACGCGCTCGATGTACGTCTCGTACTCGGCCAGGATCTCGTGCAGGCGCGTGAACCAGCCGTCGGGCACGTCGTTGGCGAGGCCGCCGATGCGGCCGTACGAATACGTCACGCGCGCGCCGGTGAGCGCGGCGAGATGCTCGTACATGTAGTCGCGCACCGTGACCAGATACAGAAACGCGGTCATCGCGCCGAGCTCCATGAGGCTCGCCGCCACGCACGTGAGGTGGTCGGTGATCCGCATGTACTCGGAGAGCAGCGTGCGCAGGTACTTCGTGCGCGGCGTGATCTCGATGCCCATCATCTGCTCCACGGCGTCGCAGTAGGCGAAGTCGTTGATCAGGGCGGAGCAGTAGTTCAGGCGATCGACGTACGGGATCAGGTTGTGCCAGGTGTGATCCTCGCACTCCTTCTCGAAGCCGCGGTGCAGATAGCCGCAGTGCACGTCGGTGCGCAGCACCTTTTCGCCATCGAGCTCGGCGATGATCTGCACCGTGCCGTGCGTGGCCGGGTGCGACGGGCCGATGCTGACGATGACCGTGTCGTCGCGCTCGTGCGTGGTGAAGGCCGAGCGGACCGGATTTGGGATGCTAGCGGACAAGGGTCCCCTGGGGCGGACGGTAGGGGACGAGCGGCTGCTCGAGCTGCTTCGGGTAGTCCTTGCGCAACGGATGGCCGGAGAAGCCTTCGTACAGCAGGATGGGACGCAGGTCGTCGTTGCCGCGGAACACGATGCCGTACATGTCGTGGCACTCGCGTTCCATGTAGCCGGCCGAGCCGAACAGCGGGCGGAGCGTATCCACCGTGGGATCGTCGGCGCTTACGCGCGTTTTGAGGCGCACCCGCACCTTGTGCGTGGTTGAGTAGAAATGGTGCACGACTTCAAAGCGCAGCGGGGCGTCGGGCCAATCCACGGCGGTAACATCCAGAAAGAGGTCGAACGCGAACTCCGCCTTGAGGCGCGTGACGACGGGCACCAGCGCGGCCGGCTCGAGCTGCAGCACCAGCACGCCGTGCTGCACCCCAAGCGAGGTCAGACCGGCGTGTGGGGCGAGCTGCTGTGCCACCTGATCGAGCATCGCGGTGTTCACGGTCAGAACGACTCGTTCACGATATTGTGCTTGCCGGCGGCGATCTTCTCCTGCAGACGCATGATGCCGTCGATCACCATCTCGGGGCGCGGCGGGCACCCCGGCACGTACACGTCCACCGGAATGATGCGGTCGATGCCGGGGAGCGAGGCGTAGTTCTGATAGAAGCCGCCCGAGGTGGCGCAGACGCCGAAGGCCATCACCCACTTCGGCTCGCACATCTGCTCGTACACCTTGAGCAGCACCGGGGCCTGCTTCTGCGTGACCGTGCCGACCACCATGAGCAGGTCGGCCTGCCGCGGCGAGAAGCGCGGGAGCGCGGCGCCGAACCGGTCGGTGTCGTAGGCCGAGGCACTGACGGCCATGAACTCCATGGCGCAGCACGCGGTCACGAACGGATACGGGAAGAGCGAGAACTTGCGCGCCCAGCCGACGAGTTCGTCCTTGCGCGTCGTGAGATACTCGAACGACGCGTGCTTGGTGTGCGCGGGGGCTGCCGGGGCGCCGGCGGCGTCCACGATGGGGAGCGGTTTGCCGTACATGCTTACTCCGTGACCGCTTCGAGAATGCGCGCCTTGTAGACGTACAGCAAGCTGATCACCAGCAGGAAGACGAAGAGGCCGAGGGTGAACATCATGAACCCCGAGAGCGGACGTGCCCCAAGGGTCCAGATGAACAGGAACATGGTCTCGAGGTCGAACAGGATGAACAGGATGGCCACCGCGTAGTACTTGATGGGCACCGCCTTCACGTTGATCACGTCGACCGGCGTGGCGCCGCACTCGAACGGCTCGAACTTGACGCTGGTCATCGCGGGCTTGGGGCCGAGCAGCGCGTTCAGCGACAGCACGAGTCCCAGGAAACCGATGATCGCGAACAGGTAGAGCAGGAAGGTGACGTAAGGACTCATCGGCGCGAACGGGGGGCAGGCGGGGTGAGCGACCCGGGCGACATACGCGACGCCGGGACGCGACGCTCAAAGTAGCGAGGGGGCACGGCGGACGGGGGCACCCCGTACCGACTTGGCGAAAAATTCCCCGTCCGGCATGTCCGCGTGGAGGCGCCGCCGCCGCGGCGCGAGGCGGCGGCGCGAGGCGGCGCCTACCGCCCGAAGCGCCGGAGCCGCAGGCTGTTCGACACCACGCTGACCGAGCTGAAGGCCATCGCCGCGCTGGCCAGCACAGGGCTGAGCAGTATCCCGAACGTGGGGAACAGCACGCCCGCCGCCACGGGAATCCCGATCACGTTGTACACGAACGCCCAGAATAGATTCTGGTGCATGGTGCGCATCGTGCGCCGCGAGAGGGCGATGGCCTGGACCGCCGCGTGCAGGTCGCCCCGCATCAGGACGATGTCGCCGGCCTCGATCGCGATGTCCGTCCCGGTGCCGATCGCCATCCCCACATCGGCCCGTGCCAGCGCGGGGGCGTCGTTGATCCCGTCGCCGACCATGGCCACCACGCGTCCCTCCGCCTGCAGGCGCGCGATTTCCGCCACCTTCCCCGCCGGCAGCACCCCGGCCACCACCCGGTCGATCCCCGCGGTACGGGCCACCGCGTCGGCCGTGCGCTGGTGGTCGCCGGTGAGCATGACCACCTCCAGCCCCATTGCCCGGAGCTGGGTGATGGCGTCACGCGAGCCGGCCTTGATCGGGTCCGCCACGGCGATCAGGGCGGCCAACCGGCCGTCGATGGCCACGAACACGGCCGTCTTCCCCTCGCCGGCCAGCCGGTCAGCCGCGGGCTGCAGCGCTGCCACCGACACGGCCGACTCGGCCAGCAACGCGGCACTCCCCACCGCCACCGTCCGGCCGTGCACCACCCCCACCGCCCCACGTCCCGTGTGTGACACGAACTCGGCGGGCTCCGCCACCGGGAGTCCGCGCTCGCGGGCCCGCCGCACGATGGAGGCGGCCAGCGGATGTTCGCTGCGCGACTCCAGCGAGGCGGCGAGCGTCAGGAGCGCGTCTTCGCCGGTCGGTTCGCCGGGCCCCGCCAGGAGCACCACGTCGGTCACCGACGGGCGCCCCTCAGTGACGGTGCCGGTCTTGTCGAGGACGATCGTGGTCACCTCACCGGCCCGCTGCAGCGCCTCGCCCCCCTTGATCAGCACCCCCAGCTCGGCCCCTTTCCCGGTGGCCACCATCACAGCCGTGGGGACGGCCAGCCCCATGGCGCACGGGCAGGCGATGATCAGCACCGACACCGCCGCCGCCAGCGCGCGCACGACCGGCGCCGTCTCGGCCGCGGCGTACCACACCACGAACGTGAGTACGGCCAGCCCCAGCACGGTGGGCACGAAGATCCCCGAGATGCGGTCGGCCAGATGCTGGATCGGTGCCCGCGACCCCTGCGCATCGCGCATGAGCCGTACGATCTGGGCGAGGACGCTGTCGCCCCCCAGCGTCGTGGCGCGGAAACGGAAGGCCCCGGTGGTGTTCATGGTCCCGCCGATCACGCGGTCGCCGACGCCCTTCACCACCGGCATCGCCTCGCCGGTGAGCATGCTTTCGTCCACGGCGCTGGCGCCCGCGAGCAACTCGCCGTCCACAGGAATCCGCTCCCCGGGGCGTACCACCACGACGTCGCCGGCCACCACCGAGGCGATCGGGAGGTCGCGCTCCGCCTCCCCCTGCAGCACACGCGCCGTCTTGGGTTGCAGCCCAACGAGCGCCCGCAACGCCGACGAGGTGCGCTGCGTGGCCCTCGCCTCGAAGGTGTTGCCCGTCAGGATGAGCGCGATGATCAGCACCACCGCTTCGTAGTACACATCGGGGGCCACCCCGCGGCTGAGGAAGAAGCCGGGGGCCACCGTGGCCAGCAGGGAGTACAGGAAGGCGGCGCCCGTCCCCACCGCCACGAGGGTGTTCATGTCGGCCGCGCGGTGCCGGAAGGCCGTCCACGCCTGGGTATAGAAGTGACGCCCGGCCCACGTCATCACCACCAGCGTGAGCGCCAGCAGCCCCCACGTGGTGACCCGCGGGTCCACGGCGTACATCCACGGCGCGATCCGGCGGAATGACGGGTCCAGCACCGTCATCGCCCAGCGCATGAACGGATCGCCCCCCGCCAGCCCCCCGTGCACGTTGGTGTGCCCGTCGGCGCCGGCACCCGCCGCCAGCTGGCTCATGAGGGGCATGGACACGAGCATGGCCACGGCTCCCAGCGCGCCGCTCACGATCGCCTTGGTGCGCAGCGTCCGGTACGCCGCCGCGAGATCGCGGTCGCGCGCCTCCTGCTCCTCGAAGGCCGACTGGTCGGGGGCCGCCAGCGCCGCGCCGTATCCCACGTCGATGATGGCGTCCACCAGCGCCGCCGCCGTGGTCGCGTCGTCGTGGAACGTGACCGTGGCGTGATGCATGAGCAGGTTGACCGTGGCGTCGGCCACGCCCGGCTGCTTCTGGAGCGTGCGTTGCACCCGCGACTGACAGGCGGCGCACGTCATGCCGCTCACGGGAATGCGGATGGTGTGCACGTGCTGCTCCGGCGCCGGTGGAACGTCCGGCGGCGCCGCGGGGGGCGGGTCGGCGACCGGCGGGACGGGCGTCGTCAGGCGCTGGAGACGACCTGGTAGCCGTCCTCCTCCACGGCCTGCGCGATCGCGGCCGGGGTGGTCCGCGCCGGATCGAATTGCACGGAGGCGTTGCCGATCGTCACGGTGTCCACGGTGACCCCGGGGACGGCGCTCAAGGCACGGGTCACGCTGGCCACGCAATGGCCGCAGGTCATGCCGCTGATCTGCAAGGTGAGCTGGGGCATCGCGGGCGTCCGGGTCGCTGGGGGGTGAACAAGGGCAGTCGGCACGAGGGGCGCGCCGGCCACGATACTCAATGCGTAGATACCCCCCACCCCTATGTCAAGCACAGCTGGAGGCGGTGAGGCGCTGATAAACGTAGGGGCGCCTGTCCCGTCTAACCGAGCGGTTGTTGATGCCGCCCGCCCCTCGCCCCTGACCGTGCGATCAGCGAACGCGAGCATGTGTGTTCTCGGTTATGGAACAATCGACGGGCACGTCATATTGCCGGTGCCGCATCACGATCACTCCTGCCCCCTGTTGCGCATGCCCGGAGCTGTTGCCCGAAATGTTGGTCCGCACGGGGTCGGAGATCCGGTGGTGATGCGGGTGACCGCGCCCGTCGCGGTGGCCGCGCCGCGCCTGTCGGTGATCGTGCCGGCCTTCAATTGCGCACCGATGCTGCAGCGCTGCCTGAACGGACTCGTGGCCAGCGGTCTGCCGCGCGACGCGTGGGAGCTGATCGTGGTCGATGACGGCAGCGACGATGACACGGGACCGGTGGCGCGGGCGGTGGCCGATCGCGTGCTGCGCGTGGAGGACGGTCCGCGTGGTCCGGCGCACGCGCGCAACGTCGGCGCGCGCGTGGCCACCGGTGCCGTACTGGTGTTTGTGGATGCCGACGTGATCGTGGCCCCCGCCACGCTGCGCGGCTTTGCCGAACATTTCGTCCACGACGCCTCCCTTGGCGCCGTGTTCGGTGCCTACGACGA
The DNA here is from genome assembly GCA_031127225.1 of Gemmatimonadota bacterium. Taxonomy (GTDB): domain Bacteria; phylum Gemmatimonadota; class Gemmatimonadetes; order Gemmatimonadales; family Gemmatimonadaceae; genus Gemmatimonas. Next base: position 5,869 of record JARIEV010000027.1, on the reverse strand, counting down.
AACACCCGCGGACACCGGCTTTCTGTCGCAGTACCGCAACCTGGTGCATCACTACGTCCACGCCACACACCGTGGCGACGCCGAAACGTTCTGGGCCGGCTGCGGTGCGGTGCGCCGCGACCACTTCCTGGCCGTCGGTGGATTTCACGCGGCGCGGTATCCGCGGCCGCAGATCGAAGACATCGAGCTCGGCTACCGCCTGCGCGCGCGTGGCGCGCGAATCCGTCTTGATCCCGCGCTGCAGGGCACGCACCTGAAGCACTGGTCGCTGCGCAGCATGGTCCGCACCGACCTGCGCGACCGGGCAATTCCGTGGATGCGGCTGATCCTGCGCCGGGGTGAAGCGATGCAGCCCGGGCCGCTCAATCTGGAGTTGCGGGAGAAAGTGTTCACGGTGCTGACCGCACTCGCGCTGGTCGCGGGCCTCGCGGCCGTCGTCACGCAGCACCGTGCGCTGGTGGCCGTTGCCGTGGCGTGCGTGCTCGCGGTGCTGCTCGGTAATGCCCCACTGTTCGCGTGGTTTCTGCGTGCACGCGGGGTGGTGTTCACCTGCGGCGTGGTGCCCTTGCGCCTGCTGTACTACGTGGAGGCTGGCCTCGGGGCCGCGTGGGCGATCGCGACGTATCAGGGAGGGGACGCCGACGTGGTACTGCCGCCGCTCACGTCTGCCGCGGAGCCGTCGAAGTAGCCGCCGAGTCCGGACGCGTCAGTCCGCGAGATGCGTTCACGCCGCGCGCGGATTGCGCTGTCGTTATCCCTTGACCGTCTTCGGCCCCCCGGTCAGCCTTCTCGCATGTCAGTCCCGAACGACCTTGGTCTCCCCGGTGCGCTCCCCGAGCGCGACCGTCTTGCGCTCCGCCGCTGGATGTTGCTCTCCATCGTGGCGGTGTTCTTCGCCGTGGCCGTGGGAGGGATCACCCGACTGACCGAGAGCGGGTTGTCCATCACGGAGTGGAAACCGGTGTCCGGGGCGTTGCCGCCGTCGAGCGATGCGGCGTGGGCGGCCGAGTTCACGAAATTTCAGCAGATCCCGCAGGCGAGCAGCACGCACGCCGGCATGTCCGTCAGTCAGTTCAAGTGGATCTACTGGTGGGAGTGGTTCCACCGGAACGTGGCCCGGACGGTGGGGCTGGTGTTCGCGATCCCGTGGTTGCTGTTCATGGTGCGCGGGCGCATCCCGCGCCAGCTGCGCGTGCGTCTCACCGCGCTGCCGCTGCTCACGCTGTGTCAGGGGGCGCTGGGTTGGTACATGGTGCAAAGCGGCCTGGTGGAGCGCATCAGCGTGAGCGCCTACCGGCTCACGGCGCATCTGGGGCTCGCGCTCGGGATCCTCGCGGTAAGCGTGTGGACGTACAGCGAATTGCGCGAGCGTTCGCCGGCGGAGCGCCATGACCCCATGGTCACGTCGCGCTACTGGCGGCGCGCGTTGCTCGGCGCGACGGCGCTGCTGGGGATCACGGTGCTCTCCGGTGGGTTTGTGGCCGGGCTTCGCGGTGGGCGGATCTTCAACGAGTTCCCGCTCATGGGCGGGCAGCTGGTGCCCCCCGGGTACGGCACCCTCACGCCGTGGTGGAGCAACGCGTTCGAAAACCCGGCGGCGGCGCAGTTCCACCATCGGGTGCTCGCCATCGCGGTCGCGACGTTCATCCTGACGCTGGCGTGGCGGGCGCGTGGTGCGCGGCTGCCCCATCCGGTGCAGCGCGCCGTCTACGCCTTCGGCGCGGTGATCACCCTGCAGATCGCGCTGGGGATCACCACGCTGCTGCTGGCCGTCCCCGTCCCGCTAGGGGTGTTGCACCAGTTCACCGGCGTGCTCGCGCTCACCGCGGCGCTGGTGGCCACGCAGCGCGCCGTCGCATCGGGCGCGACGGCGATGGCGACAGCGACCGTCTAGCGGCTCGCCGCGCCCCGCTTCGCTTCGCCATCCACGTCGGCTTCCCACGCGGTGAGCAGCGCGAGTAGCTCGCGCACCACCGCCGGGTGCGCCGCCGCCACATCATGTCGCTCGCCGATATCACGCGGCAGATCGAACAGCAGCAGATCGTCGCCGTCCATCAGCAGCTTCCATCGCCCGCGGCGGACGGCACGCTGCTGCCGCTCGCGCGCATCGATGCGCCAGAAGAGCGGGCGGTCGGCCAGCGCGGTGGCGTTGGTGCGCCCGGCCGTGGTGCGCCCGGCCGTGGTGCGCCCGGCCGTGGTGCGCCCGGCCGTGGTGCGCCCGGACAGCATCGGTACCAGATCACGCCCTTCGAAGTTCGCCGGGATCGCGGTGCCCGCTACGGCGAGCACGGTGGCGGTGAGATCCATCGTGATCCCCGGGGCGTTGGCGACGCGTCCAGCCGGCAGCACCGACGGCCACCAGAAGATCGCCGGCACGCGGATGCCGCCCTCCCAGAGCGTGTCCTTGCGATGGAACAGCGGCGCGTTGTTCGACAGCCACTCGCCGCCGTTGTCGTTGGTGAAGATCACCAGCGTGTTCCGGTCGAGTCCGCGCTTGCGGAGCGTGGCCATGATGGTGCCGATACCAGTGTCAGCGTGTTCCAGCATCGCGATGTAATCGGCGCGCGTGGCGGGGATGGAATCTTCGGGTCCCTGAAAGCGTCCGGTGTTCGCGGCACGGGTGGGATGCCCCGGGCGCTGGAAGGGCCAGTGCGCCGCGTTGTACGCGACCTCGAGGAAGAACGGCGCGGTCGTCCCGTTCACGCGACTGCTGTTCTCGATGAAGCGCACGGCGCGTGACGTGATGAGATCAGTCATGTAGCCGGTGTCACTCACCGCCACGCCGTTCTCGTTGAGATCGTGCAGACCGTCGTAGCCGCGCGTGTGCGTGTAAAAGTCGATGTAGCCGGCTAGGAAGCCGTAGAAGTAGTCGAAGCCGTGCGTGTTGGGCGAGTATTCCGGGAGATACCCCAGATGCCATTTGCCCACGAGTCCCGTGCGGTAGCCGGCGTTCTTGAGCAGCCGCGGCAGCGTGCTGCCGTTGGCCGGTAGTCCGGTCTGCAACGACGCGCCGGTGGTGCTGAGCGCCCGCTCCAGTGACACGCGCTGCTGATAGCGTCCCGTAATGAGCGCGGCGCGCGTGGGGGTGCACTGCGGCGATGCATAGAAGTCGGTGTGTCGCACACCGCCGCGCGCGAGCCGGTCGATGTTGGGCGTGCGGATGTCGCGCGCGCCGTAGCTGCCGATGTCGCCGTAGCCGACGTCGTCGGTGAGAATCAGGATGATATTGGGGCGCGCCCGCAACGCTGCGTTCGCTTGTGCGCGCAGCGGTTCGGTTGGCGTGGCGAGCAACAGCGCGCACAGCGCGAGGGCTACACGTCGAGCGACCGTCATGTGTGTTTTCTCCCGTACCCGGTGATCACCGCGAGCAGCACCGTCGCCACGAGTGCCCACGCATACGTGTTGTACAGCCCCACCGTGCCGGCGGCCAGCGGCGGCATGCCGAACGCTTCGCCGCTGCGGCTGGCACTGGCCGATAGAATCGTGGGGAGAAAATACGGCAGCAGAAACGGCCAGGTGCACACCGTGAGATCCAGCAGATTGGCGCGCCGATAGCCGTCGAGGCCGAAGCGCTCGCCGGTCTGCCGCGCAAACTCGCCCACCGCCAGAATGGCCACCACGCTGTGGGTGGTGAGCAGCACCGCCGCCGACACCACGCCCACGATCCATCCCTCGGCCGCACGTGCAGACTGTGCGCGCCGCTGCGACGCCTGCACCAGCCGGTCGAGGACGTCGGTGGCCTGCAGCGTACCCACCAGCGCCACGAGCAACAGCGTGAACACACTTACGCCGATCGCGCGCTGCATGCCGTCCACCAGCACCCCCGTGGCCCCGAAGGTTTCGGGGGCGATGTGCAGTAGGTCGCCGGGGGTAACCAGCTGCAACGCCAGCGCGATGCCCACGGCACTCGCCACGCCCGTGAGCAGGGCGGTGATGAGATGCGTGCGGCGCAGCAGCATCGCGATCACGAGCGCCGGCGAGACGAGGAGCACGAGCCCGTTCGCCGAGGCTGGGGCGGCGTCGGCCATGGTTGTAGCCGTGGTCGTAGCCGTGGTCGTGGCGACGACGTCCGGTATCGGTCCGCCGCCACCCAGCAGTGCGGAGGCCACCAGCGCCACGAGTCCCGCCGGTACGGCGTACCGGAACCGGCTACGCACCGTGCCGCCGATGTCCACGCGTTGCGTCCCGCTGGACACGATGCTGGTATCCGAGACTGGCGACATCGAATCGCCGAACGTGGCACCCGCGAGAATCGCGCCCATGAGCGCCGCCGGCATGGCACCAGCGGCACCGCCGGCGGGATACAGGATGGGGCCGCACAGCAGGATCGTGCCGAAGCTGGTGCCGGTGGCCGTGGACACCACGGCCGTGGTGAGGAACGTCGCGGCCACGTAGGCGCCGCCGCTCAGGTGCAGCGTGCGCGCCAGCCACGCGAGCCCCGTCACCAACCCGCCCGCGCTCAGCACCGCGCCCATCACGCCGGCAAAGAGCCACGCACACAGCATGACCATCACCACCCGCTGGCTCATGCCGTCCAGCATCGCCTCGGCGTAGCGCTCCCGGTCGCGGGCCAGCAGCAGCCCCAGGGTCAGCGCGCCCAGCAGAACGGGCCAGAAGCCCTTTTCGTCGGGGGCGCCGTGTAGGGCCAGCCAGGTTACGCCGGCGAGAAAGGCACCGAAGGGCGCCAGCGCGCCGGCGAGTCCGCCGTAGAACGTGAGCGGGGCGGGGGAGGGGGAGGCGGTTGTGCCGGGCATATGGCAGGAGAAGCTCGTGCCGCGCTATCGTTCGCGCCATGCCTGAGCCCATGCCCGAGTCACCCGCCGCCGCACCCGCCCCGCGCGACGATGCCTTCACGCTGTTCGATCTGCGCGTGGAGGTGATCGCCACCGACCGCCCGATGGTGTGCAATCATCCGGCGGGCGACTTCTTCACGTTGCGTGGTGAGAATCTGGCGTTCCCGCCGGGGCAGACGTTCCCGCTGTACCCGCTGGCGGCGTTGCTGCCCCTGTTGCCGGCCAAGCAGCGTCCCACGCATCCGAACGATTGGATGACCACCGACGCCGAGATCGCCTGTCCCGATCCGTATTGCGGCGGACGGTTCCGCATCACGCGCACGGGCACCACCACCTTCCGGCACGCCGACGTGACGCTGGTACCGCTGCCCCCCGAGGACAGCGTATGAGTGCGCGTCCCTTTCCGCCGGTGCCCACGCGCGCGCTGGCGCCCGGATACGTGGTGCCGCGTCTGATCAAGGGCGGCTGGCAGCTGGCCGGCGGGCACGGCACGGTGGATCGTGCGCAGGCCATCGCCGACATGATGGCGTTCGCCGAGGCGGGGATCACGGCCTTTGATTGCGCCGACATTTATACCGGCGTGGAGGAACTCATCGGCGAGTGTCTGCGCGCATGGCAGGAACGCCACGGTGGCACCGCCCCCCCCATTCGCGTGCACACCAAGTGCGTGCCTGATCGCGACGCGCTCCCCACGCTCACGCGCGCCGATGTGGAGCGGCTGATCGATCGCTCACGCGCCCGGCTGGGGCTGGACGCGCTCGATTTAGTGCAGTTTCACTGGTGGAACTTCGACGTTCCGGGATGGCTCGAGGCCGCCGGTCATCTCGCGGAGCTCGTGCGCATCGGGAAGATCCGCCAGCTCGGCGTCACCAACTTCGACACGCCACGCCTGCGCGCGTTGCTCGACGCGGGCATCCCGGTCGTGTCGCATCAGGTGCAGTGCTCGCTGCTCGATCGCCGCGCGCTGGGCGACATGGCCACGCTTTGCGCGGACCGCGGCGTGGGGCTACTCACCTACGGTGCGTTGGCTGGCGGCTTTTTTCACGAGCGCTGGCTCGGTGTGCGGGAGCCCATCG
>JARIEV010000211.1 GCA_031127225.1 Gemmatimonadota bacterium | reverse complement strand
TGTGGAAAACGAAACGGTGGCATTGCGGTTCGGGGAGCCCACCGCCGGGTCGCTGTCGCAGGGCCAGTACGGGGCGCGACAGGGGCTGGGGCGTGTGCTGCGCCTGCTCGATGCCCAGCAGATTCCGGCGTCCTTCTTCATTCAGTCGGTCAGTCTCGCGCTCACGCCGGACATGGCGGCGCAGATCAAGCGCAGCGGCCGGCACGAGTTTGCGGTGCACGGGTGGATTCACGAACTGAACACCACGCTCCCGGATTCCATCGAGCGTCGGCTGCTGGCGCGCGCCGTGCAGGAGCTCACCGCCCTCACGGGCACCAAGCCCACCGGGTACCGTGCGCCCAGCTGGAACTTCAGTGCGAACACGCTCTCCATTCTACGCGACATGGGCTTCCGCTACGAAAGCTCGCTGATGGCCGACGACGATCCGTACGAACTGCTGCAGCAGGGCGCGCCCACGGGGCTCGTGGAGCTGCCCGTGGAATGGATTCTCGACGACGCGCCGCTGTTCAATCCGCAGGGCGAGCGCTACAGCGCCCCGCGCGATGTGGCGCAGGTGTGGATCGACGAGTTCGACAAGGCCTATGAAGAACGTGGAATGTTCGTGCTCACGATGCACCCGCACATCTCCGGCCACCGTTCGCGGATCGTGGCACTCGAGAAGCTGATCGCGCACATCAAGACGAAAACCCGTGGCACGGTCTGGTTTGCCACGCACGGCGATGCCGCCGAGTACGTTCGAAAGGCCGCGCAGCTCGGCGAACCGCGCTCCCGTTGACCCGCTCCGCTCACCTGTCGTTCCCGTTGACCGCCCTCATGTCCTTGCCGTTCCGTTGCCGTGCCGGCGTCATCGCCGGTGCACTGGCCGCCAGCGCACTGGCCGCCGTCTCCCCTGCCCTGCTGCCGGCGCAACCGGTCCGCACGCGCATCGTGGGGACCGTGTTCGACAGTGTCGCCACGCAGTGGCTGGGTGGTGCGACGGTCCAGCTGGTGGACGCGGCCAACCCCGCCAACGTGCGCACGGCCATCGCCACGGCCAACGGCCGCTTTGCGCTCGATTCGGTGGCGGCCGGCACATATCTCATCGGGTTCTTTCATCAGCGCCTCGATCAGCTCGGGCTTGAAGGGCCGCTGTTTCGCGTGAACGTGGCCACGGCGGAGCCGCTCGAGGTGCCGATGGCCACGCCGTCAGCGGAGACGATCATCACGAAGCGGTGCGGCCCGGGCGATCCGGATGAGCCCACCGGGTTGTACATGGGCTTCGTGCGCTCGGCGCGTGATCAGATCCAGGTGCCGGCCGCCCGGGTGCGCGCGCAGTACGCGGAGGTGACCATCGGACCGCGCGGCGTCGAACGGCGCTCGCCGTCACGGTTCGGCAGCTCGGCCGACGACGGGTTGTTCACGCTCTGCGGCGTGCCGCGCAACGCGCCGATCACCGCGCGCGCGTATGCCGGCACCGACTCCACCGGCTTCATCGAACTGCGCGTCCCGCGCAACGGGCTGCTGGTGCGCGATCTCGTGATCGGCTCGACCAGCAAGGGCACGGGCGCGCTGCGCGGCGCCATCACGGGCGCCACGGGGCAACCGCTCACGAATGCGCGCGTGGTGCTCTGGGGCGCCAGCGGCAACGGGACAAACACCACGAACGGGCAGTACACACTCAGCGAACTCCCCACCGGCACGCAGATGCTCGAGGCGCGGGCCATCGGCTTTCAGCCGATGCGCGTGGTGGTGGACGTGCCGGCCGCCGGCGAGGGCACGGCGGACATGCGGCTGGAAACGCTCGTAGCCACCGTGGACACGATGCGCGTGCGCGGCGACCGCGTGTCACCGCTCATGGCCGAGTTCGAAAAGCGTCGCCGGGGCGGCTTTGGCTCGTTCCTGGACGAGAACCAGCTGGCTCAGCGGTCACCGATGTTCATGGCCGACATTTTCCGGACGGTACCCGGCATCGCGATCGCGCAGGGGCAGTCAGCGCAGGGGCGCGTGATGATGCGCGGCGCGACGGCCGGTGGGAACTGCGCCCCGGCCGTCTTCCTGAATGGCATGAGCGTGCCGGTGCCGGACGGCAACCTCGACGGCATCCTCAACCCGCAGGAGGTCGTGGGCGTCGAAGTGTACGCGCGCACGGCGAGCGTGCCGCCGCAGTTCGACTCGCGCAACGGCTGCGGCTCCATCGTGATCTGGACCGGGGTGCGGAAGGCACGACGCTAGACCCCGAACGTCGACGCCCCGCCTGGGTACGATCAGTCGGCGCCCCGGCCACCACCCCGTTGTCCAGAGCGCCTAATGACCCGTCCACGGAGCGTACCTGAATGACAATGACACCAACCGCGCCCGCGGGGGTTCCGCGGGTCCGACGTCAGCCACGCCGTGGGCGATCCCTCGGCGGCGCCCTCTCGAACGCGTGGTGTCGGGGTGTCCTGAGTGCGGCGCTCTCGGTGGGTGCGCTGTCGGCGTGTGCGCTGGGTAAAGCGACCGGCGCGGGGATGACCGTGATGCTGATCGTGGAAAACCGCGGGTACCACGATGTGAACGTGTACGCCGTGCGCAGCGAAGGCGCGCGCGGCACGCGGCTCGGCACCGTGATCGGCAACACCACGACCACGTTTCGCGTGCGCGAGAACGACCTGCAGCCCGGCGGGATCATGGTGCTGCAGGTGCGTGCGATCGGTGGCCGGTCCACCTGGACAACACCAGGGCTACTGGTGGGCGTCGGGTCCATCGCCAAGCTCGATGTGGTGGCCACCGGCACCACCGACCTGAGCCAGAGCCAGTTCTACCTGCAGCAGTAACGCCGACGGCGTAGACGGCCGCTCACACGGCAGCTCAGACGGCGGTGTCCTCGCCCGCAGCACCGGCGCCCGGCACCAGGGGGGCCAACAGCGCCGCCAGCTGTGCGGCCGCCGCGCCCCAGCCGTGGTGGAACCCCATTTCCTCGTGAGACTCGCGGTCGGACTCCGACCAGTGCTGCACGCGCGCGGTGTACCGCGTGCCACTGCCTTCCGGTGTGAACGTGAGCACCACCGTCATGAACGCCTTGGGCGACGGTTCCCAGGCGCTCGTGAAGGCATCCGTGATCACGAGGCGTTCGTTCGGCACCACGTCGAGGTACACCCCACGGTTGGGGACCCGCTGTCCCTCGGGGCTTTCCATCTCGATGTAGTTGGACCCGCCGGGACGCACGTCCACCTCGGCCTTCACCGTTTTCCATGGCGCCGGTGTGAACCACTGCACCAGCAGCGCAGGATCGGTCCAGCCGCGATACACCAGATGCGGCGGCACCGGCATGTGGCAGGTGAACACCAGTTCGCGGGGGTCGATAGCGTCAGTCATGATCAGCGCACGGCAGGGGTGGAGAGAATCGGCACGCGACGATGCCGCGAGCGGCTATCGGTGCAGGCCACGAGCGGTCGCCGTGCCCGCGACGACGCGGCCGCGGTCGTCGAGTCGCTCGAGATTGGCCGCAATGCGGCGGACGTATTCGAGCGTCTCGCCGTGCCGCCAGCGGGGCACACCGGCGGCGATGGTTTCGATGTTCCGCCACCGGCGCGGATCGAGCCGCTGCGCGCGCGCACGGCGCTGCGCCGACAACAGCGTGCCCCGGCCGGCATTGTAGCTGGCGAACATGAACAGGTGACGATCGTCGCCCACGGAGTCACGCGCCCACCGCTGCCAGAGCACGCGGTCGTAAGCGATGCCGGCCTCGATGTTGAGTTCGGGACTGTCGATCATCGTGAGGTCCACGTTATCGGACGCGACCTCGCGATACGTACTGGGCATGAGTTGCATCAGGCCGCGCGCGCCGACCCGGCTGCGCGCCGCGGGGTCGAGATTACTCTCGGCCATCCCCTGCGCCTTGAACAGCCGCCAGTCGAAGCCGGGGCCGAAGGAGCGCTTGGACGCCTTGCGGAAGGTGTCGTCGTAGCGATCGGCGGCAGCACGCGGTTGCGCCGCCAGCAGGCGCGCACCGAGCGGCGGTACCGCGGTGCCCACCAGCACGGCCAGGGCCACGACGACCCGTCGCGCGGCGCGCATCAGTTCAGCGCACCGCCAACCACGATGCCCACCGCGATGAAGATCGCGGCGACAAACAGGCCGACGGCAATGTTCCCCTTCTTGAGCTCCTCCGCGAAATCCACCTGCGGTGTGAGCAGGTCGATCACGCGATACGCGACGAACATGAGCACCACCCCGAGGGTGGCGTACAGCATGTTGAGTCCGACAATCGACCATTGCATGACGAAGCGGGCGGAAGGGTGAACGGAGCGACTGGTGGAGTCTACCGGCTCGCGGCGGCGCGGGCTACCGCGGCGGTGCCCCGCGGCGACGCGCCGTGATCAGCACCGCGAGATCATCGGGGCGCGGGTTGAGGAAATCGAGACGGACACGTCCATCGGGCAGCGTGGTCACCGTGGCCGGAATGGCACTGTTGGTGAGCACCCACCCCGCGGGGAGAACGACCGCGTTGGCCGGGCGACCGAAGCTGCGGTCCCACACGAGTTCGTCGTTGACGAGCCGGTAGCGGGCGCTGTCGGTGTAGGTCTCCGACATCCGCAGCCGAGTCGTGGCGCCCGGCGCCACTGGCGCGAAGCGGAACACGACGACTTCCGAGGCCGGCGTGACCGGCTCGCCGATGTCGAGTTTCGCCGCGGTGATCGCGGCGCCGGCGAGCACGTCGTGCCGCAGCGGTTCACCGGTATCGAGATTGCGTGCCGACGGATTGGACACGCGGCTGCCGGCCCGCACCACGTTGATGTAGTGATCGACACCGGCCCGCGCTTCGGTGTAGTCGTGATACAAGTCGAACGCGTGCGTTTCCGGCTGCTGCAGGAAATACACGATCTCCCGTGACTGGATGGCCCGTTCGGCCAACCGCGCCTGCACCGACGACCGCCCCGCCGACGGTCCGGTGCCGAGGCCGGCGACCGGGCGCGCACGCAGGATGAGCGGCGCTTCGGCGGGCGTGCTGTTCCAGAAGCTGATCGCGATGCGCCCGTCGGCTTCCTGTAGAATTTGCGACGGATAATTGCACGACTCGAGCTCGTAGCCCTTCGGCAGCACCACGGCGTTGCGCTTGATGCCGAGCGGACGGTTGAACACCAGCGTGGTGCCGTCCATGAAGTAACTCTTGGCGTCCTCATACGTTTTGTCGATGAGCACACGCGCTTCGCCGC
>JARIEV010000026.1 GCA_031127225.1 Gemmatimonadota bacterium | reverse complement strand
AGCGCGTATCACTTCTCCGAGGTTGCGCACGCTGGTCAGGTGCGCCACTCGGGAGAGCCGTATGTCTCCCATTGCGTCGAGGTGGCGCGGATCCTCGCCGACTTGCAGCTCGACACGATCACCGTCGCGAGCGGCCTCCTGCACGACATTGTCGAGGATACCGATATCACGGTGCAGGACGTCGAACGCGAGTTCGGTCCTGAGATTGCCCAGATCGTCGACGGGCTGACGAAGATCGCCAATCTGCCGCTGTCCTCCCGTGAAGAGCGGCAGGTCGAGAATTACCGCAAGCTGCTGCTCTCCATCGCGAAGGACGCCCGCGTCATCCTGATCAAGCTTGCCGACCGGCTGCACAACATGCGGACGCTCGATTGGTTGGCGCCCGAAAAGCGCCGTCGGATTGCACAGGAAACGCGTGATCTGTACGCCCCGCTGGCGCATCGGTTCGGCATGGCGAAGGTGCGCTGGGAGCTAGAGGATCTGTCGTTCAAGCATCTGGAGCCAGACGCGTACAAGAGCCTCGCCCGGATGGTCGCGGCCAAGCGGACGGAGAGAGAACAGTTCATCGCCCAGCTGCGCGATCCGCTCGAAAAACGGCTGAGCGACGCCGGCATCGTGGGCGTCGAGGTCACGGGACGCCCGAAGCACCTGTGGTCTATTTATAAAAAGATGCAGCAACGGGATCGTCCCTATGAGGACATCTACGATCTGCTGGCCATCCGTGTGATCGTCCCCAATGTGCTTGAGTGCTATCACGCGCTTGGCGTGATCCACGACGGGTGGACGCCGGTGCAGGAGCGCATCAAGGATTACATCGCCCAGCCGAAGTCCAACGGTTATCAGTCGCTGCACACGACCGTCTTCGGTCCGGGGCGGCAGCTGTTCGAAATCCAGATCCGCACGCGGGACATGCACCGCACGGCCGATTTCGGCATCGCCGCACATTGGCTGTACAAGGAATCCACGCGCAACGCAGACGAACTCGACAAGCAGCTCGCCTGGTTCCGGCAGGTGCTTGAACTGCAACTCGATGCGGAGACGCCGGGCGAGTTCCTTGAGTTCCTGAAGCTCGATCTGTATCAGGACGAGATCTTCGTGTTTACGCCGACCGGCGACGTGATTCAGTTGCCGAAGGGGGCGACACCGCTGGATTTTGCGTTCGCCGTGCATACACAGGTCGGTGCGCACTGCGCTGGCGCGAAGGTGAACGGGCGGATCGCGCCGCTCTCGCGCGAGCTCAAGAATTCGGAGACGGTCGAGGTACTGACCAATCCGAACGCCAAGCCGAGCCGGGACTGGCTCGCGCATGTGCGGACGGGGCGGGCACGCCACAAGATCCGCCAAATGCTGCGGCTGGAGGAGCGCTCGTCGGCCATGCGGCTCGGCCGCGACATCATTGAGCGCGAGTTGCGTCGGCGTCGCCTGCCGAAGATCGACGATGCGGGCCTGCAGCCAATCGCACGGCTCTTGAAGCTGAAGGATACGTCGCACCTGATCGCCTCGATCGGTGCCGGCGACGTCCATGTGCTACAGGTGCTGAAGGCGATTCACCCGGAGCTCGAGACCGCCGAACCCGTGGTGAAGCCCACGACCTTCGAGCGCATTGTTGATCGAGTGCGGGGGACGGGGAAGGGGATCCGCATCCAGGGGGCCGACGGCCTACTGGTGCGGTACTCGCAGTGCTGTCAGCCGGTGCCCGGCGACAAGGTGGTCGGCTATGTGACACGCGGGCGAGGTGTCAGCATCCACCGCGGAGATTGCCCCAACCTGCTGTTGCTGGCGCATGAGCCGGAGCGTCGCCTCGACATCGACTGGCACGAGATGGCCGGCGAGCGCTTCGTCGTCCGGCTGGCCATGGAGGGCACCGACCGACGAGGGCTCTACGCCGACGTGGCCGCGGCGGTGAGCGCCACGGGCACCGACATCAAGAGCCTCGAGCTCAAGACGACGGACGGCAAGGTCACCGGGGCTGCGATGGTGGAGGTCGAGAACCTCGCACACCTCGAGCGCATCATGAAGGCCGCCCGACGCGTGAAGGGTATCGCGGCCGTGTCGCGCCGAGAGAAGATTACCTCGGACGCATAACGCGGTTTTCGGCCGCGGGACAGCAGTGCCCGAAGAAAGACCGGCGTCGGCTATATTACGACTATGTCTGCTCCGTTTCGTCTTCAGAGTCCTTTCGAGCCCGCCGGCGATCAGCCGCGCGCCATCGCGGAGCTCTCCGCCGGGCTCGTGCGCGGTGACCGGTTCCAGACCCTGCTCGGGGTGACGGGCTCCGGCAAGACAATGACCATGGCGAATGTCATTGCCCGGTGGGGCCGGCCGACTCTCGTGCTCTCGCACAACAAGACGCTCGCGGCGCAGCTGTATGGGGAGCTCAAATCCTTCTTCCCCAACAATGCGGTCGAGTACTTCATTTCGTACTACGACTACTACCAGCCCGAGGCCTACGTCCCGTCGAGCGATACGTTCATCGAGAAGGACGCGAGCATCAACGAGGACATCGACCGGCTGCGCTTGCGGGCGACCTCGTCGCTGATGGAGCGCGATGACGTTGTCATCGTGTCCACCGTGTCCGCGATCTACGGTCTTGGCGATCCGGTGTCGTACCGCGAGCGGATGGTCGCGCTGTCGAAGGGACAGGAAATCGCGCGGGACGATATTCTTCGCGCCTTGGTCGGCATCCAGTATCTGCGCAATGACGTGGCGTTCGACCGGGGCACATTCCGCGTCCGCGGCGACACCGTGGAGATCTATCCGGCCTACGAGGAGCAGGCCGTCCGTCTCGAATTGTGGGGCGATGAGATTGAGCGCATTTCCAAGATCGATCCGCTAACGGGCGAGACGATTTCGACGCTCGAACGGATGGCCGTCTATCCGGCCAAGCACTTCATCACCAACCGGCCGACGATCGAACGGGCGAGCGTGGCCATCCGCGAGGAGCTGGCGGAGCGTCTCGCCGAGCTACGGACGCAGGGGAAGCTGCTTGAAGCGCAGCGGCTCGATCAGCGCACGAACTTCGACCTCGAGATGCTGGCCGAGATCGGGACCTGTGCCGGCATCGAGAACTACTCTCGCCACATTAGCGGCCGTGAGGCGGGCGAGCGTCCGGCCTGTCTGCTCGACTACTTTCCGGACGACTATCTGGTGGTCGTGGATGAATCGCACGTGTCGCTGCCGCAGATCCGTGGGATGTACAACGGCGATCGCGCCCGGAAGCTGACACTGGTGGACTATGGATTCCGCCTGCCCAGTGCGCTCGACAATCGACCGCTGGTGTTCGATGAGTTCATGCAACTCGTTCCGCGCCTCGTCAACGTGTCGGCGACCCCCGGTGAACTCGAACTGCAGCTGTCCGAAGGCGTCGTGGTTGAACAGGTGATTCGTCCGACGGGCCTGCTGGATCCGGTGATTGAAATCCGCTCGGTGAAGGGGCAGGTGGACGATCTGCTGCATGAGATTCGCGTGCGCGAGCGCAAGGGGGAACGCGTCCTCGTCACGACGCTCACCAAGCGCATGTCAGAGGACCTCACGGATTACCTGCAGCAGATGGGGGTGCGTGTGCGCTACATGCACTCTGATATCGACGCGATTGAGCGCATGGAAATTGTGCGCGGTCTGCGGCTGGGTGAGTTCGACGTGCTGGTCGGCATCAACCTCCTGCGTGAAGGACTCGACATGCCCGAGGTGTCCCTCGTCGCGATTCTGGATGCCGATCAGGAAGGTTTTCTGCGCAGTGATCGCTCGCTCATTCAGACGATCGGGCGCGCCGCAAGGCATCTGAACGGGATGGCGATCCTGTACGCGGATCGCATGACGGGATCGATGCAGCGGGCCATCGGTGAGACTGACCGCCGTCGGCAGATCCAGCGCGAACACAACGAGCTCCACGGGATCACGCCACACGGCGTGCTCAAGAGCATCGACGACGTTCGGTTGATCACGCGTGTGGCAGATGCTCGGGCGCCGCACGACGACGTCGCCCCGGCGACGAAGCGCATCGGCGGTGAGGGCGCCGCGCGCTCGCGCGAGGATCTCCTGACGCTGGTCGGTGAGCTTGAGGTCGCGATGCGGGAGGCGGCGATCGCGCTGGACTTCGAGGCGGCGGCGCGTCTTCGCGACCAGCTCTTCGAGGTGCGCACCGCCCTCGGCGAGAAGCCGGAGCAGGCCCGGGGCAATGCGGTGGTGGCCAAACGTCCGCCTGGCAGCGCCCCCCTGCGGCGAATGGGTGGCAAACGTGGCCGCTGATACCCTCGCCTACCTCTTGGGGCGCGGCGCGCCGACGGCACCGGATCGCGATGCGCTCGAGGTGTGGGGCCGTGCGCTCGGGGCCGTCCTTGCACGACCGGCGGTGATCACTCTGGAGGGTGACCTCGGTGCAGGCAAGACGACGCTCGTGCGCGCCATTTGCGAGGGCATCGGCGTGGTGTCGAGTGAATCGGTGACGAGTCCGACGTACTCACTGATCCAACAGTACGACGCTCCGCAGGGGGGAGTGGTGCATGCCGACCTGTACCGTCTTCGGTCCGACGCTGAGTTGGCGCTGCTGGGCTGGGACGAGCTCGTCGATACCGCCTCGGTCCTTTTGGTCGAGTGGCCCGATCGCGCGGTGAACACGTTGCCCCCACACGCGATTCAACTACGCCTGGCACACGATCCTGAGCATGCGGACCGTCGGCTCCTTCGTATTCACGCGCCGACGCTGCGCTGACCGCGATCGGTGGGAAGACGGGTGACCGTCCTCCCCACCGGGTCGTCTCTCGGGGGTTACTCGCGCGGCGGATACTCCGGTGCGTCCCCGGCACTCTCACCTGCGCTCATGCCTGCTGCTGTCCGACGCGACGCCTTCGTTCGCCTCGCCGAGGTCATTTCGGCGTTGACGTATGCGCTCGACCTCACGGAGGGGCAGCGCCCGGGACACACGTTGCGCACGGCGCTGATCGCCATGCGCGTGGGCCGTGAACTGGCACTCGACGAGCAGGCGCTGGCGGCGCTGTACTACGCGGCCTTGCTCAAGGACTCCGGCTGCTCGAGCAATGCGGCGCGTTTATCTGCGCTCTTCGGCAGCGACGATCAGCGGGTCAAGCGCGATATGCGACTGGTCGATTGGCATGATCGCTGGAAGCTCGCCATGCGGACGGCGCGGAACTGCGGGATCGGCAGGAATCCCGTGGCGCGGCTGTCGCACTTTCTGCGCATTGCGCGCACTCCGTCCATGACGCGGGACATCATCCAGACGCGTTGTGAGCGTGGTGCGCAGATTGCCCTCGTGCTGGGCTTCCCGCTCGAGACCAGCGAGGCCATCGGGCACGTCGACGAGCACTGGTGTGGACTGGGCCATCCGGCCGGTCTTGCCGGCGATGAGATACCGTTGCTCTCGCGGATCCTCCTGCTCGCCCAGACGGTCGAAGTACAGTGGAGCGAAGAGGGCCTCACGACGGCGATGGCGATGGCACGGCAGCGACGCGGCCGTTGGTTCGAGCCGCGATTGGTTGACCTGTTGACCACCTGGCAAGGCGATCACGCCTGGTGGCGCATGCTGGCCGACGACGAGGCCCTCGAGAGCCGTGTGCTCGGGCTGGAGCCGGGCAGTGAGCCGTTGCAGGCCACCGACGAGCGTGTCGACCGGATTGCGTACGCCTTCTCGGCCGTCATCGACGCGAAGACGCCGTTCACCGCACGCCATTCGACGAACGTGGCGAGCTTCGCAGTCTGCATCGCCGGCGCGATGGGGGCCGACGCGGATACCCGTCGTGATCTCCTCCGCGGCGGGCTGCTGCATGACATTGGGAAACTGGGCGTTTCGAATCGGATTCTCGACAAGCCGGGACGACTGACGGACGCGGAGTTGGTCGAGGTTCGCAAGCATCCCCGTTGGTCGAAGGATATTCTCGGGCGGGTCGCCGCATTCCACGGGTTCGCGGCCGAAGCGTCGCAGCATCATGAGCGTCTAGACGGTACGGGGTATCCGTGGCAGTTGTCCGCTTCCCAGCTCGGTCCGATGGCGCGGGTTCTGGCGGTTGCCGATGTCTACGAGGCCTTAACGGCCGATCGCCCGTATCGAGCAGGACTGCCGGTGGGGAGCGCGCTGGACCTGATGCGGCGCGATCGAGGCACTGCATTCGATCCTGCGGTCTTCGACGCCGCGGCGGTGCTCGCCGAACAGGGCACGTTCGCCGCGCTCGCTGACACGGGCGGTACACCGTTCCCTGACCTGCACGCGATGCCGGCCAGGTTCGCTCCGGTCGCTGCGGTGGCGTAGTCGGTCGCTGGCCTGACTCGGCGGCTGTTCGCGATTCGGCACTGGGGCAGCGCCGTCGCCGACGCTAAACTCTCTCCATGACCGTCCCCGTCCCCGCCCACGGCACCGATCCCGGCCGGCCGTTCCTCGTGCTTGAGGCATCCACCGCTGCCGGCTCCGTCGCACTCGTCGCCGCCGGGCAGTGCCTTGCTTCACGGCCGGTCGCCATGGGGGTCGGTCGCGAGGATCACTTGTTTCCGGCCGTGATGGGCGTGCTGGCCGACGTGGGTGTCCACGTTGTCGGACTCGCCGGTATCGTGTGCGGATCCGGTCCAGGGAGTTTCACGTCGTTACGAATTGCAGCATCGATCGCCAAGGGGCTTGCCCATGGTGGCGGCATCCCACTGTTCGCCGTCTCGTCGCTGGTGCTGGCGGCGGCTGACGCCGTCGGGTCGGTCCCGTCCGGCGCGTATCTGGTGCATAGCGACGCGCTGCGTGGGGAGCGATATGCCCAGCCGGTGTGGATCGACGACGACGCGATGGTGCGTGTAATGGGTGCACCGCAGCGCCTCACCGTGGCGCAACTCGACACGCTCGCCGCGGAAGGGTCGTTGCTCGCTGTCGGAACGATGCCCGCACATGATCGCGCGGTGCGCACGGTCCACCCTGCGGCCGCTCTGCTGGTACGGGTGACGGCGGTCTGCTGGGAAACGCCCGTCGCGCTCGAGGGATGGGAACCCGACTACGGACGTCTGGCGGAGGCGCAGGTGAAGTGGGAGGCTACGCACGGTACGCGTCTCTCCACGGCGGGGAACGAATGACGACCGTCGCCATTACGATTCGGCCGAGCGCCGCCGCCGACCTCGCCGCGATGGCCGGTATCGAGTCGGCTGCGTTCAGCGATCCCTGGCCTATGTCGTCGTTTCGGGACTTACTGGTGCACCCCTTCTCCCGGATGGCGACGGCGACCGATGCGGAGGGGGCGGTCATCGGGTACTGCATCATGTTGCAGGCCGCCGACGAGGCGGAGATCGTGAACATTGCGACCGTCCCGTGGCGGCAACGTCAGGGCATCGGCGCGCAGTTGTTGGATGACGCACTCGCGGCCGCCGCCGGAGCGGGCGTCGTGGCGATGTTTCTGGAGGTGCGCGAGTCGAATCGTGCGGCTCGCGCCTTGTACGCGTCCCGGGGATTCGTTGCCGTCGGACGACGACGGAGCTACTACCGGAATCCGGTTGAGGACGCGCTCGTGCTGCGTCGGGACGTTACGGCGTCGGAATAGCCCTGCCGGCGCTCTTCGGGTTTGGTTTGGTCAGACGACCCTCCTAGCTTATCTCGCACAACCCATCACTTCCGTACTTCGAGGAGGCATCGTGAGTCGCAGTCTGAATAAGGCCATTTTGATCGGCAATGTCGGGGGGGATCCCGAAATCCGCACCGTCGGCAGCGGGACGCGTGTCGCACAGTTCTCGCTCGCGACGAGCCGCAACTGGACGGACCAGAGCGGTGCGAAACAGGAGAAGACGGAGTGGCATCGTTGCGTCGTGTGGAACAGCGCCCGTGGGTCGGGGCTCGCTGATGTCGTCGAGAAGTACGTCAAGAAGGGCGAGAAGATTTACGTGGAAGGAGAAATCGAGTACCGCCAGTGGCAGGACAAGGACGGTCAGACGCGCTACACCACCGAGATCAAGGTCAAGGAACTGATGCTCCTGGGCGGTCGTATGGGCGGGGGCGGTGACGAGATGGACGGACCTCCGCGGCGTCCTCCGGTCCAGGCACGGCCGAAGTCTGCGGCGGCGCCGACGGCCGGAAAGGAAGAGTTCGGTGACTTTCCCGGCGCGTTGGAGGACGAGGACGACGATCTGCCGTTCTGATCGTCGGTGCGAGGGGAGGGCGCGCCGCCGGGGGCCCCGGCGGCGCGAGTATGACGGCGGAATCCGCCGGCGTGACACGCGGTGCGTTACGCGCGCCCGTCGCAGGCGTCTGCGGTGTAGGCACCTCGCTCGCGGCATCGCGCGCGGGACGAGTGCCATCCCCGGTCCTGTCCGGGCATGTATGCATTTCACTTTGAGGCTCGCGTATGCGCGCTGCACCTTGGACGCAGTCGTCGACTGCTGTCGTGATGGATCCGGGCGCACGGCCCATGTTCAGATCCCTGATCACGATCCTTTCCACGATCGCGCTGCTGGTGGTATGGCGTCCCGTGGTCGTGCACGGACAGGAGGCCGATGGTGCCCTGCTGTTCAGCGCCGACCCGGCGCTCTCAGGCGCTCAGGACTCCACGACCAACACTCATGTCGTGCGTGCCGGGGAAACGCTGTGGGGAATCGCCGCGCGCTACTACGGTGACGGGCATCAATGGCCCGCGCTCGCGCGGCGTAATCGCATTTCGGATACGGGTCCGGCGCCCCTGAGGGTCGGAATGACGTTGATTGTCCCGACGTCGCCGGTCGTGCGCGGGGCGAAGGCGGCTGCGATCGCGGCGGCACCGGCCGACTCGACGGTCCCTGCCGTCGCGTTGGCGAAAGCCGGTGACAGTGCGCTCCCTGTGTCTGGGGCCGCCGGTCCCACCGGATCGCTCGCCGCGCAGACGTCTGGCAAGGCCAACGCGGTTGCGAGCGGCGCGAAGAAGCGCGCGCCGGTGAAGGCGCCAAAGTTGGTCGCGCCCGTCGTCGCGGACGCAGCCCAGCCGGATACCTCGCGCGCCAACCTCCAGCCGCAGCGGGGTGGAGAGTTCATGACCGCGCGCGGCGTGACGCGCATTGGCCTCATCGAGCCCGGTGCGCAGGAAGCCGCGCGGAAGAGTAGCGAAGTTGAGACCGTGTTTCACCGAGACCTGCCGGATGCGGCCGAGGCCGAGCGCCGCACCCGCGCCGTTCTGCGCCCGAACACGCCGGCCCCGCGTCAGGCCGAGTTCGAAGCGGCGCCGTTCGTGATCGCGGAGGGGGATCTCGCCGTCGGCGGGACCATCGGGCAGCGTGTCGGCTCACCGCTTTCGTCGGAGCGCGGTGACCTTCATCGCGCCATCAAGACCGACGAGGTCGAGATCCGAGCCCCGGCTGGACGGTCCTACGCGGTTGGTCAGCGTCTCGTCGCGATAACGGCCGGCACGGTGCTCGACAAGAGCCAGCGCCTCGCGATCCCGAGCGGTGTGCTTGAGGTCGTGCGGGTCGAGGCGGGCAAGCCGACGCTGGCCAAGGTGGCACGCCAGTCCGGGCGTATTGAGCAGGGGCAGCGCCTGTTGCCAGCGGTTGGAGTGACGGCACCATGGGCGGCCGGTATTCCGCTGGCGGAGGCCGACGTGATCTCCACGATCCGCTGGGCGGATCCGCAGGAGCTGCAGCCGACGCTGAGTAGTTTCGTCCTGTTGGCGGCGGGGACGGCCCAGGGCGTGAAGGCCGGCGACGAATTCGGGATTTATCGGTCCGGTACGAAGGACCATCCCGAGTCCGATGCCATCGTGGCGCGGGCGCGTGTGGTGCGGAGCGAAGCCGGCGGCAGCGCCGCCGTCATCACCAAGCAGTACGCGTCCGACATCCGCGTCGGTCTCACCGTTCGCCGGATGGCCCGAGCGCCCTGACACGCCGTGTGTCGGTTCGGGTGACAACGGCCATTCGGCTGTTCTCACAGCGACAACGCGCGCCGAGGCCCCCCGTGGGCGTCGGCGCGTGTGTACATTGGGACGTTCCGTGGCCCGATAACGGCAGGCCGGTGCGCCGGTGGCCGCGGGAAACTTCAATGAACTGAGGACGTGAACGGCATGGCACAGACAGTCCTGGTGACGGGCGGCGCGGGCTTTATCGGTTCGACGGTGGCGGACAGGTTCTTGGCCGAGGGGTGGGAGGTCACGATCCTCGACGACTTGTCGAGCGGTCGCGAGGAAAACCTTCCGGCGTCCGCTCGCTTCGTGCGCGGCGACATCACCACGCCGGATGCGGCGGCTCTGGTGCGCGACGGCCGCTTTGATGTCCTGTGTCACCTCGCCGCGCAAATCGATGTGCGCCGCAGCGTCCTCGACCCGGTGTATGATGCCACGCGAAACATCCTCGGCACCCTGAACCTCATGGAAGCCGTGCGCGCCAGCGGGTACCCCACGCGGACGATCTTTTCATCGACGGGTGGCGCCCTGTACGGCGACTTCGATCCGCCGCCGAGCGCGGAGTCGAACAGTAAGGATCCGGAGGCGCCCTACGGGATCGCCAAGCTGTCCGTCGAGTACTATCTCGCGTATTACGGTCGCGTCCACGGCTTGGACAATGTCGCGCTCCGGTACGGCAACGTCTACGGACCGCGTCAGGATCCGCATGGCGAAGCGGGGGTTGTCGCGATCTTTTGCAACCGGTTGCTCGATGGTCGGGCCTTGACGGTGTTCGGCGACGGTGAGCAGACGCGGGATTATGTGTTCTCCGGCGACGTGGCCCGGGCGAACTTCGCGGCGGCCACAGCGGCACTGCCAGAGCGCGGCCGCCTCGACGCGCGGGCGTTCAACATCGGCACGTCGGTCGAAACGTCGGTGAATACCCTGTCCACAACGCTGCGGGACGTGTCCGGCGCGACGTCCCCGATCGAGTATGCCCCTGCGCGGCCGGGCGAGCTCGCCCGCTCGGCGCTCGATACCAGCAAGGCGCAGGCGCTGCTGGGATGGACGCCACAGGTCACACTGCGCGACGGACTTGCGCAAACGTTCCGGTATTTCGCCGACCGTCGCGCGCGCACGGAGACGCCACGGTGATGGCCATGGCACCGCTTCTGTTCCTGTTGCAGCTCGCGGCGCAGGATGCGCCGTTGCCGGCCTCGATGCTGGGCATGTTGATCAACAGTGATCCGGTCACCAAGAGCGTGCTCGTGCTCCTCGCCGTGCTGTCTCTGCTGTCGTGGTCGATCATGTTTTCCAAGTGGCGGGGCTTTGCCGCGGCCGAAGCGAACGGTCGTGCGTTCGTGGCGGACTTCGAGCGCGCGCGCGGGATGGACGATGCGATGTTGATCGCGCAGCGGGCCAGACCGAGCGCGTTTACCGCGGTGTTCGCGCGCGCGGTGTCCTTTCTGAACGATACGAAGCCCGCGCTGGGAGCGACCAGCGATCGGACGGCGCGCCTGTCTGGCTCGCAGGTCGAAGCGCTGCGTCTCGTGCTCGACGCTGAGGGCGCAAAGGCCCGCGAGTCGCTTGGCCGGTACGTCCCGTGGCTCGCCACTGTTGGCAGCGTCAGTCCGCTCATCGGCCTGTTCGGTACGGTGCTTGGCGTGATCGAGGCGTTCGTGGGTATCGGCGAGAAAGGGTCCGGCAACATTCAGGCGGTGGCGCCCGGCATCGGTACCGCACTGATGGCCACGGCCGCCGCGCTGGCGGTCGCGATCCCGGCGGCGTTCGCGTACAACGTCTTCGCGTCGCGCCTCAATCGTTTTGACGACGCGCTGGAAGGCTTCGGGTCCGAGCTGATCGCACTGATGGTGCGCGAAGGGCGGATCTGAGCGTGCGTCGCGGTCGCCGTCGTGAGCGGTCCGGCATCAACGCCGAGATCAACGTCGTGTCGCTCATCGACGTGATGATGCTGCTGATGATCATCTTCATGCTGACCGCGCCGATCATGCAAGGTGGCGTGGACATTGCGCTACCGACGGCCGACGTACGGCCGCTCGAACCGAAGAGCGGCCTTGTCGTGACGGTCGATCGACGCGGCGCGATCTTCGTGGACGAGACGCCGCTGACCTTCGAGGAGTTCGCCGGCAGTGTCAAGGCGCTGGCGGACCGGAAGGGTGGGGGCGGGGTGTATCTCCGCGCTGATGAGGGGGTGCCGTACGGCACCGTCGTTCGCATCGTGGCTGCCATGAAGGCCAAGGGCATCACCGACGTCGGACTTGTCGCCGAGCCGGACGGCGCGCGGTGAGCACCGCGCGACCGGGCGCGATGGCATCGCCGATGGGCGGTGGATTTCTCTTCTCACTGGTGGTCCATGCGGGGGTCGCTGCGGCGGCACTGTGGTGGGGCACGCGCCCCGACGCGCCCCGCCCCCCGGTGTACCGGGTCGAACTGGTCGGGGCGCCACCGGGGCCGCGGCAGGCCGGCGTGGTCACAGCTGCTGCGGAGCCGACGACTGCAGCACCCGATATCGCGGGTGCCGAGCGGGTCGCGGAGGAGAAGGTGCTGCCGACACCGTCGAAGACTAAGCCCGTGGTGCCGTCGCCGAAGGCGACACCGTCGACCAGTCGCTCGAAGCGGGCCGGCGCCAAGAGCGGCACCGCGACGACGCGTGCCGCCGCCGCGCCGAAAGCCGGCGCGGGGGCCACGGGTGGCAAGGGCGCCGATGTCGCCAATTTGAAGATTGACGGGATCGAGTTCCCCTATCCCGGGTACCTCTCGAACATTGTGCGGCAGCTTACGATCAACTGGACACCGCGGCGTGTGTCGGCCGCGCTCGTGGCGGAAGTACGATTCACCATCCGCCGCGACGGCTCGGTGATGGCGATCGAGGTGGTGAAGGGGTCGGGAGATCGCAGCTACGATCTGGACGCCATGGGAGCGATCGAGGCCGTCGGATCAACGCGAGGTTTCGGATCGCTCCCGTCGGGATGGACGGACGACGTGCTCATCGTGTATTTCACTTTTGACTATGCCCTGCGACCGAGCTGACCGTTTGCCCCTCACTGTTTTCCTCTCCGCGCGCGCGCGTGCTGGCCGTACCGTCTGGCGGACCACCTTCTTGCTCGCGGGTCTGTCGGCGGGCGGTGTGCTGGCACCGACGAGCGCGTGTGCGCAGGTCCCCGCGCCCGGCGTCAGCCTCAGCACCCGCTATGTCGCCGGTCAGAAGACCTCCCTGATCGTGCTGCCGGTCGCTGGGGCCGGCGGTGACTCCGTCGCCACCATGCTGTCCCGCGATTTCGACTACAGCGACCGGTTTACGGTGGTGTCCACGTCGAGTGCCCCTGCCGTCAACGGTCCTCCCAACTATGCCCTGTTCGCCAAGATCGGGGTGGACGGCATCGTTCAGTCCGTCCTGTTGCCGTCCGGCTGGCTTCGGGTGGCGCTGCACGATGTCCAGAAGCGGACGGTGCTGAACAGCAAGGATTTTCCGCTGCCATCGACACCGCTCGCGCCATCGTGGCGGCAGGCGGTGCACGGCGTGTCGGACGCGGTCGAGGAGTGGATCACCGGACAGCGGGGGATCGCGCAGACGCGCATCGCGTTTACGCGCGGCGGGCGTGTGTGGACCGTGGACAGCGACCGGGCGAACGTGACGCCGGTGACCCCGAGTGGCATGTCACCACAGTGGCTGCCGGGCGGGCGGGGGTTGCTCTATAGCGTGCTCGATGGGGTGCGGAATCCCATCATGACGACCGATCTTGGCACGGGGGCACTGCGGACCGTCGTGTCGGCATCCGGAATCGAGCACAGTTCGCCGGCGGTGGCCCCGGATGGGCGGACCGTGGTCTTTGCCCGCGGATCGGAGAGCGGCACCGACCTGTACGCGCTGCCCATCGACGGTGGGGTGGCGCGTCGGATCACCGTGGGCCGTGGGCGAGCGAGTGCGCAGCCGACCTTCAGTCCCGATGGGCAGCGCCTGGCGTTCATGTCCGACCGTTCCGGGCATCCGGAAGTGTATATTAGCGATCTGGATGGTACGAACCTCGAGCTGCTTACCGCGGCCTCGTTCGGCGATCGCGACTATCGTGCGGGGCCGGATTGGTCTCCCGATGGCCGGCTCGTCGCGTTTCAGTCGCGCAATGGCGGCACCTTTCAGATCATGACTATCAATCTGCGTGACCAGGCAGTGCGTCAGGTGACAAACGATGGCCGAAACGACGACCCGTCCTGGGCGCCCGATTCACGGCATATCGTCTTCTCCTCGACGCGCGGCGGGACACGCCAGCTGTGGATCGTCGATGTCGAAAGCGGTCGATCGCGCCAGCTGACCTTCGGGTCTGAGGCGCGATTGTCTGCGTGGTCCCCTCGTCTGTCGTCGCCGTAACCTCTCCCATCCCACTCTACCGCTCGGAGTTTTTCGTCATGACGCGTGTCTCTCGTCTGGCCCTGGTGCTCGCCTCCACCTCACTGGTGCTTGGCGCGTGCCGGAAGAAGCCGCAGCCGGCGCCGCAGCCGGCCGCCCCTGCTGCTGCCACACCAGCTCCGACCCGTCCGGCCAGTGCCCCGCCGGCTGCCCGCGACACGATGGAAGACTACCGGGCGAAGCTGGCCGCCACGCGTGCGCGGCTGCTGGAGACGATTTATTTCGAGTACGACGCGGACGAACTGCGCGATGACGCGAAGGCGAATCTGGATGCGAAGATCACCGTGCTCAATGCGAATCCCGGGCTGAAGGTGCGCGTTGCCGGGCACTGTGATGAGCGCGGGAGCGACGAGTACAACATCGCCCTGGGCCGCCGTCGGGCCGAGGCCGCCAAGCGGTACCTCACCGATCGTGGCATCGATGCGTCGCGGATCGAAACGTCGTCGTTCGGCCGCGAGCGGCCGGCCGTGCAGGGGACGACCGAAGAAGCGTGGTCGCGCAATCGCCGGGATGAGTTCGAGATCGTCGCGGGCGGCGATCAGCTTCGCGCCCCGTGATGATGGCCGCCGCACTCGGATTCCGGCATTCGCTGCGCTCTCGTGTGTGGCGGCTCCTTCCCCTCGTGGCGCTGGTGGCCACGGGGGGGTGCTTTGCGACGCGTGGTGATGTCCGCATCGTGCAGAACGATCTGGCCTCGTTGCGGGTGGAGCTACTGAAAAACCAGCTGGACCAGCGCGAGGCGCTGACCCAGACGATGCGTCTGCTGCAGGTCGCGACCGATTCCCTGTCGCGCGTCAGCGCGCGCACCGTGAGTATTCAGGGGGATGTGCGGGGGGAGATGCGCGCTGTCCGTGAGCAGATGCTGCAGGTGCAGACGCTGCTGGGGCAGAGTCAGGCCACGATCGCCCGGCTACGTTCGGAAATCGAATCGCGGTCGGCCGCTTCCGCCGCGCCACTGCCCGTCGGCGCGGCAGTCGCGCCGGTGCCGGCCGCGGGGAAAGCGGCCCCGCCAGCCGCAGACAGCGCGAGCCCGTCGCGCCTGCCCGGACCGAATCAGTTGTACTCCGACGGCCGCGACCAGCTCACCCGGGGCGCCAGTGCTACGGCGCGTATCTATTTTCAGGAGCTGCTGACGAACTATCCGGCGTCCGACTACGCTCCGGATGCGCAGTTCTGGATCGCCGAGTCGTTCGCCCGCGAAAAGAATCTGGCGGCGGCCGACGCGGCGTACGCCGCCGTGGTCAGCACGCACCCCACTTCGGCGAAGGCGCCGACGGCGCTGTATAAGCGTGCCCAACTGGTGGTCCAGCAAGGCAACACGGCGCAGGCGCGCCAGCTGCTCGAGCAGGTGATCGCGCGCTATCCGCGCAGCGACGAGGCCGAGCTCGCGGCCGAACAACTCAAGACGCTGCGCTGACCGCGCGTCCAGGACGACCCCGCTGATGTCCAGCAGTAACCATGTCGAAATGCCGTTCCTCGATCACCTCGAGGAGCTGCGCTGGCGGCTGTTCCGGTGTGCGCTGGCCATTGCGCTGGGCGTCGGTGCGGCGTTTGCACTGCTCTACACCAAGCAGGTCGACATCATCGCGTTCCTGTCGCAGCCGATTCAGCCGTATCTGAAGCAGCCGCTGATGGTCACGCACGTGAGCGACCTCTTCGACATTGTGATGGACGCATCCATCACGCTGGGTCTGATCGCCGCATCGCCCGTGCTGGTATGGCAGGTCTGGGGCTTCCTCTCGCCGGCCTTGTACGGGCACGAAAAGAAAGCGGTCATTCCGGCCCTGATCGGGGCTGCCGTCTTGTTTCTCGCCGGCATGGCGCTCGCCTTCATGTACGTCCTGCCGGTGACGCTCGGCTTCTTCATGAGCTTCCAGAGCGGTTCCGTGCAGATCATGCAGACGGTCGATCAGTATGTGAGCTTCGTGATCTCGATGTGTCTGGCATTCGGCGCCATCTTCGAGCTGCCAATCGTGATCGCGCTGCTGTCGGCCATGGGGATCGTGCAGCCGCAATATCTGTCCAAGTTCCGGCGGCACGCGTTTCTGGGCTGCATTATTGCCGCAGCCCTCATTACGCCAGGCAGTGACCCGACGTCGCTGATCGCCTTGACGATTCCGCTGTACTTTTTGTACGAAGTGTCGATCACCGTGTCCAAGGTCATCAGTCGCCGACGCGAACGGCGGATCGCGTCCGAGGACGAGTGAGTCCACGCGTGATCGGGGGCGGTTTCCGGCGTACGGCGACGCGGTTGATCGTGGGGCTCGGCGTCGCTGCCGCGGTGCTCCCGTGGTCGCTGGCGGCCCAACGGCCGCAGCCGTCGCGCCCCAGTCCGCAGGGGAAGGGCGCGCCGGGCCAAGGGAAAGACAGCCTCGCGGCGTTAAGCAAGGAACGCAGCGTGTTCAGCTGGACGCCACCCGACTCGCTCATGCGGGCGTTGCTGGAGCGGGAGGGCTATCGCAAGGTCCAGTATCAGGGCGACACGGTGTTCTTCAATGCCGGTTCTCGCGCCTTGATTCTCAAGGGAAAGCCGTCGGCGGTGCAGCGCGACGAAACGATGATCATCGGGGACACGATCATCTACAGCGATTCCACCAAGCGCGTGTTGGCCCTCGGCGACACGGTATTGCTGCGAGATCCTCAACAGCAGGACGCTGACGACTTCATCGCGAGAGGCAAGATCGAGTATGATCTCCAGTCTCGGGAGGGAGTGACTGGTGCCTTTTCGACATCCGTCACGTCCGGCCAGCGGCTGTTCCTGAGCGCGGAGCGCGCGACGATCCTCTCCGACTCCGTGGTGAGCGGTCGGCACATCGTGTTCGCGAAAAACGGGTCGTTCAGCTACTGCGACCACGCGGAGCCCCATTTCCACTTCACATCACGGGACATGAAGTTCGTCTCGGAAAACGTGATGGTGGCGCGGCCGGGGGTGCTCTACATCGGCGAAGTGCCGGTGTTCTGGATCCCGTTCTTCTTTCAGGACGTGCGCAGCGGCCGTCGGAGCGGCATGCTCACGCCCAACTTCGGCATCGCTGAACTGTTCCGGAACAGCCCGTCGTACCGCCGGAGTATTTCGAACATCGGGTACTTTCTGGCCATCAGCGATTATATGAATGCCGAAGCATCGTTTGACTGGCGTTCCGGCGCCCGAAGCACCGTGTCGGATCCCGGCTTCGTGCGCAGTAATGTGGAACTCCGGTACAAGTGGCTCGACCGGTTCATCAGCGGCGAGACGGCCGTGTCGTATCTCGCGCAGCGCAACGGCACCACGAACACGTCGATCACCTGGAATCACAATCAGGATTTCTCGCGGCAGACGCGACTGACCGCGCGGCTCAACTGGGTGCAAAACACCCAGATTCAGCGGCAGACGACGATCAATCCGGTGGCCGCGAACGCCACCATCCGATCCCAGTTGAACTATCAGACGAAGATCGGGCCCGCCCAGATCAGCGTCGGTGGCAGCC
Source organism: Gemmatimonadota bacterium (assembly GCA_031127225.1). Taxonomy (GTDB): domain Bacteria; phylum Gemmatimonadota; class Gemmatimonadetes; order Gemmatimonadales; family Gemmatimonadaceae; genus Gemmatimonas. The sequence continues at coordinate 12,815 of JARIEV010000026.1, read as the reverse complement.
GTGTGCAGTATCCCGGCCGGTCGCAGGTCGACATGGATTTCCCCTCGCTGAACGTCACGGCGGGTACGCTGGCCGGTGGCGCGTTCTCCTGGACGCCGTCGCTCCGGCTGAGCGTCACGGGACAGAGCAAGATCGATCAGGGGCTCCAGTTTCCCTTCGTCTACAACATCCGGCCGGGCGGCGGCATCGACAGTGCGCGGTTCAGTGCGAGCCGGCGCAATATGCAGCTTGGCTTCGAGACACCGATCAAGATCGGTGACTGGCAGTGGAACAACACGTTCACGATGAGCGATAACTTCCGTGATTTTCCGGAACAGCGTGAACTCATTGGTGTGCGCGACACGTCGGTGCGCTCCACGCGTATCTACGCCAAGACGTTCGAGTCGAACATCGACTGGAACACGTCCTTCGGTCTTCCGCGGTTCTTTCAGGGCAGCTGGAACCTGTCGCCGTCCATCTCGGTGAACAACGTCGACAACGCGTCCGGGCTGTTCGTGCGCACCGAGCGCAGCGGCGGCAAGTGGGTGCAGCAATCGAAGCGGTTGAGCTACGCGCTTTCGGCCTCCCCGACGCTGTACGCGATGCTGCCCGGGATCGGCTCCGTGTCAAAGTTCCGTCATTCGATTTCGCCCGGCGTGAGTTACAGCTATTCGCCGAACGCGAATGTCAGCGACGAGTATCTGCAGGCGCTGGGGCGGACGCGTGTAGGGTATCTGTCAGCGCTGGCGCAGAACCGTGTGTCCCTGAGTCTGGCCACCAATCTGGAAGCGAAGCTGAAGTCTGCGGCGGATTCGACACCCGAATCCGGCAAGAAGATCAAGCTGCTGTCTATGAATTTTTCGTCGCTCTCTTACGACTTTATCCGTGCCGACTCAACCGGGAACGGGTTCACCGATAAGATGTTCACGATCAGCGGACGCACAGACCTCTTGCCCGGTCTGGATTTCCGGACGTCGTACGATCTCTTTCAGGGTGACCCCGCGTCCGACACGGCCACGTTCAGCCCGTACCGCACCGATTTCGGCGTCACCTTTTCGTTGAACGGGCAATCGGGGCTGGTGGCACTGGTCGGCCGGCTGCTCGGCATGTCCACGTCGCTCGAAGCGATCGACAGCACCAATGCGCCGCGGAATGTGGCTGACCAGAACGTGAACCAGCAGAGCCGGCAAATGAACGCTGCCGGTGGCGGTAATATGCGCGGGATGCAGATGTCGCTGCCGTCTGGCGGTGGCTGGAATCTAAATCTGCAGTACAATGCCGCGCGTCAGCGCCGACCCCGTGGCGGCACGCAGATCGTGAATGATCCGGCCTCCCTGTGCGAACCGCAACGGGCGCTCGGCGTGTTTGTGTACGACCAATGTGTACAGAATGCGCAGAACGCTCAGTCGACTGGACTGACCTCCGGCCAGAGTGCCATCGGGGCACCCGTGTTCATTCAGCCGGCCACGCAAAACGTTACGGCCACGATGTCCTTTGACATCACACGAAACTGGTCGGCGCAGTGGAGCACGCAGTACGACGTGGAGCGGGCGAGTTTTGCGAGCCAGCAACTCGGACTGCAGCGTGCGCTGCATGACTGGAATGCCGTGTTCTCGTTCTCGCAGACCCCGAGCGGCAGTTTCGCGTTCAACTTCTTCATTGCGCTGAAGGCGCAGCCCGAGCTCAAGTTCAACTACGATCGGCAGACGTACCGGTCTTCCAGTGGATTCTGATCCGCGGGCGCGCCCGCTAGGAGGAGGAACGATGTTGTCGCTGGATGGGCGTTCGCTGCAAATCGATGATGTGCTCGCCGTGGCGGAGGGGCATCGCGTGGTGAGCTTGGCCCCCGAGGCGCGGGCCCGGATGCAGGTGACTCGCGATGTCGTCGATCGGGCGGTCGCGCTGGAAGCGCCCGTGTACGGCGTGAATACCGGCTTTGGCAAATTGTCAGAGGTCGCGATCGCGCCGCATCAGCTCGCCGCGCTGCAGCGTAACCTCGTGCGCAGCCACGCCGCCGGCGTCGGCGATCCGCTGCCAGAACGGGAGGTGCGCGCCATGATGCTGTTGCGCGCCAACGTGCTGGCGACGGCGTATGCCGGTGCTCGCCCACTGGTGGTCGATGCGTTGATCGCGATGTTGAACGCGGGTTTGTGGCCGGTTGTCCCGGAGCAGGGCAGTGTCGGCGCGAGTGGGGATCTGGCACCGTTGGCGCATCTCGCGCTGACGCTCATCGGTGAGGGGACCGCGCGGTTTCAGGGACAGGAGGCGCCGTCACTCGAGATGCTCCATGCGGCCGGTCTGCGTGCCGTGACGCTCGAGGCGAAGGAAGGGCTGGCGTTGATCAACGGCACGCAGGCGCACACGGCGGTGGCCTCGCTGGCGTGCGCGGAACTCACGCGACTGTGGCGCGCGGCCCACGTGGCCACGGCCATGAGCCTTGATGCGTTGCTCGGCACCCCGGACGCCTTTGACGCGCGGATTCAGGAGGCTCGTGGCCAGGCGGGGCAGAGTGAGTCGGCAGCGCTGCTGCGGGCGTTGCTGTCGGGGAGCGAGATCCGCGAGTCGCACCGTCACGGCGATCCCCGGGTCCAGGACGCGTATGCCTTGCGCTGTGTGCCGCAGGTGCACGGTCCGGCGCTCGATGCGCTGCGGTTTGCGCGGGGCATCATCTCGCGCGAACTGAACGCGGCCACGGACAATCCGCTGGTGATGGAGACCGGTGAGTTGCTGAGCGGCGGGAATTTTCACGGACAGGCCGTCGCGATGGCGAGTGACCTGTTGGCGATCATCTGCGCGAATCTGGCCGTGATCAGCGAGCGTCGAACCGACCGGCTGGTCCATCCGGATTTCAATCAGGGACTGCCTCCATTTCTGGCGGGGTCGCCGGGGCTCGAGTCAGGGCACATGATGTCGCAGGTGACGGCCGCCGCACTGGCCAGCGAATGCAAGTCGCTCGCACACCCGGCCAGCGTGGACTCGATTCCCACGGATGGCAACAAGGAAGACGTCGTGCCGATGGCGATGGGGGCGGCCACCAAGCTGCGACGGACGGTGCGCAACCTCCGCCACGTGCTCGCGATCGAACTGATCGCCGCCGCTGAGGCGCTGGAGTACCGGCGGCCGCTGCGCAGCAGTCCGTCGGTCGAGCAGGCGCACGCGATCATCCGTCAGCACGTGGCCCGATCGGACGGCGATCGTCCGCCCGCGCCGGATATCACCCGGCTCGCGGATGCAATTGCGGCCGGTGCACTTGATGTGATCACGGAGGAGTTTGCCGTATGAGCGAAGGGATGCAGCTCGAACAGGATGGGCAGGCGCCACGCGGCCCGCGCCCGGTGCGCGCTCCGCGCGGCGTGGCGTTGCAGTGCCGCGGCTGGGAGCAGGAGGCGGCGCTTCGCATGCTGATGAACAACCTGGATCCGGAAGTCGCTGAGCGGCCGGACGATCTCGTGGTGTACGGTGGCACCGGCCGCGCGGCACGGTCGTGGGACGCCTTCGATGCGATCATCCGCTCGTTGCGCACGCTGGCTGACGACGAGACCCTGCTGGTGCAGAGCGGGAAGCCGGTGGCGGTGTTTCGCACGCATGAGGATGCGCCCCGGGTGCTCATCGCCAACGGCAATCTGGTGGGCCGGTGGGCGAATTGGGACGAGTTCCGCCGGCTCGAGAGAGTCGGCTTGACGATGTACGGACAGATGACCGCGGGCTCGTGGATCTACATCGGCTCGCAAGGGATCGTGCAGGGGACGTATGAGACGTTCGGTGCGGTCGCCACGCGTCACTTCGGCGGCTCGCTGGAGGGCCGCCTCGTGGTGACGGCCGGATTGGGCGGCATGGGCGGGGCGCAGCCGCTCGCCGCGGCCATGCACGGCGCGGCGGTGCTGGGCATCGACGTCGATGCCGCGCGGATCGCCAAGCGGATCGAGACGCGCTACTGCGATCGGATGACAACGTCGCTCGACGAAGCGCTGGCATGGCTTACCGAGGCACAGGCCGAGCGCGTCGGGCTGTCCGTCGGTCTGGTCGGCAACGCGGCTGTGGTGTTGCCGGAACTGGTGCGCCGGGGTGTGCAGCCGGATGTGGTCACCGATCAGACGAGCGCGCACGACATGCTCGTAGGCTATGTCCCGGCTGGGATGACGCTGCATGAGGCCGACGCATTACGGTCTGCAGATCCCGCCGTGTACGTCGCGCGGGCAACGCAGTCCGTGGTCGATCATGTCCGTGCCATGCGTACGCTGCAGGATCGTGGCGCCGTGACGTTTGATTACGGCAACAATATCCGCACGGTTGCGTTCGACGCCGGTGTGGACGATGCGTTTCGTATCCCCGGGTTCGTGCCGGAGTACATCCGTCCGCTCTTTTGCGAAGGGAAAGGCCCGTTCCGGTGGGTGGCACTATCTGGTGATCCGGCGGACATCGCCCGCACCGACGACCTCGTGCTTGAGATGTTCCCGGACGACCAGCCGCTGCGTCGGTGGATCACCCTCGCGCGCGAGCGCATCGCGTTTCAGGGACTGCCGGCGCGGATTTGCTGGTTGGGGCAGGGGGATCGGGCGCGGTTTGCGCTCGCGCTGAACGATCTGGTGGCACGCGGCGAGGTTTCGGCGCCCATCGTCATCGGGCGCGATCATCTGGATACCGGGAGCGTGGCCTCGCCCTTTCGCGAAACGGAGGCCATGCGCGACGGGTCCGACGCGATCGCCGACTGGGCGATTCTCAATGCGTTGCTGAACGTGGCCAGCGGCGCGTCTTGGGTCTCGTTCCACCACGGCGGCGGCGTCGGGATCGGGAACTCGCTGCACGCCGGACAGGTGATCGTGGCGGATGGCAGCGCGCGCATGCACCGGCGCTTGTCGCGCGTCCTGACCAACGATCCCGGGATCGGCGTCGCGCGTCATGCCGATGCGGGGTACGACGTGGCGCTGGCCACCGCCGCGCGGGAAGGTATTCGGCTGCCCATGCAGGACGGCTGATGCTCTCCAGCCGGTACCGTCCGTGGCACGTGCCGATCTTCCTGGGCAAGTACGCCTGGCTCCGGATGCGCAATCGCCCGGTGTTGCTCAACTTCGAAGTCACGATGCGCTGCAACGCACGCTGCGGCTTCTGTGATTACTGGAAGACGCCGGCGGAAGCCCGGCTGGGTGAGCTGAACGACTTCGCCGAGATCGCGCGGCGCTTTTCTCCGATGCTAGTCACCTTCACCGGCGGAGAGCCCACCCTGCGCCGTGACCTCGAGGAGATCGTTGCCTCGGTCCGCAAGGCGGTGCGGTACACCTACGTGCAGCTGATCACGCACGGCGCGATGCTCTCGCTCGAGCGCGCCACCTCACTGTGGAATGCCGGCGTGGATCAGTTCAATATCTCGCTGGACTACCTCGATGAGCGGCACGACGCCGCGCGTGGGATTCCGGGGCTCTCGCAGAAGATTCTGGATCTCGTGCCTCGCATGCGCGGCGCCGGCATTGGCAGCGTGCGCTTCAATACCGTGATCAAGAACGACAATCTCGACCAGCTCATGCCGATCGTGGAACGCGCGGCGGCACTTGGCGGCGGCGTGAACTTCTCGCTCTACACCGACTTCAAGAACGGCAATGGTGAGCACCTGTTGGGTGCCTCGCAGCAGCGAGAGCTGGAGGCCGTGGTGCAGCGCCTGCTGGCGTACAAGCAGCGCACCCGTGGCGTGATCACCAACTCCGACTACTATCTCGAGCAGATCCCGCGGTATGTGCGTGGCGAGATGACAGAGCCGTGCCGCAGCGGGTCGACGACGATTCACATCGATCCGCAGGGAATGGTGCGGCGGTGCCCCGACTTCAAGCCGGACGGCCGCTGGCAAGACTACGCCGGGTACGCGCCGATTGACTGCAACGCGTGCTACTACGCGTGCCGTGGCGAGGCGCAGGCCCCCCTGCGGCTGATGTCGCGTGTGCGGGATGTGATGGCGTGACCGCGGTCGGGGATGCTGCCGTCGTGACACTGTTCCTGAATGCCGCGCAGACCGTCACCTGCGCCGGGCCGGCACGGGCGAGGCGCGGTGCCGAAATGCGGGACGCGGCCGTGCGGCGTGGCTGCGGCGTCGCCGTGCAGGGCGATCGCATCGTTGGCGTGGATGCTGATGACGCACTGCGCCAGCGTTTCCCGGGCGCCCGCGAGATCGACTGTCAGGGCGGAGTGCTCGCGCCTGGCTTCGTGGATTCGCACACGCATGCGGTATTCGGCCGTGCGCGGTACGAGGAGCACGAACTACGCGCGACCGGAGTGCCGTACCTCGAAATTGCCCGTCGGGGCGGCGGGATTCATGCCTCGGTGCGCGACCTCCGGGCCCGCACCGATGACAACCTCTTCACGTTAGCCGTGCCGCGGCTGCGCGCCCTTGCGGCCGGCGGCGTGACCACCGTCGAGATCAAGTCCGGCTACGGCCTCACGGTGCACGACGAACTGCGGTCCCTGCGGGTGATCGCGCGCCTCGCGGAGGCTGGAGGGATGCACGTCGTGGCGACGTGCATGGGGGCGCACGAGGTGCCCATGGAGTACCGGGACGTGCCGGACGGGCGCCGCGCGTGGATCGACTGCCTGACGGACGAGTTGTACCCGGCCGTCGCCGCAGAGGGGCTCGCCGTGTTCGCGGACGTCTTCTGTGAACCTGGTGTGTTCAACCTGGCCGAGACTCGGCATTTGCTCGCGGCCGCGGCGGCGCTGGGCCTTCGCAGTAAATTGCACGCCGATGAGCTGCACGACGGGGGCGCGGCGGAGCTGGCGGCGTCCATCGAGGCGGTGAGCGCCGATCATCTGGCGGCGATATCGCCCGCCGGCATCCAGGCGCTGGCGCGCTCCCGCACCGTCGCCACGCTGCTGCCGGCGACGATGCTGTTCCTCGGAACAGGGCGTCACGCCCCCGCGCGTGGGTTGATCGATGCCGGTGCGGCTGTCGCGGTGGCCACGGATTTCAACCCGGGGACGTCACCCCTGCAGTCTTTCCCGCTGGTTCTCACACTCGCTGTGAGTGAGCTCCGGATGTCGGCATCGGAGGCTTGGATTGCCGGTACAGTTAACGGGGCGGCCGCCTTGGGGCTGGCCGAGATCACTGGCCAGCTCGCGGAGGGATTCCGTGCCGACCTCGCGGTGCACGCGATCGACGACTTTCGGGCGTTGCCGTATTGGTTCGGCGAGCGTCTCTGTACGCTGGCATGGGCCGGTGGACGTGCTTGTCACCCGTCGTGGTGATCCCTAGCTTGCAACGGGTCGTTCACAAGGGGGGACGGCCGTTCGTGCGCGCCCTCGGCTGGATCTTTCCGCCCGCTTCCCGGAGCTGTTCCCGACCTCATGTCCAACGCCGCGAAGCACCGGAAGAAGGCGGCTGAGTTCGAGCAGCTGAAACAGATCGACCGCGCGATTGCCTCGTACGTCAGGGCCATCGAGGAGAGCGAGCAGGCCGGCGAGGACGTCGACGTCGCGTTGCTCAACAAGGTCGGTGATCTCGCGCTGCGTCAGGGACGCGTGCCCGATGCGATCACCTACTACGAGCGGGCGGTCGAGCACTACACGAACGCGGGGCTGTTCAACAACGCCATCGCGCTGTGCAACAAGATTCTGCGGAACGCGCCAGGCCGTGCAAACGTGTACTTCACCTTAGGGCGTATTTGTGCCCGTAAGGGACTGCGCGGTGACGCGACGCGGAATTTCCTGGAGTATGCCACGCGCATGCAGCAAGAGGAGCGAGTCGACGAGGGGATGCGGGCGTTGGCGGAGGTGGCCGACCTGATGCCGGAGCTGACCGAGGTGCGACGGCTCGTTGACGAGCATGCGGATCGCGCGGGCATTGTGCTGCGGCGGCGCATGACGCCGTCCGCGCCCGTCGTCGCGCTCGAGGAGCCGCCCAAGCTGCCAAGTCGGGAGACGTCGCAGGATCTGATCTTTCTTGAGGTGGATTACGGCGCGCCGGCCTCGCGGCGCACCCCTCTGCGTTCACCGCGTGTGCCGACGCCCATGGCGGTTGCGGCACTCCCTGCCGTTGCGGTCGCGGTCGTGACACCGGTGGACGACGTGGCCAGCGAGCGGGGCATGGAGCCCTCTGCCACTCGCCGTCCGGAGCCGTTGATCGAGCAACTCGAGGGACTCGAGGCCTCCGGCGATTACACCGATCTGGGGGAGCCGCCTCTCGCCGGACTGACCGTCGAGGATCCGGAGTCGCCCGATCTCGTTGTCGATCCGTCGGTCCATCCGAGCGATGTCACGTGGCTGCCGGACGCCGGCGGGCTAGCTGGGGTGCGTCAGGAAGCTGGGTTTGAGCCGAACGCCACGGGTGATCAGTCCGCGGTGTCCGGCGGGCCGGTGTGGCTTGAGGAGTTTGAACCGGAGGAGTTCGGTCAGGCGACTGATGATGCGGGTATCGCGCAGATCATCCGCAGCGAGGCCTCCGCACCGGAAGCACCGGTCGAGTGGATTGAGCATGACGTCGCCCAATCGGCGATCGGAAGCGAGCCGCTCGAGGTTTCCGATGTTCCGGAGTTGGACGAGGCGATCGCGGCGGGTGCACAGTCCGTTCTGGCGGCTGAGACGGTCGTCGCTGGACCGAAGTCGCTGTTCCGCATCGATCCGCACGACTTTATCCTCCCGGGTGAACTACCGCCGTTGGTGCTTGACGATGCGCTGGTGACCGCGGGGCTTGGCGCCCTGACGACGTCGGCGCTCGCCACGGCTGGGCGCGGTGGCGTGCCGACCCTCGACGCGCTTAGCGGCGAAACTGAGCCCGGGGCGACCCGAGTGGTGCCCCAGGGTCGAGCGCCGGGTGACGCGAGCGTCGGGGCCGTGCGGGAGCGGCCGGTGATGGTGACGCCGGCTCTGCCGATAGCGGCCGTCGCAACCGAGGCCACGATGGTGGCGACGTCCCGACGGGATGCGCTGCGGGGCGCGGTGGCTAGGCACCCGCAGGATTGGCTCCTTCGTCGCAGGCTGGCGGAGGCCCTCTTCGAGGCCGGCGAGCGCGATGCCGCCCTCGCGGAGCTGGAGACCGCCCAACAGGGGCTCGCCGCTCAAGGCGAGCTCTCCGCCAGTGCCGACATCGCGGATACCTTGGTACAGGTCAGTCCGGAGCGAATTGCCTTCCACCAGAAGCGTGTAGAACTGTCCGTCCGGCTCAAGGATCAGCAACGTCTCCGGGTCGCGTATCTGGATCTCGCGGATGCGCTGGTGCGGATCGGTGAGGAGGCCCGGGCCCGGGCCGTGTATGCCCGTGTCCTCGAGATCGATCCATATGACGACCGAGCCCGTGCTGCTCTTGGCAGTGCGGCGCCGCCCGCCCCACCGAAACCGGGCGCCGACGGACCATTCGTCAATCTGGCGGAGTGGCTCCGCGACGAGGACGCGCCGACGTCGACCCGGATGCGGATGCGTGAGCCTGCGATCAGCGGTGACGAACAGGCCGATTTTCATGCGCTCCTCAGGCACTTCAAGGAGGGGGTCGCGCGTTCACTCGGTGAGGACGACTACGACAGTCACTATGACCTCGGGGTCGCGTACAAAGAGATGGGGCTGCTCGACGATGCGATCGAGGAGTTCCAGAAGGCGTTGCGGAGCCGCTCACATCGGCTCCCGGCCTACGAGGCGCTCGGGCAGTGTTTTGTGGAGCAGGGGCGGCATCAGGTTGCCGCAACCGTCCTCTCCCGGGCTCTTCATGAGCCCGGACTGGACGATGAACAACGGGTGGGCGTGCTTTACCTCCTCGCATATTCGTGCGAGGCCCTGAAGCGGTGGGACGAGGCTCGTAGCTACTATCAGCGCGTGTACGCGACCGACATTCATTTCCGTGATACTGCCGCCAGACTCGCGGCGCTCGATCAGGTGGCGCGATGACGCTCTCCACGCGGACACCGTCAGCGTTGGCGGCCGCCCTGCGCGATATTCAGACGCCCGTTCGCGACGATCTGGCCAAGGTGTCTCAGGAACTCTGGCGCATCGTCTCTGCCGATGTGCCGCTGGTGAACGACGTGCAGGAGCACCTGATGGGCATGAAGGGGAAACTCTTCCGCCCAACGCTGTTGTTGCTGTCCAGCAGTCTCGAACGGGAAGCGCCGCCACGCGCGATCACCTTCGCCGCGATCATCGAGCTGATTCACGTCGCGACGCTGGTGCACGATGACGCGGTTGACCATTCGGTACTCCGTCGCGGGCGGCCTACCGTCAATGCGCTGTTCAGTCATCAGGTGTCCGTCATCATGGGGGACTACCTGTATCTGCGCGCGCTGCGAGAACTGGTCATGTTGGGCGACCTGGAGGCGATGAAGGCCATTACCCAGGCCTCGAACGAAATGACGCTGGGTGAACTGCGTCAGCTCGCCGCGTACGATGCCTTGGCATTTTCGGAAAGCGATTACGACACCTTGATCCGGGCGAAAACGGCGTCCCTGTTCATGGCGGCGTGCGAGGTCGGGGCCGTGTGTGGCGCCCCGGCTCACCGTCGATCGCTCCAGCGCTTCGGTGAGCGGCTCGGGATGGCGTTTCAGGTCGCGGACGACCTGCTCGACTACACCGAGGGGCAGGAGATGACCGGCAAGCCGAGTGGCCACGATCTCAAGGAGCACAAGGTCACCCTCCCGCTCATTGCGGCGCTGCGCGAGATGGATTCCGCCGCCCGGGGCCGAGTGGAGTCGCTCTTCGCCGACCCCGAGCCCGACGACGAGGCGATCGCTGAGGTCGTTGAGCTCGTGCGGGTGCACGGCGGTCTCGACTATGCCCGTCGGCGGGCCGACCAGTTCTCTCGGGAGGCCGAGGAATCGCTGGCCGATCTGCCGGACGGGCCATCGCGCACCGCACTGGCCGATGCGATCGCCTACGTTGTCGAGAGGCGCTGGTAATGGGCCGTGGACCCTCAAAACACCGTCCGGTGTTTCACGTCGCAGTGCTGGCCGCCGGGTTCGTGTCCGGAGGTCTTCTGACGCAGGTCGCCCGACGCTTCCTGCCGGCCGGCGCGGTGAAGGAGTTCCTCACCACCGGGGTAACCCCCGCGGTCGGTCCCCTTCCCATCGATCTGGTTATATTGAAGTTCGCCATTGGACCTGTCGCCCTGGATGTCTCGCTGCTGAGCCTCCTGGGAGTTTTGATCGCCTACCTGATCGCGCGGTCCCTCTTCTAGGAGTTTCCCCATGGGTTTACAGAATTTCGGTTTCATGGAGATCATGATCATTCTCGTGATCGTCCTGCTCCTGTTCGGTGCCAAGCGCATTCCCGAGATCGCGGGTTCGTTCGGCAAGGGGATCAACGAGTTCAAACGGAATCTGAGTGACGCGCAGCGGCAGATCACCGAGCCGGCCCAGCGCAACGATCGTGTCGGTGGAGGCACCGCGGCCGCGGTGGAAACGGCCGAGGAAGAGCGGCCGGAGCCGAAGCGTTTGCTCAACTGAACGTGGCGTAGTGAGGTCCGTGCTCGGATGTCCGTGACGTGAGAAAAAAGAAAGCCCCCGCGATGCCAAGCATCGCGGGGGCTTTCTCGTTCGGGCTCACTCGGTCAGGGCGTCGCCTGACGCCGCAAGGCAGACAGCACGGTCGTGCGCTTGTCGGAGATCTTCACGCTCTCACGCAGGTTCACCAGGAACTCATCAACCCGCTGCTGGCGGATTGACTGCACCAGTTGCTGACGCTGCGTCGCCTTTTCTGCTTCAAAGGCAGGGCGGGCAGCCTCGGTCCGGCTGTCAACTCGGAGTACCACCATGCCTTCGACAGCCTTGAATGGACCACCGATCTGTCCAACCGGCACGGTGAACGCGGCGCCGATGGCCGGTTCGAACTGGCCGATCCCCGGTACGGCGTCGACGCGAGCAAACGGAAGCGACTTCTCGACGGACAGTCCCTTCTGCGCGGCGGCCGCTTCGAGTGTGGATGCGCGGGCCGCAGTGGCCAGTTGCGCGGCGATCGGCCGGAGCTTCTCGATGCGCTGGTCCTTGGAGAGTCGACGACGGATGTCGTCCTTCACTTCGGCAAGCGGCTGCTGGCCACCGGCGGTGATCGAATCCACGCGCGCCAGATAGTAAGCGTCGGGGGAGTCGAACAGGTCGCTGGTTTCACCGCGAATGACCCCAGAGAACGCCCAGGCACTGACGCTCGGGACGTAGCGGCCAGCGTAGGACAGCGGCTCCTTCTCGAACACCACAACCGAGGCGGGCGAGAGGCCGAGCGTCTTAGCGGCCTTGTCGAACAGCTTCGGGTCTTCCTGGCTGCCACCGATGCTGGCCAGCGAGTCGGCGCGGCGGTCGGTGCGCGTGGCGCTGGAGTCGCTCTGCGCGATTGCGACGAGGATGTGGCGCACGTCGAGCGTGTCGCCCTTCCGATCATCGACCCGGATCAAATGCCACCCGAAGGGCGTCAACACCGCCTGCGACAGTTCGCCGGTCTTGAGCGCGTAGGCTGCTGTCTCGAAGTTCGGGGTGAACCGACCACGCCCGCCCTTACCGAGCGCGCCGCCGTTGGCGCCGGAGACGCTGTCGGTCGATTCACGCTTGGCGATATCCTCGAACTTGGCCCCGGCGACTATTTCCGCACGGAGTCGGTCGACACGCGCCTTGGCCTCGGCCGTGTCGGCCGCGGTCACTGTACGCGGGACCGTTAACAGGGAGACGACCGCGCGTCCCGGGCGCGAAAAGCGCTTCTTGTTCCGTTCGTAGAACTGCGCGATGTCGGCGTCCGTGACAGTGACGGCCGTGTCCGTGAGGGCGCGCTGACCGACCAGCACGTAACTGATCTGCGTGCTGTCGTGGCGGTCGCGGTAGATCTGCCAGAGGCGCTCGTCGGACACGTACGCGTCCGACGCGATTTGATCGAAGAGCTTCTGCTTGGGGATC
>JARIEV010000025.1 GCA_031127225.1 Gemmatimonadota bacterium | reverse complement strand
CTTGAGGTCCGAGATCTGATTCAGGTTGAACCAGGGTTCATCAGACAGGCGCCACGCGAACGACGCGCGACCGTACGTCTGCCAGCGGTTGGCCGCACCAAAGAGGGAGGCGGCATCACGACGGACGAGGGCGCCAACGATGTAGCGGCCTTTGTAATCGAGATCGAGGTTGGTGAAGAAGCCGAGCTGACGCACGGTTTCCGTACCACCCGAGGTGAAGAAGTTCTGAATGGCCGCGTCCGGATCACGGAGGCCCGGCACGGCGAGGTTGGCACCGCCGGTACTCTGCGAGCGCGCGTCCTGCGTCTCATAGAGGTAGCGCAGCGTGAGGCGCGACGTGAGGCTCTCGTCGAACCAATTCTTGCGCGCCGACACGTTACCGGAGGCGTTGAGCGAGTACGAGCGGGCCGCGCTACGGTTGATCGACCCGAGGTTCGTCGAGCTCAGCGCGGACGTCCGGTAGCCACGGTCCTGCTGCGACTCCTGGAAGGTGTTCCGGGCGTCGTAGCCGAAGTTGAATTCACCGTCGAGCCAGCTGAGCGGCGTCCAGCGCGCCGTGGCATTCCCCACGAAGCGGTCGATGCGAGCCAACGGCTGGAAGTTTTGCGCGTTGTACGCCGGGTTGACGTTCTGGGCACCCTGATTCTGTGCCACGGTCCGGATGTACAGGCGATCCTTCGAGTCGGTGGCGAACAGCTGCGCGTTGGCCGGTTGACGCGTGAGACCGAACCAGCCGGCACCGTTGTTGTAGTCGTTGGCGCTGGAGTAGCTGGAGCGGACCGAGAAGTTGATGTTGCCGCCCAGCTGCTGGTCCACGTTCAAGCGCATCGAGTTGCGCGTATAGCCGGGAAGGAGCTTCACGGAGCCTTCCTGACGCAGCTGGTTCACCGAGGCGAAGAAGTTCGTGCGGCCCACACGACCGGTGGCATCCAGCGTCGAGTTGATGACCTGACCGTTGGTGATGAACTGTTCGATCGGGTTGTACGTCTTCGGGAACTGGTTCACCTGAAACAGTGCCCGCGACCCAACCGCACCCGGATTCCGCGAGATGCCGCCATCGTTCGCGAACACGGCAGGAGGAAGCGCAAAGTCTCCGCCATTGTTGTTGATACGATACGCTTCCTGATAGATGTCGACGGTACGCGAGCAATCAGGCGTACCCGACACCGAGACGCAGAAACGCGACGCCGTCTCGTCCATCAGCATGAAGTGCGTGGTCGGGTACTGGTACTCGTTTTCGATGTCCGACATGCCGTATTCGACGTTAGCGCGGAACTTCACACCTTCGCTCTGGTTCTTCCCCGAGCGCGTCGTGATCTGAATGACACCGTTGCCGGCGCGCGAGCCGTACAGCGAGGAGGCCGCGGCACCCTTCACGACTTCGATGTTCTCGATGTCCTGCGGGTTGATATCCTGCAGACCGCCCTGCGAGACGACGCCGTCGATGATGTACAGCGGGTCCTGACCGCGGCCCGAGGCGTTGATCGACTGGGGGCCACGGAGGATGATGGCCGGGGCCGTGCCCGGACGGCCCGAGGCCGACACGATGTTCGCGCCGGCTACCTTCCCCTGCAACTGCGACAGCGGGTTGGAACCCGGAACGGGCATGTCCTTGTCGCTCACCTGCGCCACGGAGAACGCGAGCTTCTTCTGCTCCGTACCCGCGGTCACGCCGGTGGTCACGACTTCCTGGAGGCGATTGATGTCCTTGGCCAGGGAGAAGTCGAACGTCTGGTTGCCGGCACGCAGCGTGATCGGCTTGGCGTCGGCCTTGTACCCGATGGAGCGGGCCCGCAGCTGTAGCGCCTGGCCACGGAGACGATCCGCTGGGATCGTCATGGTGTAACGACCCGCCGCGTTGGTACCCACCGAGATGGCGAGCTCAACGATGTAGACGTTGGCGTTTTCGAGGGGATCACCGAACTCGCTCTTCACGGTTCCAGTGATGACGGCCGGCCCCTGCGCCTGCGCCACGACGGGCATCAGGAACAGGGCGACAGCAAGGGGGACCTGCAACAGCCACCGCGTAATTCTGGACATGCTCAGCCCTCGGCGCATCAGAAGCCGGAAACGGGGGGAGAGAAATCTCGCCGACGGGAGTGGAGGTCCCGTTGGCCACCCAACCCGACCGGCGAACTCCGCAGAGGGCCACCGATCGAGGTCCTGCAACCGGTCACTCGCGTGCCGGGGAACACCATACCAAACGTTCGGAAGACCGCCAACAATGCACGCGACCGCACCCGATGGACGTGCCGCGATTGGCTGGGGACCGGTCGCACAAAAACGAGGGACAAAAGTCAGCTGCGTGGGACTGAGCCCCGTTCGCGCCGTTCGTCCCGGAAGCGAACGCAATAGTACCGCCCGCGTCACGGGGAGGCAATGGCAAACGTTTAGCGGTCCGGGCGCGCCAGCGCCGCCGGCGTCCACGTGAAGCCCACCGCAAACGTGTCCTGACCGCCGGCGAGATCCGAGCCGCTAAACCCGCCGGACGCCCGCACCGCGAACTGGCGATTCACCTGAAAGTTCACGCCGAGGTCGAAGTTGAGGCTCACTTCGGAATTGCCGCCCCTGTTGGCACCACACGTGCCGCACACGTCGAGCGACGCCCGGGGATGGACGAACGGCGTGAGGGCCATCCCCTGCTCCAAGGCAAACGTATGTCCCACGCTCACCCCGAGCGGGACACGGAGCAGGGTACTGCCCCCGCCAAACGAGACCCCGGCCCCGCCGGCCAGCAGCACGTCGAGCGGCTGATCCGCCGTGGCTGATGTCAACGCCTGCGCCATCCCGCCCCCGACGAATAACGTGAGGCTCTCACTCCCCGTGCGGTCGGCTACGCCGGCGTCGAGTTGCCAGTGGCGCCGCGACGAGAGCCCTTCGCGCCACTGAAACAGCACCGTGGTGCCGGCCCCGCTGGCCACCGCCGTGGTGTAATCACGCGTGGACACCGTGGGCAGTTGCAGGGCTGGATAGTGGAACGCCTGCGCCTGCGCGCGCGCGGCGACGGTCAGGGCCGCCACGAGGGCGCCCAGGGTGCAGGCCGCGGTGGTTCGCCACGTCTTCATCAATCACGCTCCGGGGTACAGGAAAAAATCAGGGCCGCCACTGTGCAGACAGTTCACTCCGTGTGCGACCGCCTGCAAATTGCCGAGGTGACCGACGTACATCCGGCCAATATACCGCACGACGACCGCTTCGATCCGTGACCGCGATGCACCCTGTGCGCGCCATCCGGTCGGTTGGCTGGCTGCCGCTCGTCCTGATCGCTGCGGTGAGCGCATCGGCAGCCGCCGACGACCGTACGCCCGCTCCGGGCGCGCCGGCGCTGAGCGGCCCGGTTCCGATCGTCGATGGGACGCGCGCCGACTCGACCGACGTGTTGTTGTCCCGCGCCCGCGCGGAGCTCGCACGCGGCGACACCGCCGCCGCGCTCGAAACGCTCGAAGCCGCCACCGACCATGCTCCACGCCACACCGAAGCGCTGTATCAGCGCGGTCGGTTGCTCACGCGCACGACCGCGCTGGGCTTTAACGATGCGCCGCGGCAAGTGCTGGCGTGGCGGCTGCTGAACCGGGGCGCGGAGCTTGCCCCGCGCGACGCGCGATTCGTGCTCGAACTGGCCCGCCTGCGCCTGCGCACCCCCCTGCTCCGGGCCGACGCCGAACGGCTGCTGCGGAAGGCTCTGGCGGTGGCGCGGGCAACGGCGGATTCCACGATGGTGGCGGAAACCGCCAGCGAGCTGGCCGGTGTATTCGAACGCCGCTACCGGACGACGCGCCGACGCCATGTGTACATCGCCAATATTTTCTTCGATCCGTACGCAGCACGGAACCGCGTGCATTACGTCCGTGAATTCCTCGAGCATCAGATCCGGCCCATTGAGCAGGCCGGCGGTGCCGACCGCGCCGAGGCCGATCGGCTGTACCGGCTGGCGCTGTCCGTCGTTCCGTCTCACGCGGCCAGCGCCGTCGGCTTGCTGGGGCTGCTCTACGACGGGGAGCGGTTCCCCGAAATGCGCGCCGTCGCCGCGCCGTTCCTGACCCGCGGGTACGCCACCACCCGCTCCGAGCCGCGGGCCGCCGACGCCGACGTCCCCCCGGCGGCGGCGCTGGCCTCGATTGCGTTCGCCGATGGATTGGCCGCCGTCCGACTGCGGGCGCTGAGCGACGCGAAGGGCGCGTTCGACGCGGGGATGACGCGGCTTCCACCCGCCGAACGGCAGGAGCTGCTCGATATCGGACGCCTGCTGCGCCGGGGCGACAGTGTGCGCGTGGCCGGACTGCCCGCCGCGGCACGGGAGGTCACTGTGCGCGCGTTTTGGGAAAACGCCGACCCGCTGCTCTCCACGCCGGAGAACGAAGCGCAACTCGAGTATTTCGCCCGTGTTGCGATCAGCATGCTCCGCTACGATGACCCCGAGCAGGGGGTGCGGGGCTGGCGCACCGACCGCGGCCTGATCGTGATCCGCTACGGCGAACCGCCCGTCGAAGTGCTCCTGCCCCCCGCCAACGACATCTCCCTGCGGGATGTCACCGGCCGCGTGATCACCGTGTTCTACTACCCGGCGCTCGAACTGCCCTTCGTGTTTGCCGGCGCCCCCGCCATGAACGCGGCGGCATTCGCCGGCGATTTCCGTGACGTCGCCGATCAACGGCGCCACGACGAGCCCTTCCGTCTGGATAATATGGCGAGCGAGATCCGCGTCGATTCCATGAGCGTGCAGGTGGCGCGCTTCCGTGGACGCACGGATCGTGAGTACCACGTGCTCACCGCCGCGGCGGCACGTCCCGCCGCGTACTATCAGCAGGTGGAACTGGATCGCGGTGTGCTCGCGATCCGTGCCTTCCGGGGATCCCCCGACCGGCTCCGACTCGTCGACTCCCAGCAGCTGTCCATCGCACTACCGGCCACGCGCGCCGTCGAGTACCAGCGCCTCGACACGTTGCCGGCCGGCGATCATCGTGTCCGCATCGAAGTCGTCGATCCCGCCGTACACTCGGCGTCGGCACGCGCCAATGTCCCGCTGTCGCTGCCGCCACCGCGCGACAGCGGGCTGGCCCTGAGCGATATCCTGCTGGGCACACCGGTGAGCGCGAACGGGCGTCACCTCGGCACGCTCATCGACGCGGGAATCCGACCCCTGTTCGGCACGCGCATCGCGCCGCGTGACACCTTTGCGCTGTACCTCGAGGCGTACGGACTCCACCCGGACAACGAGGGTGCCGTCCAGATCGAGGTGGCCATCAGGGTCACGCTGCTCGAGATCAGCCGCGGCGGTGCGGCCATCGAACGGTGGCTGGGCAACGTTGCCGACGCGGTGGGACTTACCCCCGAGGGCGACCAGCAACTGGCCATGCGGTTTACGCGGACCGAACGGCTGGCTCGCCCCGATCGCGTACCGCTCCTGACCACGATCGGCATGGGCACCGCACCCAGCGGCCGGTACCGTCTTGACGTGCTGCTGCGCGACCTGCGCGGTGAACGGCGCGTTCAGGTCTCACGCGAGTTCACGATCGCCGCCGCACCGGAGAAATGATGGCACCCACCGCACGTCTCATCGCCTTCGCGCTTGGGTGCGCGTTGTCTGCAGCCCCCGCCACGTCGTTGCTCGCCCAGCGTGCGGACGAGGGCGCGCCGGGATCACCCGTCCGTCGGCTGCGCTACACGGTGGCGGGAGCGCTGGTCGGTGCGGCACTGGCCGGCGCGTATTATTCGATCGCCGACCGCAGTGAGCCGGTGCCGTGCGATCCGCTGGGCTGCGCGCTGCCGTATCTCAGCGTGAGCGGCGCGCTGACCGGCCTCTTTCTGGCCCGCGAGATCGATGCTCAGCGGCGCGCCGATGCGCCGCGCGCGGGAGTGCGGGACCGTCCGCGCATCGAACCGTGGTCGCTCCCGGCGATGCCGTCCGCGCTGACGGTCCGCGACAGCCTCATTGCGGTCGTGTCCGACAGCGGGGTGTCGCTGTTCGTGGCGGCGCCGTCACCACGCGCGCTGCAACGACGCGCCGCCGGGCTGCGCGGGCTACGCGACGTGGCGCTGCTCCCCGGCAACGACCGGTTGCTGATCAGCAGCGCGGTCGCCCTCTACGCAACCGGCACCGTGGCGGGCGTGGCGTCACGATTGCTGGACGGGGACATCAGTGCCGTCGCCACCGGCGGCGGAGAATGGATCGCGGCCCGTGGACGGACGGTCACCGTGGAACGGCCGGCCCTCTCAGCTCCCGTCCGGGTCTCACTCGACGTCGGCGAGGCGGTGCGCGCCGCCGTCTTCGACGATGTAACCGCGTCGTGGTGGGTGGGTACGGATTCGTCGTTGCTCCGTCTGACGCGCGCGCCTAACGGCAGCGGCGCGCTGGCGATATCGGAGCGCATCACAACCGGCGGTACGGTGCGAGCCATCGCGACCTCGGCGCACTGGATCGCCGCGGCACTCGGCGAGGGGGGGGTGGCGGCGTGGCAGCGGCTCGGAGCAGCTGGAGGCGTCTCGGCGCCGGTGCGGCTGCAGACCGAACCGCGCTTCGCCTACGACGTGGCGTGGTATCACGAGACCTTGCTGGTCGCCGGCGGTACCGATGGCCTGGTGCGTATCTCTCTCGGACCGACGCCCGCCGTGCTCGGCGTAACGCGGGAGCTCCCGTTCGCCACGTTGGTGAAGGTCGATGCCAACCACAACATCTGGGTGGGTGATCGCGCCAACGGTACGCTCAATTGTGTGCGGTATCCTGACGGCCCACGCTGATCGCGTCCACGTTCGTCCACCCCGCGCACCGCCACCGGAGCCGCATACGCAGCGCGCCCGGCGGTGATCGCCGGGCGCGCTGTGCAATGCCGTACCGCAGGATCGCCAGTCGCACCGCGACCGGCACCCGCTCCACGAGCGATCAGCGACCGCGCACCGACTTCGGCAGCACCGCTTCCAGGATCTGGCCGGGCCCCATACGCCCTTCGATACCGGCCTTTGCCTGCAGGTTCACGCGGACGAATCCGTAGTTGAGCCAGGCCGGCGTGCCCTTGGCATCCGGGATGGTGTCGGCGGACAATCGCGACGCCATGGCGAAGATCACGCGCGGGCTGTCGAATACCACGGCCGGAGCTGGATTGCTCTTGTCGGCGTCGTACAGCGAGATCCCACGGTCGGGATACGGCGCCGTGCGACGGCCAAGGTACGTGGTGCCGGTGAACTTGCCGGTGGTGTCGAGCTTGATCCCGTACGCGTTGTAGTAGTAGCCAACCGGCGGACGGAAGTAGTTCGAGTCGTTGAGAATCATGATGGCACCGCGCACTTCCACGCGGCCACGCGGCACGATCGTCATGGCGCCGTTGGTGGCCACCACGAACTCCTGGTTCGCACCGGGGTTGCCGGCTACGAGCGGGATACCACGACCAAATGTGCCAAAGCGGAGGCTGGAAACGCGGCTGGCGTTGGCCTGGCTGCGACGCGCCCACAACGGCCGCACCTCGCCAGGCGCGGCCCCCGGCGCACCGCCTTCAATGCTGACGATCACGACCGTGAGCGAGTCCGTGGCCGGCATCGCCGGTGAGGCGGAGATGCGCGAGGCCGCGATGCGGAGCGAGATGTTCGCGCCACCGTTGCGGAAGCTGGCCGCACCAGTGACCGGGAAGGTGGTGTTCGTGAACACCGGATCGCCCGCCGCATTGAGCGATGAATCGCGACGGGTGGCCACCATGTTCACGGCACCGGCCCGCGCGAACTTCGTGGCCGAGTCGTTGGCAAACCACACCGTGTAGCTGCCGGTCGCCAGCGAATCGAGCCCGGCCAGCGTGATGATCACCGAATCGGCGGCCGGCGTGGCGGAGGCCACGATGCCCACCGGGAAGGTGACGGTGCCACGGGGAAGGTTGGTGGTCACACGGGCGAAGATCGTACCGAAGCCGAGGTTACCCACCGGCTCGGTCGTGATCGAGCGCTCGTTGCCACAGGCCGTGGACGCGGCCACGGCGATCACGCCGGCCGCAAGCAGAAAGGGACGCATGGAGCGCATGTGTTAGTTGCCCCCGCCGACTGCACCGGGGACGTACCGGAAGCCGAGCGTGAACATGGTGTTCAACGCCGTCTTCTTCGCCGCGGGCGGCGTCGGGAAGTCTTCCGGGAACGGCTGAATGAGTTCAGTGCGGTCGCGCGCCGGGTTGAGGAACTGGCGGTCGAAGCCCTGGTACTGCACGGCGCGCACGTCGAACTGCAGACCGGCGCGCTCGCTGAGCTTGATCCACACCCCGCCACCACCGGTGTACGACACGTCGTTGCGGCGCGTCTCCTTGCCGTTGATCTGCGCGTCGAGAATCATCACGTACGTGCCCACGCCGCCCATCACGAACGGGGCGACCTTCTTGCCCGGATACCGCAGCGTCGCCGCGAGTCCGAGGTTGACGGTGTTCACCGGCTGCCCCACGTACTGGTAGTAGATGGAATCGCCACCGGCCACCGACGCGTTGCCGAAGCGCAGACGGGTGAGAAAGTCCGCGCGCGTGGTGTTGCCACGCGACACGTCAACGGTGGTACCGAATCCGAGATACTTCGACAGCGCGTACTCCGCGTCGAGGCCGATCACCGCGGCCGGATCGAGACTCGCGGCACGCTCGGCCTGAATCGTGCCGACGCGCGTGGTGACCGTGAACTGCTTCGGCGCCAGCTGTGCGCCGGCGCTCGTCGCCGCGAGGGCGAGGACGGTGATGAAGAGGGCGCTGCGGTTCATCGACCCACCTCGAACGAGAAGATCTGAATGTTCTGGAGCGCACCGGCCGACTCGTAGGAGTAGTCGAAGCGCACGCTGCGTCCCTTCGCCGGCAGACGGAGCCCGAAGCCGCCGGCGAGGCCGACCGGCGTGTCGGTGCCGATGTTGCGGTCGTCGTTGTACACGCGCTTGCCGCCGCGCACGAAGAGCACGTTGCGGTAGCCGTACTCGACGCCAAGCGCGTACTGCGTGGTGAAGTCGGTAGACTCGTTGATCGCGACTTCCGCGTTCAGCGTGTTCTTGCCGCTCCCCTTGCCGAACAGCGAGTTGGCCGAGCCCAGCAGATCCGACGCCATCGAGAGGCGGAACTCGACCGGCAGTTCCACCTGCGAGGTGTAGAGCTGCACGCGCCGGTTGTCGCTGAAGTTGGTGCGGTCGGGCGTGGACACCACGCGGCTGATCAGCGCGCCCGACGCACGGGCGGTGGGGCCGACGTTGGAAATCGAGCCACCGATAGTGAGCCCGTACAGACCGGTGTTGAACTGGGTGCCGATATCACCAGCCACCCACTTCGTCCCGGCATCGGGGATCCCTTCGGTGATGTACTTGATCTGGGCGCCCACCTGCAGACGATCGGTGAGCCGCTTGGCGTAGCCCACACCGACCACGGTCGACGTCCACTGGAAGAAGTTGCCACCCAGTCGGTCGCCGAACGGATTGGTTTCAGTGGTGCGCTTGATGTCACCCGAACTGAGGGTATTGAAGTGCACACCGATCACGCCACCGATCGCGGGGATCGAGAGCGCGGCGTAGGTCTGGCCCAGTCCGAGATCACCGTAGAGGCTCTGCCGGCCGGCCGCGGCCGAGAAGGACTCCGACGTACCGGCACCCGATGGATTGGAGAACCATGCCAGCGGTCCGTTGACCGAGGCGGCCGTGGCGTTGGCCATGCTCGCGCTGCGCGCGCCGACGCCGATGTGGAGGAAATTGGCACCGCGCGTTCCCTGACGATTCGGGGAGTCCGCGGGTGTCGGGAGAAGGCCGCCCGGCCCCTGGGCACGCACGCTCGTGCCCAGCAGCAGGGTGGCGGCGCTCACGGCGCCGATGAGTTTGGTGATATGCATCGCTGCTCCCTTAGCGGATGATCACGAACTTGCCGCGCTGCACCTGATTCTTACCTGCAGAGCCGGTCGCAGTGAGCACGTAGATGTAGAGACCTGACGTCATATCAGTGCCTTCGCGCGTGCGAAGGTTGAACGGCAGATCACCGGTGGTCGAGTTGTTGCCCGCGTACGTCAGGTCGCTCTTCGTCCACGACAGCTCCTGCAGGAACTGGCCGGACACCGAGTACACGCGCAGCACCCCTTGCTCGGGCACGTTCGTGAAGAAGATGCGCGGGACCCCGAGGCGCGTGCCGTCGATCGGATCGACGTCGGAGCGCACGAGGTACGGATTGGGCACCACCGACACCTTGGCCAGGTCGGCCTTGGTGATTTCGGAGGCGATGCTGAACGGCGTGGCGACGAGCTGCACAGTGGAGCGCGCATCGAACGTGCGCGTGAGCTCGAACAGCTGCTTCCACGTGGGCTCGGCGGCGAGATAGCCACCGGCCGACGACGCGCCGCGCGTGTTGATCGCGAGCGGGTTGCAGCTGGTCTGATCCACGTTGGTGCCCACGCGGGCGCCGGTGCCGTTGTTACCGCCGGTGCAGGCCACGAGGAACTTGTTCAGGCCGATCGAGTCGGCGAGCACAGGGATCGGGCGGTAGCCGTTGGCGCCATCGGCCTGCACCACCACGACCCGCGTCGAGCCGACGAGCACCGTGCTGTCCTTCTCGACCTTCTGGAGCACGATCAGCGTGTCACCCGGCATCCACACCGAGTCGGGGACGGCCACGCGGACGGTGTCGTTACCGGAGCCGAGCAGACGGGTGCTGCCGATGCCACCCTGCGCAAAGCTCTGGCGCGCCAGCATGGCGAACTTCACCGTCTCTTCACGGCCGCCCACCGGGTCGGTGAACTTCATCGTGAACGGGACGCGCACCCGAACCAGCGGACGAACCGTGGTGGCACCGACCAGCGCGCCGACGGCCGCCGAGGTCTCGGTGATCGTGGTCGCCTTGGAGGCCACATCCTGCAGCGCCGAATTCACGGCCCCCTGCAGATCGGCCACGGGGTCGAGCTTGAACGACTTGCCGCCCCACGGATCGGTGAGCCACGTGAGTTCGTAGCGGCCACCCTTCACCCGCTTGTTGCCCACCAGCGGGCCGGTCGTAGCCGGGGTGAAGGTGCCCTGCACCTGCGGCAGAAACTGACGGGCGTTGCCCTGCAGCGTGTCCCCGTCCTTGCGGATCACGAAGTTGCGATCGCGCAGCGCGTTGCCCGACAACCGCTCCACGCGGAACCCGTTGGCCGTGTTCGACGTGTCGTCCGGCTGGGCCGTGAAGCCCGGGTACAGCGGCGAGCCGACCTGATCACGGACCTGGTTGCCGCCGTTGGTGCCGTACGGGTCGTTGATACCGAAGATGGGCTTGTTGTCGCTGGTGACCCAGAGATAGCCGGGGTACGCCGTCGGCGCCGCCACCGTGTCGACGAACACCCGCGAGGCTCCGCTGACGCCGCGCGCCGTACCGCTCAACAGGTTCACGCCGGAACGGAACGGGATGTCGCCGGCGGTGCTGAACGTCTGCTCCTTGGCCACGAAATTCGCTGACGGCACCGACGTGGCCGACGTCGTGGCCGCGGGAAGCACCCAGCGTGCGCTGATGGTGGTGGACACCGCCCGCGTCACCGTGTCCTGCACCTTGCGCACGATGAACTGGTTGCCGAACACCATGCGGGACGTGCCCGACACGCTGTTGGACACCGCCTGCACGAGCACCGGCTGCGTGGCCGTGCCAACGATGGTGGCCGTGTCCACGCGGGCGAACTTGCGTCCGGCCGCATTCGTGATCGGCGCATAAATGTTGAGCGACGCCGGACCGGAGGTGGCGAACGCCGAGTTGATCGTATCACGCGGGAAGCCGAAGGCGTCCTGCACGTTGGTGATCACGAGGCCTCGCCCGGGGAGCGAATCGACGATCCGGAAATAGTCGTCCGAGAAGCCGCGCGTCCGCGTCACGAAGGCGTACGTATAGGTACGGCCCGCCTGCACCGTTTCCGCGTAGTTCGCCGTCTGGGGCACACCCTTCGTGTAGTTCACCGTGGCGACCGGGCGCCACGCGAACGCCTGCTGACCGGCATCGATGGTGCGCGTGGGCGCCGACGTGCAGGTGCTGGCGTTACCGGTGCTGTTGGTGAACGTCGTCCCGCCATCGCACGACTTGAACACGTACACCGACGACAGGTTGTCGTTGGCGCGCGCCTTGAGCGAGTCGAGCAGGGAGGGATTGAGGCGCAGGAGGCGCCGTGTCGCGACGTCACCGGAGGCCGAGTCCGCACGCAGCTTGTTCACCAGGCTGATCATGTACGGATCGACCGGGTTGATGGTCGGGTAACGCACAATCAGCTGCGACCCGATCGTGGTGGCCGCCCCCGCCGTGAGCGAGTCAATCAGCTCGGCGGAGCTGATGGTGTACGAGAGCCCGGCCTTCACCTCGGGGTACGCGAACGGCTGTGGCCCGGCGTAATTCGAGCGGTACGCGTCGTTCACCCCTTCGATGGTCTTGCGAGTCGAAATCGAATCGGGCGACCACGAGAAGGCGAAGAGGAACTGCGTGGTATCACCAGCCTTCAACTTGAACGGACCGGCCGAGAACGTACCGAGGATGTTGCCGTACTCGTTACGGTAGCCACCCACGATGGTGTCAGAGAAGGCCACATGGCAGCCAAGCGAACCACAGCCGGGCACCGAGATGGTGTCCTGCACGCCGTCGTTGTTGTAGTCCCAGCGTCCGAAGGGGCGACCGTTGAGCGGATTCGTGGTCGCGCCCGGCACAAACTTCGGGAACTTCACACCCGCCGGTGTGGCCGGCAGTGATCCGCTCCACTCTTCCGGCGTCACCATGCCGGCGTAGTTGTTGAGCGTGAAATCCGACGGATTCCTGCCATCGAGGAAGTTGTCTTCCGTCGACGAGAGGTAGCCGAAGGCGGCCCGGGTAGAGCGCGTCATCGCCTGACTCGCGCGCGCCACGGAACCCGCGTGCGAGTGGTTGAACGTGATCGTGTCGTCGGCGTTCGGATGCGCCGGGTTGTAATACGGGTCGGCGGGGTCGCGCGTGAAGCGCTTGTTGCGCACATCACCGAGCGGCGACTTGAGCCACGTCATCGTCCAGACGCCCGCGTTGAACGCATCGCCGCTCACGCAGCCGCCCAGCGTGGTGTTCAGGTAGCGCTTGGGGTACGACGTGCTGCAATTACCGCTCGTGTTCGCCTTCGACACGAGAATCGTGTTGGTGTTGAAGTCGAAGTACACCGAGCCGTACTGCCCGCCAATGCCGCCGAAGAGGAAGCCTGGCGTGGTGCCGAAGTACAGCGAGTCATAGTCGATGCCGGTGCCGTACACCGTGGCCGACTTGTTGACCATCTGCACCTGATAAAACTGCGTGTTACGCGTGGCCGGCGACGCGAACTGGTAGCTGTCCACGCGCAGTTCGAGGCCCAGCGGATAACCGCCATCGAGCGGCGACCCCGAACCACCGGGGACAACGCTGCCGTAGCGGAGCTTCTGCTCGCGGTAGTAGTCGGAGATGAAGCCGTACACGCTCTGGGTGCCGAGGAACTGCGTGGCATCGAGGCGCGAGGCCGGGATGCGCCAGTCGTCCCAGCGGAACGCGCTCTTGTTCGCGTTGAACGTATTAAGCCACACGGAGTCCTGCACCACCAGCTTGCCCTTGAACCCTTCGGAGCCCCACGTATCGGGGCAGTCCTTCTGAGCGAGCAGCGAGAAGCCGGTTTCCGTGTACACGTTGCCGTCGGCGCGGCAGGACGACCCGTCCTGCGCCGTCACGCCGGCAAACGACTTGCCGAACTGTCCGTCGGCCGAGCCCCAGCGTCGGTTGGAGCTCACCAGTGTCTCCCAGAGGAGCGCGGTGTAGCCTAGCGAGCCGGACATCGCGTTGATGCCGGGATGCACGGCGCGGATCTTCCGGAACTCCGACGGGGGCGCGGCAGCCGCGAACCCCATCTGGAAGAACATGTGAAAGCCGCCGATGGTCGGGCTGACCGCGCGGGCACCGAAGGCCGTGGTGCCCTGATTCTGGGACACCGGCCCACCCTGATTGGGGATGGCGGCACGGTACGCCCCCGACATGCGGAGGGTGCCGAACGCCAGATCTTCGGCCGCGAAGAGGTTGAACCCCTTGGCCGGGGCGATCGGGAGTTGGCGGATGGTGCCGTCGGGGAGCATCTCGTCGAGATGCGTCACCGGCGGCTGTTCGAGCCGCTGCGCGTGCGCGGCCGAGGACGGGAGCATCGACGCGCCGGCCAGCACGGCCAGCGTGGCCGCGGCGCGCGCCCACGCGCGCCTCGGGACACTCACGCGCGGCGGGCGGGGAATATTGGTAGTGAAACCCATGAGGTGTACGCCGTCCATGCTCAGAAGTTGACCGACAGGCCGGTGGAGATACTGCGACGAGCGCCGATGAATTCCGGCTGGTCAAACGCCGTCGAGGTGTTGTCGCCGGCGTTGCCGATACGACGGTTGGCAAAGTCGCGCAGCCCCGCGTCGCAGGTGCCGGTGTTGTTGAACACCTGCACGCAGTTCTTGCGGTCGAACAGGTTGTTCACGCGGAGGAACCCCGAGTAGCGCAGGTTGCCGATGCGGAACGCCTTGTCGAGCAGCATCCCCACGTCCTGCGTGGACGGCTGACGGGCCGAGTTGACTTCACCCTGATTGTTCGTGCCGATGGTCCCGGCCGCACTGCCGCGCAGCGGCGTGTACGGGATACCGGACGTGATGTTGTAGGTGATGGACCCGCTGAAGTTCTTGAGCGCGCGGCCCAGTCCAAGCGGCAGTTCCGGGACGTCGTTGCCGACGCGGTAAAACAGCTGCACGTTCATGCGCTGCGGCTGATCGATGTCGGTGAGCGTTTCGACGGTCTGCGCACGGAGCGCTTCGTCGGTACGCGCCACTTCGGCCGCGCGATCGGGCGGGCGCGAGTTGGTGGTGGAGCGCGAGAGGCCGTAGTTGATGTCGTAGCCCCAACGGTTGGACAGGCGCCGACGGAACTGCACCTCGACACCGCGCGACGACAGGAAGTCGCCGTTCACGATGATGTTGTACACCGGCTGCGAACCGGCATACGTGCTGCCGATGTCCTGATTCGCGCGGCTGCCACGGATACCGGTCAGGCCGGTCTCGGAGCGACTGAACACGGCCACCTGAATCGAGTAGCCCTTGCCGATCTCACCCGAGTAGCCGACTTCGAACTGCTTGGCTTCTTCCAGGCGGAGGCTGGGGTTGCCCACGAACGATGGATTGTCGGGGAGCAGGTTGGGCGTGCACTCGGTGGTGCCCGGCTTCACCTGATTGGAGGCGCAGTAGTTGTCACCGGCGCCAGCCGTGGTGCCGATACCCGTGTTGCGGTAGGTGTTGCCGTACAGCGGGACCATGGTGTAGCGGCCACCGTTGAAGAACACCTGCGACTTCTCGGTGAGCGGGAACGCCACACCCACGCGCGGGCTGAACGCCGTGCGGGCCGGCGACTCGCGGAAGTCGTCGAGCTGGGCGATGGCCGTGGCCGTGTCGAGCAGGCGGGCACGCTGCGTCTTGGGATCAATCGGCGACGACGCGCAGCCGGCCAGTCCGTAGGGCTGTCCGGCGGCATTGAGCAGCTGCTTGCCGCCCACCGAGGCGCCGGTGCACACCTCACGCGCCGTGGTCCCGTTGGACGGGTCGAACGGATTCGTGAGCGCCTGCCCACGGGCGCGGCCGTAGTCGAAGCGGCCACCGAGCTTGATGGTCAGGAAGTCGTACTCGATCACACTCTGGATGTACGCCGCCGCTTCGATGGGCTTGCCGCGGTACACCTGATACACGTTGTTCTTCACGCCCGACGTGGTGCTCGCGTCCTGCTGCACATCGCGGTACACGAAGTCGTGGTTGATGAGCTGCGCGCCGATCTGGATGTTGTTGTGATCGGTGAGCTGCGACTGGAGATCAGCCTTGACGGTGCGCGTGGTGTACTTCTCGCCGCCGTACACGCCCGACGCGAGCCCCTGATAGGGGACGCGGTCACAGCCGGTGAAGCCACCGCAGATCGACAGGAACGACTGGTCGAAGTTGCCGTAGGCGAACGGGCTGGGGATACAGGTGCCCAGGAACACGGGGCACGTGGTGCGCTCGAAGTCCGTCTGCGCCACGCGCACGGTCAGGTTGGACCGGCCGAAGCGCTGCTCGAGCGAACCGATGACCACCTTGCCCTGATCGCGCACCGACGGCTGCAGCAGGTCGCGCGACTGGCGGTTGTCGCCGCCGGTGAGGATGAACAGCGAGTCGGCGCGGTTGTTCACCAGCGCGAGCGGATCGCCGCGGTACGCGAAGAAGAAGCGGCGGTCGTAGCCGCGGTTCTGACGCTCCGAGCCGACGGCGGTGACCTTAATGGTGGTGTTGTCGAACGGCAGGAAGGTGAGCTTGCCCACCACCGAGGAGTTCTGCGTGCCGCCGAAGCTCTGGAAGCCGCGCGAGAGATCCTTCGTGGACACACCCAGAATGTCGTCCAGGATGACCGGCGCGTTGGCCGTGTACGCGTCGTTGTCGAATTCGAGCACGCGCTGGGCCTGGCTCTGCACCTGCCCGGACACCGAGTACCGGACCTTGTTGCGCGTACCCGGGACCGGTCCGGACAGATAGCCGCGCAGCAGGTTCAGGCCGAGCAGCTTGTCGTTGGCGGTATTGAAGATGTTGCCGGGGAGCGTGGAGTTCTGGAAGTCGATCGCGCCCGACACTTCCGAGCCGCCTTCACGCACGGCCTGGTTGATGACACCCGCGAGGGCGTTGCCGTACTGCGGCTCCATGGCGCCGCGCTGGAAGTCCACCTGCTGGACGGCCAGGGCGCTCATGCTCACGGCGTCATTGCCAAAGAGCGGGTTGTTGATGGCGATGCCGTCGATCATGGAGAGCGTCGCACCACCGCGGCTGCCGCGCACGCGCAGCTGCGGCGTGGTGCTGCGCTGCTCTTCGGCCAGCGACACCACGGAGGTGTTTTGCGGCACCTCGGTGAAGCCCTGCTGCAGCGCCAGCACGCCGGCGATGCTCGTGACCGGGAGCGACGTGATCTGCTCGGCCGTCACCGTCGTGCGCGAGCCGACCTGACCACGCTCGACCAGCGGCGCTACATCGGCCTGCACCGTGACCGCCGCCAGCGTCTGGTTGGACGCGCGCAGCTTGAAGTTCTGTTCGCGCGTGGCGTCGATCGAAATCGTGACATTGGTGGCGGTCACGCTCTGGAAGCCGAGACGGCGCGCCTGCACGGAATACGATCCGGGAGGAACCTGGATGATGAAATAGCGGCCGCTGGCATTCGTATTCGAACCCAGCGTTGTCCCTTGAATGACCACCGAGACGCCCTCGACGGGCTTGCCTGTTTCCGCATCGGTCACGACGCCGGTGAGTTTACCGGTCTGTGCCTGGGCGGTGGTGATCGGCGCGGCAAGTGCCACACCTAGGACCGTCGCGAAAAACCACATACGACGTCCGAAAGACCTCATCTGCTCCTCCGGGAGGGTAGTGCTACAGGACCACGCTGTGACCGGCAGTGCGCCGACACGACAACGCGTGCAACGCCATGACCGGCCGCGCGGCAACCTTTCGGAGGGCCCGAGGTACAGACATGGCACTGGCAAACGCAGGCACAGGAGCGTGCCGGCGGACAACACATTGGGGAGAGTTCGGCCACCAAGCAGCCCATGGGCGCGACCACCCTGATCGCAGACACAGCTTTCCCGATGACGTAAACCGTTGGCGCAAGCTAGCGGAGGGCGCGGGGCTGTCAATCACCGACCACGCACATCGCGTCCCACAGGCAGTCTCAGTCGTCGCCGGCGGCGACCTGTCACGTTTCGGATTCCGGCACCCGGTCAGGATGTCCGCGTTGAATACGAAACAGCCGGTGCGCGTCACGCGTCACCGGCTGCCGGACTCATCAATCACCCCGGGGGTCCCTAGCGCACGCGGGACCGGTAGGTACGGGACAGTCGCAGCGTCGATCCGTTACCGAGCGTGAGCAGGCCGTCCCCACCCGGCAACGGCGACATCTCCCGTACCCGGTCCATGTTCACGACCACACGACGGTGAATGCGAACGAACTGCCGCGGATCGAGGGCCGACTCAATCGCGGTGATGGTCCCGCGCGTGCGATAGCGCTCGCCCGCCGCGTGCACCACGATGTAGTTGCCGTCCGCTTCGAACCAATCCACGTCGGCCAGCGGCACAAAGCGCGTGCGGCGTCCCTCCCGCACCAGCACGCGGAGGGGTCGCGCATCACCGTGTCCCGCCGCCGAACGACCGCCGTCGTCCTGCGTCAGATCGAGGACCGGCTCCTCGGCCTCGTCCCGACCGAAACGGACCAGGGGCGGCTCGCCACTGCGGGGCGCGCGCCACGGGGTGGAGGGCACCAACGTGCCGGTCAGCGAACCCGAGCCCTGACGCTGACGCCGACGTGTGTCGGTGGTCTCCGGCCCCACGGGCCCGGTCGGCAACGCCAGTGCGCCCGCCGCGCGCGACACGAGCGCGCCGAGATCGGTGCTTCCCGATGCGCTGGCCTCGCCGATGAGCCGCTGCAGTTCGTCCGCGGTGCGCAGCAGCGCCAGCTGGAGCACCTGCTGGCGTGCCCGTGTGAGGGCGTCGCGCAGGCGCGCCTCACCGATCGGCACCGGCACGAAGTCGGTGCCCTGCAGCTCGAAGGCGTGCACCGCGTCTTCTTCACGCGCCGATGTGAACACCACCGCGGTCGGACGTTCAGCGCCGGCGAGCGAGCGCACGAACTCGAAGCCGGAGCCGTCATCCATCGCGGCACCGACAATCGCGATGTCGGGTACCGGCGTGAGCGCGGCGCGCGCCGACGCCATGTCGGTGTGATACCCGTGCACGGACAGATCGAGGGCCGCCGACAGATGGACCAGCTGCCCAGGCAACATCGCCGGAACCTGGCCGAGGACTACGACACGGAGAGCCATAGGGTTTGGTGAGAACGCGAGCCGGTACGCGGCGAGCACGACGGCGACGTCGCGTCCTGCCGGTCGGCAGGGGACATCGCGCGCATCCGTTGTGTGTACGGCCCACCCGCTGCAGACGTTGCGTACGCATCGCGCACATGCACGGCGCGACGGCCGCAGCGACCCCTCCGGTACACAAATCGCGCGCCTGGGTCAGGCGCGCGATCGGCGGTGGTGCGAAACAACCAGCGTACTTAGGCGGCCGCGATCGCCGTGGCGTGTTCGGTGACGACGCGTACTTGATCGTCAATGATCTGCAAGAAGCCACCATCCACGGCGAAGCGGCGTTCGCCGTCCGCCGTGTCCACGCGCAACGTGCCACGACCCAACAGCGTCATCAGCGGCGCATGCATGGGCAGGATGCCCATTTCGCCGTCGAAGGCCGGCGCGATGACGCCCCGTGCGGTGCCTTCAAACAGCACGCGCTCGGGGGAAATCAGCGAGACCGTGAGAGAGTCACTCACGCGATCAGCCCTGGAACTTCTTCGCGTTGGCGACCACGTCGTCCACGCCACCGGCCATGAAGAACGCCTGCTCCGGCAGGTTGTCGAACTCACCGGCGCAGATGCGCTCGAACGAGGAGATGGTTTCCTCGAGCTTCACGTACTTGCCGGGGATGCCCGTGAACTGCTCGGCCACGGCGAACGGCTGCGACATGAAACGCTGCAGACGGCGCGCACGACCCACAATCTTCTTGTCGTCTTCGGACAGTTCGTCCATGCCAAGGATCGCGATGATGTCCTGGAGCTCCTTGTACCGCTGCAGGATGCGCTGCGTGGTGGTCGCCGCCGTGTAGTGACGCTCCCCGATGTACTGCGCGTCGAGAATGCGCGACGTGGAGTCGAGCGGGTCCACGGCGGGATAGATGCCGAGTTCCGTGATCTTGCGGTTGAGCACGACCGTGGCGTCCAAGTGGGCGAACGCCGTGGCGGGCGCCGGATCGGTGAGGTCGTCGGCCGGCACGTAGATGGCCTGCACCGACGTGATCGAGCCGTTGCGCGTGGACGTGATGCGCTCCTGCAGTTCGCCCATTTCCGTGGCGAGGGTGGGCTGATAACCCACGGCGCTCGGCATGCGGCCCAGCAGGGCAGACACTTCCGAACCGGCCTGCGTGAAGCGGAAGATGTTGTCGACGAACACGAGGACGTCGGCGTTCTCCATGTCGCGGAAGTACTCGGCGACCGTGAGACCGGCCAGCGCGACGCGGAGACGGGCTCCGGGCGGCTCGTTCATCTGTCCGTAAATCAGGGCGACCTTGTCGAGGATGCCAGCTTCCTGGAACTCGAGATAGAGGTCGTTGCCTTCGCGCGTGCGCTCACCGACGCCACAGAACACCGACTTACCGCCGTGTCCCTTCGCGACGTTGTTGATGAGCTCTTGGATGATGACGGTCTTGCCGACGCCGGCGCCGCCGAAGAGTCCGATCTTACCACCCTTTACGAACGGGGCGACGAGATCGACGACCTTGATGCCCGTTTCGAAGACTTCCGTCTTCGGCTCGAGGTTCACGAAGTCGGGGCGCTTGCGGTGGATCGGCCAGCGGAGCGCGTCCTTCGGGATCGGGGCGCCTTCGTCCACCGGCTCACCGAGCACGTTCAGAATGCGGCCCAGCGCCGGCGCACCCACGGGCACGGTGATCGCGCCGCCGGTGTCGATCACGTCCATGCCGCGCGTCACGCCGTCGGTGCTCGACATGGCGACGGCGCGGACCTGGTTGCGGCCGATGTGCTGCTGCACTTCGGCGGTCACGGAGAGCACCGTGCCGTCAGGCGCCGTGCCTTCCACGCGCACCGCGTTGTACAGCTCGGGCAGATGATCGTTTTCGAAGGCCACGTCGATGACGGGACCGATGACCTGAATGATCTTGCCGACAGTGGTCGGCGCGGCGGAGGTTGCCATGGGACTCGATGTGGAGATAAGGAAATCAGCCCTGCAGTGCCGATGCGCCGCCGACGATTTCGGCGATTTCCTGCGTGATCTGCGCCTGCCGTGCGGAGTTGTACGTGCGCTTCAGCAACTGCAACATCTCGGTGGCATTGTCGGTGGCGTTCTTCATGGCCGTCCGACGGGCCCCCTGTTCACCGGCGGCCGTTTCCACGAGCGCGCGGTACACGGTGTTGCGCACATAGAGCGGCAACAGCGCTTCAAGAATCGCATCGGCCGACGGCGCGAGGAGGAAATCGCGCGCAGCCGTGGTGCCCGACGCCGACGGCGCGGACACCGGCAGCACCTGCTCGGTCGCCGGCGGTGTGGAGAGGGCCGACTTGTACTTCGCGTACGTGACGTACACCGCGTCGAGATCACCCGAGGCAAAGCG
This sequence comes from Gemmatimonadota bacterium, assembly GCA_031127225.1. Taxonomy (GTDB): domain Bacteria; phylum Gemmatimonadota; class Gemmatimonadetes; order Gemmatimonadales; family Gemmatimonadaceae; genus Gemmatimonas. Next base: position 9,576 of record JARIEV010000025.1, on the reverse strand, counting down.
CGTCATGAGCGCATCGATGATCGACGCGGCATCCACCGCCGACGGCTTGTCGGAGATGTCGGCGCGCTGACCGGCGAGGTCACGGCCGAGGTACTTGAAAAAGCCGATGCCCTTCTTGCCGACGATATGGAGTTCGACCGAGACTCCCTGCTGCTCGAACTCGGTCAGGCGCGCCCGCGCCTCGCGCAGCAGGTTGGTGTTGAAGGCGCCGCACAGGCCGCGGTTGGCCGTGAGCACCACGTGCGCCACACGGCGCACCTGTCCCGGGCGACGGAGCAGCGGGAATCGCTCCGCCAGCTCAGGCGTGTACACCTGCGACAGCACCTCGCCCAGCGCCAGCGCGTACGGACGCGCTGACGACACGCGATCCGCTGCGCGCTTCATCTTGGAGGTCGCGACCATTTCCATCGTGCGCGTGATCTTGCGCGTGTTCTCGACGGACTTGATGCGCCCCTTGAGCTCGCGGCCTTTGGCCATCTTACAAGCTCTTGGAGTACTGCTCGATGCCGCGCTTGAGCTCCGCTTCCATGTCCTTCGACAGGGCCTTGCTGGTGCGCACGGTGTCGGCGACCTGCGGGAACTGCGCGCGCATGAACTCCAGGAACCCCTTTTCCCACGCCCGCACCTTGCCGGTCTCGATGCTATCGAGCAGGCCGTTGGTCACGGCGTAGATCACCATCACCTGCTCCTCGAACGGCATGGGCTGATACTGCCCCTGCTTGAGGATTTCAACCGTGCGCGCGCCGCGGTCGAGCTGGCGCTTGGTCGCGGCGTCGAGGTCCGACGCGAAGGCGGCGAAGGCTTCGAGTTCGCGGAACTGGGCGAGGTCGAGGCGGAGACGGCCGGCCACGCTCTTCATGGCCTTGGTCTGCGCCGAGCCACCCACGCGCGACACCGAGATACCGACGTTCACGGCCGGGCGGATGCCGGCGTTGAACAGGTCGGTTTCGAGGAAGATCTGCCCGTCGGTGATCGAGATGACGTTGGTCGGGATGTACGCCGAGACGTCACCGGCCTGCGTTTCAATGATCGGGAGGGCGGTGAGCGATCCACCCGGCTTGAGGATGGTCTTGCCGTCCACCACGCCGTCGTCTTCGCGCAGCTTGGCCGCGCGCTCGAGGAGACGGCTGTGCAGATAGAACACGTCACCCGGATAGGCTTCACGGCCAGGCGGGCGACGGAGCACGAGCGACAGCTGGCGATACGCGGCGGCCTGCTTGGACAAGTCGTCGTACACGCACAGCGTGGGCTTGCCCTCGTTGTACATGAAGTACTCCGCCATCGAGCACCCGGAGTACGGCGCGATGTACAGCATCGGCGCCGGGTCGGAGGCCGAGGCGGCCACGATGATGGTGTACTCGAGCGCGCCGGCCTGACGGAGGCGATCGACCACCGTGGCGATGGTGGATGCCTTCTGGCCGATGGCGACGTACACACACACGACGCCCTGCCCCTTCTGATTGATGATCGTGTCGACGGCCACGGCGGTCTTGCCCGTGGAGCGGTCGCCGATGATGAGCTCGCGCTGACCGCGGCCGATCGGGATCATCGAGTCGATGGCCTTGATGCCGGTCTGCAGCGGCTCCTTCACCGGCTGACGCACGATGATGCCGGGCGCCGGGGACTCAACCTTGCGGAAGGTGGTGCTGCGGATCTCGCCGAGGCCGTCGATGGGACGGCCGAGGGGATCAACGACGCGACCGATCAGCTCGGGGCCGACGGGCACTTCCAGCACACGGGCGGTGCGACGGACTTCATCGCCCTCCTTGAGCTGGAGGTAGTCACCGAGAATGACGGCGCCGATATTGTCCTCTTCGAGGTTCAGCGCCATGCCGGTGATGACGGCCTTCGATTCTGAGGCCGTGAACTCGAGCATCTCGCCGGCCATGACCTTGCCCAGTCCGTAGACGCGGGCAATGCCGTCCTTCACTTCGAGAATGGAACCGACTTCCTCGACATTGAGATCGGCGAGGTCGGCCGCTTCGATCTCACGAAGGAGAATGTCTTTGATTTCGCCGGGACGCAGGGCGGTCTGGGTGGCCATGAGGCGGGGGCTTTATTGGCGGAGTAACGTTTCGGGAACAGCTTGTGAAAATTATCACAAGGAATGAGGCGGTGCAACCCAGCGGGGCGCGACCTGATGATGAGGAGCGGACGGTCCGGTTTGGTTCCCGGACGGTGAAATCGCGCCGGCCCGCGCACCGGCCAGCGCGCTGCGGCGCGCGGTTACTCGGCCGTCGGGTCGCCGAAGGCCGCCTGCCCGAAGCGGTCCAGCAGGTCCACCGCCCGGAGGCGCGACAGGCTCGACGCCCGCGCGCCGACAAGGCGCTGGGTGGTACTGGACAGATGCGAGGAGCTCGCGAACCCCAGCACCTGCGCGACATCGCGCACATCGAAACCGGCGTTCTTGGACAGCTCGGCGGCCGCCAGCACCCGCACCAGATCGATCACCCGCTTCAGGGTAGGCGCCTGCCCCACGGCAAAGCTGCGTGACAGGTGCTCGCGGGACACACTGAGCTCCTTGGCCAGCTGATCGGTCCGCACCGGGCGGCCGGCGCGGCGCACGACGCTTTGCCACACCGCGATCTGCAGCGGTGTTTCGAGATGCAACACGGCGGGGGGGGTGGACAGGGCACGCTCGAAGCGGCCGGAAAAGGCGCGACGCAGCACGAGGTCGCGCGCCACGCTGTCGTCGACTCCCTCAACCAGCAACTCCGCCACCCCGGCATCCGCCGCGCGCGCCACCCACGGCGCATCGGCGGGGAGCAGTGTCGTAATCAGGACAAAGGGCAGGCTCGGAAAATCCTCGGCGCGCGCCACCAAGCGCTGCGCATCGTCGCCGGCACCGGCGTCGATGATGACGGCATCCACGAGCTCGGTAATGAGCAGCGCTTCGACATCTGCCGCGCTTTTCGCGGTGTGCAGATGCGCCCGGCGGCGCGGAAAGGCGGCGCGTACCAGCGCCCGTGCCCGCTCACGCTTGAGCAGCACCACGAGGCACGGCGCGGCGCCCCCCGCCTCCGTGCCCTGACGCGGCGCGGCCATCAGGGGCGCGGCCGCAGGGAAACGCCGGCGCGCGGCCGCGGGGCCTGAGCGGGATCGCCCAACGGGTCTTCCCCGCGCACCATGGCGTGCGCCCGCGCCAACACGTCGCGCGCATTCGCATACGACACGAGCTTCGCGGCCTCGTCGAACGGCGCCCATCGGCACGCCGTGATCCCCTCGGCGCGCTGCGGGGTGGTCTCGGACGCGTCGCTCCGCATGAGGTAGAAATGACAGACCTTGTGCACGAGGCGTCCGCGGAAGCGGAAGAACCAGTCGATGGTGTCGATCGCGCCATCCATGGTCACGTCATCGAGCCCGGTCTCTTCGCGCACCTCGCGCAGCGCGGCCACATCGGGCGCTTCATCTGTTTCGAGATGGCCCTTGGGAAAGCCCCAGTTCGCGTAGCTGTCACGAATGAGCAGGAACAGCGGCTCGCCGTCGTGCACGCGGTACACGACGCCCCCCGCGGAGGTTTCGAGTTCAGCGCGCGCGGCACGGGCGCGAGGATCGCGCGACGCGGTCACTGGCGCCCGTCCGGACGGGCGCAGCGCACGCGCCGCATCAGGGCGCAGCCGCCGCGACGGTGCCGACCAGCGGGGCGCTCCCCTCAAGCGTGGCACGTCCCTCGATGAACTGGCGCACGATGGGATCGGTGCTGTGCTGAATCTCGCTCACGGTGCCGACGGCCCGCACTTGCCCCTCGTAGAGCATCGCGATGCGCGAGCCCACGGTGTAGGCGCTGCGCATGTCGTGCGTGATCACGATGCCGGTGACGCCAAGCTGCTGGCGCATGCGGACCATCAAGGCGTCAATGGTGGCCGAGGTGACTGGGTCGAGGCCGGTGGTGGGTTCGTCGTACAGGATGTACTTGGGGCGGAGCGCGATGGCGCGCGCGATACCGACGCGCTTGCGCATACCGCCGGAGAGCTCGGACGGCATACGATTGCGCACGTCGGGGAGATCGACCAGATGCAGCGCCTCATCCACCCGGGTGGTGATTTCGGCCTCGCTGAGCTGCCCCTGTTTCCGCAGCCCCATCGCTACATTCTCGCCGATCGACATGGAGTCGAAGAGGGCGGCAAACTGGAACACGTAGCCGATCCGTCCGCGGAGGGCGTAGAGATCCTTGCGCGAAAGCTGATCGACGCGGAGCCCGTCCACCCAGACTTCGCCCTCATCGGGTTCGAGCAGGCCGACGATGTGCTTGATGGCCACCGACTTGCCGGTACCGGAAAAGCCGATAATGACCATGGTTTCCCCCTCCACCACTTGGAGGGAGAAGCCGCGGAGCACCTCTTTCGGCCCGAAAGCCTTGTGGACGTTCTTGAACTCGATCATAAGATCACGAATATGTCCTCGAATCGCGGGTGGGGAAAGAAGCGCGGGCCATGAAAAAAGGGCGCCCCGGAGGGCACCCTTGATTCCTGCGACGTTTTCGGGCTGCGCCGTGTGTTACGCGGCAAAGCTGGAGAGGGCCCGACCGACATCGCCTTCGCGGAGGCGCTTGAGGGCGCGGTCGCGCAACTGGCGGACGCGCTCACGGGTGACGCCAAGCATGGAGCCGATCTCTTCCAAGGTGTGCTCGCGGCCGCCTTCGAGGCCGAAGTAGAGCCGGAGCACCTTAGCGTCGCGCGGCGGCAACGTGGAGAGCGCCTGCTCGATTTCGTCGGTGAGGAAGCGGTTCATCGCTTCTTCTTCCGTATCGGGCATTTCGTCGGCCACGAAGCGCTCGATCAGCGAGCGATCGCCGTCGGGGTCCATGGGGGCGTCGAGCCGCACGTCACCCGTGTTGAGGGCGGCGAGTGACTGCACCACATCGACCGACAGGCCGGTGACCTGCGCGAGCTCTTCCGGCGACGGCTCACGGCGGAGCTTCTGCCGGAGGATTTCGGACGCCTTGATGATGCGCGAGAGGTCAGCCGTGCGGTTGAGTGGCACGCGCACGGTGCGCCCCTGTCGCGCGAGCGACGAGAGGATGGCCTGACGGATCCACCACACGGCGTACGAGATGAACTTGACGCCCTGATCGGGATCGAACTTCCGCGCGGCCGTGAGCAGCCCGACGTTGCCTTCACCGATCAGATCGATAAGCGGCAAGCCGCGGTTCTGATATTTCTTGGCGACGGAAATGACGAAGCGGAGGTTGCGCTTGACGAGTTCCTGAAGCGCATCCTGATCGCCGGTACGGATTTTTTTCGCGAGCTCGATCTCTTCGGCCGCTTTGAGGAGCGGATACGTGCTGACTTCGTAGAGATACTGGTCGAGGATGTCGCGCTCGGGTTCACTGGGCGCGATGCCCGCGGGGGCCGCACGACGGCGCTTCCGCTTGACTTCAGTCATGGCGTTCTATGAATCCTCGGGATGAGACATCATCCCTGAAGGGGGAAACGAAAGAGAAAACGGCTAGCCAGTAAACGGCGCCGGCAGCCCCCGGGATCCCGACGCGGCGGAATCGGAGATCGGTGCCCACGAACGAGACTGCTTGCATTCGGGGGGTAGCCACACAAGATACGCCACCGGAAGTCTTTCGCCAGTGTGATCGTCGGAACTCTGCTTGACGCGGGAGATACACCCGACTAGACTGCGCGTTCCTGCTACCCGCGTCGCCCCGGAACAGTTCGGCGAATAGGTGGTACGGAACGACAGGCCGGGGGCGTAGCTCAGTTGGGAGAGCGCTTGAATGGCATTCAAGAGGTCAGCGGTTCGATCCCGCTCGTCTCCACTCGGTGGGTTGCAGGTGCAGGGTGTTGGGTAGGTTTGCGGGAATAGCTCAGTTGGTAGAGCACAACCTTGCCAAGGTTGGGGTCGCGGGTTCGAGTCCCGTTTCCCGCTTTGCAGTACGCCGATGTCTTGGGTCGTTAGCTCAGTTGGTTAGAGCGCCACGTTGACATCGTGGAGGTCACAAGTTCGAGTCTTGTACGACCCATATGCTGGTCTGCTGGTGCAGGTGGTGGTGTTGGACAGCCTGGCGGGTCCTTGCCGGTAGCATGGGCAAGCGTGCTCGACTAGGTTCCGGGACTCTCTCTTGGGAGAGGCTGTGCGCGGGTCGTGGTGCATCGGAGTTTTGCGCCTATAGCTCAATTGGATAGAGCATCTGACTACGGATCAGAAGGTTGGAGGTTCGAGTCCTTCTAGGCGCGTAGTGGTTGTGATGCAGTGGGCACCATGACGTCGCACGGGGCGTAGCTTAGCCCGGTAGAGCGCCTGCTTCGGGAGCAGGAGGTCGCAGGTTCAAATCCTGTCGCCCCGACTGATACAACTGGAAGCCCCGCAACGACTTCGGTCGCTGCGGGGTTTTTCTTGCCCATCAGCTTTGCAATATCAAGTACTTGACGATAAGCCAAACACAGGACATTCTCCTCGTGCACGATCCCGCGTCTCCGTTCGGTGCTGAACTTTGCGAAATCAAGTACTTCACACTTTAATATCCGCCTGATGCGCGCCCACGCCCGCCCCATCGCCCTTGCCGCGCTCGCCGTCGCCCTCGCCGGCGATCTCCTCCTGCGCGGCGGAGAATCCCGCCTTGGCATCACCCTGCTCGTGGCCCTCGTGGCGGGCACCGCATGGTTGATCGGTCTGCGCACCAATCCGGCCAACGACCCACGCGAACGCACGCTCCTCCTGGGGGGCATGATGCTGGCTGCGACCGGGCTGGTGCTCCGTGACGCCGAGGTGCTGTACGCCATCGACATCCTCTCGGTGCTCGCCATGGCAGCCCTCTCCGTGTGGCGGGGAGGCGGGGGGCGTGTGGCGCGGCTGCAGGTGCTCGATGCCCCGAGAGCGGCGCTCCTCACGGTGCTCACGGCGGTGCTGAGCGCCCCGGAGGTGCTGCGACACGCCGTCCGCGTCGGCGACCCTGTGGCCGTCGGTGGCGAGGGCACGGCGCATGACCAGACCGGTCACGCCCCTGCCATGCGCACCCGCGCCCTCGCGATCGGGATGGTCCTCGCGGCGCCGCCACTGGTGCTCGTGCTGGTACTCCTCAGCGCGGCCGACCATGTGTTCGGCCGCGCCCTCACGAGTATCGGCGACGTGTTCGCCCGCGACGGCATGCAGCATCTGGTGACGATCGTGGTACTGGCGTGGATCACCACGGGGTGGCTGCGCGGCACCCTCGATGGACCGGCCGTGGTCCGACTCCCCGACATACGCTCCCCCGGACTCCCGTTCGCCAGCGCCGGCGTGGCCTTGTATGGGCTCGTGGCGCTCCTCACGCTCTTTCTGGGCACGCAGCTGCGCGTGCTCTTCGGTGGCGCGGCGTACCTGCGCGCGGCCGTCGGCCTCACGGTGGCCGAGTACGCGCGCGAGGGGTTCCTGCAACTCGTCGTCGTGTCCGGTATCGTGCTCGCCACGCTCGTGGCCGCCGATTGGCTCCTGACACCGACCGACGGCGCCCGGCGGCGCTACCGCACCGTCGGTGTGGCGCTCATGGTGCTGGTCGCGGCGCTGCTGGTGTCCGCCGCGGCACGGCTCGCGCTGTACGTCACCCACTTCGGGCTCTCCACCGATCGCGTGGTGGCCACGGCGGTCATGGCCTGGGTGATCGCCGCGCTCGCCACCTTTTCGGCCACCATTCTCCGCGGGCGCCGCGCGCGATTCGCACCGGTCATGCTGCTCGTGACCATTGGCTGGGTGGCGCTGCTCAACGTGGCCAACCCGGAGGCCATCGTGGCGCGCGTGAACCTGGCCCGCGCGGCCGACGGCTACGCGTTCGATGCCACCTACCACGCCACGCTCTCCGCCGACGCGCTCCCCGTGCTGCGCGCCGGCGCACCAACGTTGCCCGCGGCCGACTGTACGGCGCTGGCGCAGGGGCTCCGCGCCGCCCGGGCCAAACGCGCCTCGGAACGCCAGGACTGGCGCACCCTCTCACTGCCGTATGCACGGGGAGCGGGTGAGGTATCCTGCGAAAAGTAATAGTATTACTATTACTTTTCGCAGTAATACTATCATACCGCGATACACCCCATGCCCCCGACGGGACGGCGCGGTGTGTGTCGCGATGCCCCGAGCCCGAGACCGACACATGAGAACTCTCACCAAGGCGTCGCGCGACGCCCTGACCCCGATCACGGCCCTCGACGTTCTCCGCAAAGGGAATGAGCGGTTCGTGAACAACCTCAAGGCGAACCGCAACCTGCTCCAGCAGGTGAACGAAACCAGCGAGGGCCAGCATCCCTTGGCGATCACGCTCAGCTGCATCGATTCACGCACCTCCGCCGAGTTGGTGTTCGATCAGGGGCTGGGCGACATCTTCAGCTGCCGCATCGCCGGCAACGTGCTCAACGACGACATCCTCGGCAGCATGGAATTCGCGTGCAGGGTGTCGGGGGCCAAGGTCATCGTGGTGCTCGGCCACTCGCGCTGCGGCGCCATCAAGGGCGCGTGCGACGGCGTCGAACTGGGTAACCTCACGGGGCTGCTGCACAAAATCGGCGAGGCGATCGCGCTCGAGACGGACACCGTCGACGACCGCAGTTCGGCGAACAGTGCCTTCGTGGAGCGCGTGGCCGAACTGAACGTGCTGCTGGTGAAACAGCAGATCATGGAGCGTAGCCCGCTGCTCGCCGACATGGTCGAGCGCGCGGAGCTGGCCATCGTGGGGGGGATGTACGACGTGGAGAGCGGGGCGGTGGCGTTCTACGACAGCCGCATGCTCATGGGCGCGGCGTGACCCACGCGATCCGCCTGCAGGTGGACGACAAACTCCACCTGAAGGATCCCACCAGTTCTGACCTCGGCCAGCAGATCGTCGAGCATGGCATTCTCATGCTCGACGAGATCGGCTACGAGGCGTTCACCTTCCGCAAACTGGCCGACCGCATCGGCACCACCGAGGCGTCGGTGTACCGGTACTTCAAGAACAAGCACCGGATGTTGCTGTATCTCACGGCGTGGTACTGGAGCTGGATGGAGTACCGGCTGCTGCTGGTCACCACCAACGTGGAGCCGGCAGAGCAGCGCTTGCGGCTGGCGCTGGCCGAGCTCACACGGCCGATCGAGGCCGATCCCTCACTCCCACGGATCGATGAGGCGGCACTGTACCGGGTGGTCGTGGCGGAGTCATCGAAATCGTACCTGCATCGCGGCGTGGACGACGAGAACCGCGAGGGGCTGTTCCGCAGCTACAAGCGGCTGTGCCGCGCGGTCGCCGACATGATCGCGGCGGTGAATCCGGACTACCGGTATCCGCTCGCGCTCGTCTCCACGGTGATGGAGAGTTCGCACATGCAGAAGTACTTCGCCGAGCACCTCCCGTCGCTCACGGAGGTGCATCATGCGCAGGCGCACGGGTCGACCACGGCGTTCCTGACGGAGCTGGTGTTTCTGGCGATTGCGCGCTGATCGCCGGCCCCGCGCGCGCCGGGCTCAGCGACCGCGCGGGCGCGGCGTCAATCGGTGTTGATGAATCGATAGATCACGCGAATCAGGCGGTAGGCATCGGGCATCGACTCCCGCGTGAATTCCACCGTGGTGGGGTTCACGAGCCGGATTTCGCGGAATGCGGCAGCAACCTCGGGGATCGTGGGA